>NZ_JBYITD010000007.1:0-407227 GCF_057708945.1 Nonomuraea sp. bgisy101
CGGCATTGCCCCGCGGTGCGCCTGCTCTACGGTGCGCCTGCTCTACGGTGCGCCTGCTCTACGGTGCGCCTGCTCTACGGTGCGCCTGCTCTACGGTGCGCCTGCTCTACGGTGCGCCCGCTCCACCGTGCACCGGCCACCCGCTCGCCTCTCGTGCCCCGCATACCGTCGGGGTCACGAGAGGCGGTCACGGGCGAAGGTCCTGGGTGAGGCCCACACCTGGTGCGACGTCCGTCCACGCCTGTGCCGACCGGAGCGGCCTGCCGCCGGCAGTGTCCTCCGTGTGGAAGCCTCGGCGAACATCGGGGGCAGGTACCTCTGTGCATCCGCGTTGTGCCCGGTGCGCATCCGCGTTGGTGCCCGGAGAGCGCACCCGCGCTGTGCCGGCGCGGTCGAGCCCGCCTGCCTTCCCGGCTGGGCGGGGAGGTCCAACCAAAAGTTTCCGGGGGCGACCTGGCAGCCCCGCCCTTTCCAGCTGGGATGGGGCAGTGTCGTTGACAGCGTCAGGCCGACCTGAGCGGAGGCTGTCCTGCCGTTTCAGGTTGGGATGGGGCGGTCTCGTTGACAGCGTCAGGCCGACCTGGGCGCAGGCCCCCCGCCGTGCGCAGGGGTTGTCAGCGGCCGGTGAGCGGTTCGGGCCGAGGTGACGTCGCCGCCGGGATCGCGCACACGCGAGTCAGGCGGTCCAGGACCTCGGTGAGGATCTCGGCCGAGGTCGCGAAGTTGACCCTGACGAACCTCTCCCCACCGGGCCCGAAGGTGGCGCCGTCGCTCACCAGGATGCGCGCCTCTCGCTCGAGCACCTCGGCCATCCCCGGACGGCCCACGTCCAGCCACGCCAGATACGTCGCGTCGGGCGCCACGTACCCGGGCACCCGTGAGGCGATCAGCTGCCGGTTGCGGTCCAGGACGGTCATGGTGTCGCTCAGCCACCCGTCGGCGTGCTTCCACGCGGCCACCGTGGCCTCGACGCCGAACACGTTCGCGCCGCCGTACAGGAAGGAGGGATGGGAGCGGAGTGTCTCGCGGATCCGCGGCGGGCCGAGGTGGGCCAGCGCGCAGCGGACGCCGCCGAGGTTGAAGGCTTTGGTCGCGGACGTGAGGGTGATCGTGCGTTCGGGCAGGATCGAGGCGAACGGGATGTGTTCGGCGGGGGAATAGACCAGGTCGGCGTGGACCTCGTCGGAGACGACTAGCAGGTCGTGCCGTTCGACCTGCTCGGCCAAGGCGGCCAGCTCGGATCTCGTGAAGACCCTGCCCGTCGGGTTGTGCGGGTTGACCAGGACGAGCGCGCGGCAATCAGCCAGGTCCGACAGGTCGGTGCGCAGCACGCGGCCCATCTCCTCGAGTGTGCCGAGGAACGGAGGGTAGGCCGGGGCGTGCATCGCGACCGTGTCACCAGGATCTGTGGCGATGTGGAGCACGACCTGGAGCGCCTGGTTGAGGTCGGAGAAGGCGCGGACGGCTGACGGGTCGGCGTCCCAGCCGTACCGGACGAGCATGCGTTCGGTGAACGCCTCGGCCAGCGGGCCCGCCTGCGGGTCGGCCGCCCAGGCGGGATAGCCCAGGTCGCCGCGGGCGCGTCGCTGGAGTGCCTCGACGATCGCGGGCGCGGTGGGGAAGTCCATGTCGGCGATCCAGCAGGCGATGACGTCAGGACCCGCGTTCGCCCATTTCAGGCCGTCTTTGGTGGGCCGGGGGAAGGTATCGTCCACCCGATCAGTGTCACCCAGAATGTGCGACATGCCCGATGGATACGGATTGCGAGCTGATCTGCCCGCTGGGAGGAGTCGACGGGCGAACCGCCGTGGTGGCCGAGAGCTCGGTACCGGAACACGTTCTGCGGCATGGCCCACCATGCCGGTTCGGCTGTGTCACCTCACAGTAAGGTCGGACGTTGCCTGATGCGGCACTGGAACACGTGCGCCATGAAGACCCAGCTCGGGGTACGCCGACTCGATCGACCCTCGGGAAAGGTGAGGGCCGATCGAGCGGCGAGACACGGCTAGAGGCGGCGGAGGACCGCCACGACCTTGCCGAGCACGCTGGCCTCGTCGCCCGGGATCGGGTCGTAGTTGGCGTTGTGCGGGACCAGCCAGATGTGGCCATCCTTGCGCTTGAACGTCTTCACCGTCGCCTCGCCGTCGATCATGGCTGCCACGATGTCGCCGCTCTCGGCCACCGGCTGCTGCCGTACGACCACCCAGTCGCCGTCGGCGATCGCGGCCTCGATCATCGAGTCACCGGCGACCTGGAGGAGGAAGAGAGTGCCCTCACCGACGAGCTGCTTGGGCAGCGCGAAGACGTCCTCGACGCTCTCCTCGGCCAGGATCGGACCACCGGCGGCGATGCGGCCGACCAGAGGCACGTAGGCGGCCGTCGGCCTGCTGACCGGCGACTCGTCCTCGCCACCGTCGGGGTCCACCCACAGCACCGGCTCGCCGGGGAGCCTGACCTCAAGGGCGCGGGGGCGGTGCGGGTCACGCCGCAGGTAGCCCTTGCGCTGCAACGCGGTCAGCTGGTGCGACACACTGGAAGTGCTGGTCAGCTGCACGGCCTCGCCGATCTCGCGCATGGACGGCGGGTAGCCGCGCTGCTGCACCGAGTCGCGAATCACCTCAAGGATCTTGCGTTGCCTGGGTGTCAGGCCCAGTGAGTCACGACGGCGGACCGCAAGGTCGCTGACGCCATTGCCGTCATTCGGCTCGCTCATGCTCTCCTCCTCGCCCGGCGGCATGCCTCACCGGCCCACCTTCCGGTCCGTGGTCTTCATGTCGCACACAGCGACCGTACCGCCGATGAAGATCAACTTCAAACAATTGTTCGAGTCTTCCTCGAAATCGTCGGTGACGTGGTGTACAACATCGTACGGGAGTTCGATCGACACCGTGTTCGATTCGCTGATCTTTATTTGACCTTTTCCTTGGGTCGACGGTGGCGGGAGGTCATCAGTGCGAGCGACCACAACGACAGATTCGACCAGCCAAGACGAACAACTCACCTTGATCGCGGACATCACGAGAGAGGAGCGCGTGCGTCCTCCCGCTCCTGGAGGCCGACTCCGCCTGGTTCCCCCACCTCGTGGTACGGCAGGGCGCGGCGCGGCGCCTCGCACGGCGAAGGGGCGCGGCGCAGGGGAAGCGTCCGCGGGGGCGGACGGACGGGAGGCCCTGGCCGCCGACGGCGGCGCCCAGGGCAAGCAGGTCGGCGGACGGCCCGCGGGGCCGCGCGAGGCCGGGGGTGGGCGGTCTGCCGGGTCACGAGGGGCATCGGGCGGACGGTCCACGGGGCCACGCGCGGCAGGTGGCGGGCGGTTGCGGGTCGTCCGCGACCAGGGGGTGCAGGACTCGGACGCGCGGGAGGGCACGAGCGGTCCTGAAGGCGGGACGAGAGAGCCGGGGGCGGAGATGGACGGCATGCGGGGCCGGGCGATCGCGACAGGCGATCGATCAGGGCGGACAGGACGCGGCGAAGGTACGCGCGGAGGGCGGGAGGGGCGCCAGAGCGGTCGACGGGGCAAGCGAGGCGGGCTGCGCGGTACGTCGCTGGGCAGGCCGGCCTGGCGACGAAGGGGCGGCGGTCTCCAGACGGGCGCGACACAAGGGCAGAACGCGTTGCCGGGCGGGAACCGGCCCCAGGAGGTGGGGTCGCCCACGGAGCGGACGCGGGAGGTGGGATCGGCGGCGGCCCGGTCCCACGAGGCGCGGTCGGCCACGGTGCCTCAGATCGCGCGGGCGGCGTTGCCCCTGAGTGAGGCCGTCGCGGATCGGCCCAGGCCGATGGCGGTCGACCGAGCCCCGAAGGTGCGCACCGCGGCGAATCGGGGGAAAGCGAGGAAGCGTAGAGCGCGCGAGACCAGGCCGAGGTCGGGCCGGGGTGGGCTCAGGGTGGTCCCGGCAGGGCCGGAGCCGGGTGGAGAGCAGATCCAGCACCCTCCCATGAGGCTGACCAGACGGGGGAGGGTCGTGCTCGTGGGGTTGTTCGCCGTATTGTCCCTGGGAGGCTTCGTGCTCGGCGCCAAGGCCACCAGTTGGGCCATCGCGCAGGAGATGACCGGGACGGGGCGCGAGGGGCTGCCCTGGGTGGTCGTCGAGAAGGGCGACACGCTGTGGACCATCGCGGCCGCGGTCTCTCCGGGCGACGACCCCTCCGCGGTGGCGGGAGAGATCATGCGGCTCAACGGGCTGAACAGCTCACTCATCCGCCCCGGCGGTCGGCTCTACCTGCCCGACCGCGCGCCCTGACCGGCACCTGGGGTATGCGTCGGCCGCCGGCCGAGAGTCGGCGCCCCTTCTTCCTGGGAGACGACGTCCGCTCCACGGCACGCGCTCGGCAACGGCCTGCCCTCGCCAGGTGTGTCGCCCCGGCACGGGAGGGCAGGTGAGCGGTTCTCCGAAGGAGGAACCGTGAAGCTGCTCGTGATCCGTAACTCGAAGGCAGGCGGGGCCGACGACGACCTCCGCCGCGCCGCGGTGGCGGCCCTGGAGGCCGGGGCCGATGTGCGGATCTGTGAGGATCCCGAGGATCTCGGCAGGGTGCTGGGGGAGCATTCCGACCGCGTACCCGTGGTCATGGGCGGCGACGGCACCCTGCACGCGCTGGTGGCGGCGCTCGCCGACCGCGGGGAACTGGAAAGCAGGCCGGTCGGGCTGGTGCCGATGGGCACGGGCAACGACCTGGCGCGCGCGGCTGGTCTGCCGCTCGACCCTTCGAGAGCCGCCCGCGTGGTCCTGGACGGGCACGTGCGCCCCATGGATCTCCTTGCCGATGACAGAGGCGGCATCGTGATCAACGCCGTCCATCTCGGAGTCGGGGCGCTGGGTTCGCGCGAGGCTGTACCGCTCAAATCGCTGCTCCGCCGGGCCGCGTACGTCGTGGGGGCGGTGATCGCGGGCGTGCGGGCGCCGGGCTGGAGGCTGCGCGTCGTCGCGGACGGCGGGACGCTCGCCGACGGGCGGCGCAGGGTCCTGCTGGTCGGCATCGGCAACGGCAGGTCGATCGGCGGCGGAACCCCTCTGACGCCCGACGCCCTGCTCGACGACGGGCTGGCCGACGTGGTGGTCTCCTTCGCCACGGGCCCGCTCGCCCGCCTCGCCTTCGCCCTTCGGCTGCGTCGCGGCGAGCATCCCGATCATGCCGACGTGCGCACCTGCCGGGCAAGGGAGATCACGATCGCGGGGGAGCCCGTTCCCGTCAACGCCGACGGCGAGGTGGGTCCCGAGGTGACGCGCCGTACCTGGACGGTCCGCCACGCGGCCTGGCGCCTTCTGGTCCCCGCACCCGGTAGGAGCGACGATTCCGTGACAAGCCGACCATGACCCGGCCGCCCGATGGAGATACGGGTACGGCGACCGGCGCATCGCCGGCGTTGCTGATCTCGACGGGCGCCCGATGGGGATACGGGGTACGGCCCTGTGTTGTTTCTGAAATGCCGCCAAGCCGGTGCACACACAAGGGGTGATGACGGCGGCCCCACTTTGATGCCGATAGCGCTGGTTCGGCGACCGGGCTGATGTTCGCGTGCTGATGTCGGCCGCGGATCCATGCGGACGTATGGTCGCACCGGGGTGGCGGATCCGGAGTGTGCTGACGGCACTCACGGCCATTCTCGCCCTGGCCGGTTGCTCCGCAACTGTGGCACCTCCGCAGATTCCACGGTCGCAGCCGTCATGGGATTCTCTGACGGATGCCGATTCGCGTGCCGCGGCCGATGACATCTGCCCAAGGGGTAAGGGGTCGAGAGGGTTGGACTGCCGGTCGAAAGCGCCAGGATATGAGGACTGCGTCACGCGCCATAAGGCGAAGAACTCGGCCACATCGTGCCAGCGAGCACTGATCGTCGGAATTGAAGGTAGATGCGGAGCGGGCGGCGTTCCCTGATGGAGAGGGCTGTGCCGCATCCGTCGAACCCCACTTGTCGTGCCGTACGGGAGCCCCCATCCGGTCTGACGTCGTGTGCGCTGCGAGTGAAAGAGAGTTCTCGCGCTGTCAGGGGAACGTTGATCCGGCTGTCGATTTCGACTGTTCGAAGGCCCGAGACGCCAACTATGAGTGCCGCGACGACCCGCGAGGTGACAACGCGTTCTGCTCGACATATATCGAGGTTCTCGGTTCGTGTCACACGCTTCTTGCGTGCGCCGGTGAAGGACTGTCCCCCATGAGTGCGCATTCGGGATCACTATGAGGATTCAATTGCTTGAGGGATCTGGGAGACGGCGTCTTCCAGCAGATCGCGACGTGCGACACCATCTGGCGTCATGCCGTGAGACTGCGGCGGTCACCAAGGGCTCAGAATGGACGGTCCTACGCGTTGTACAAGCGGTGCGGGCTGGGATGTAGCGAGCTACTCCCCACCTCCGAGAGACAGGGCGAACCTGCCGGAGCGGTGGGTGTGGCGTACGTGTATCCGTTGCACGGAGCCGTTGACCGTGTACATGTGTGCTGGGCGCCTGGGATGGGAGCTATTCCATGGTCGAGGCGGCCATGCACGCCTCTGGCGAACGGGGCGTTGGCGCCGTACATCGCCATGGTGAAATCACCTGTCAACCCCTGTGATCCGCATCTACAGCCGGTCAGACTTCCTCCCCTTCCGTGCCTGATGGTCCATCTCGTGCCTGATGGTTCATCTCGTGCCTGATGGTTCATCTCGTGCCTGATGGTTCATCTCGTGCTTGACGGTTCATCTCGTGCTTGATGGTCCATCTCGTGCTTGATGGTCCATCTCGTGAGGCGTCGCCGCCGCCGTGGTCGGCTCGCGTTCGCCGGTGGGAAGCGGGGGCTCGATCGCTGAGTTCGATCGCCACACCCCACCAGACGAACCAGGTCGTCATGATCGGCACCCAGGCGAGGCGGCAAGGCGCCGAGTGCGGTGTTGGCGGCGCTCCGAAATTGTCGGTGCCGTCTGGTGGGATGGAATCCACACCGGCGAGGTGAAGGAGGGATGGCATGGGCTTCGATTTGTGGCTGCCGTTCCTGAAGTGCTGGGGCAGGCAGTGGCCGTTCGCTCGCCTGGCTGCGCCTCGTTCGGCCTTCGAGCAGTCGATCATCGGCGGCCTGCCGGCCTTCTCACCTATCTCTGAGGGGGAGTCGGACGCGGCCGAGATGCGGCTTGGATGTGCGTTCACGCCCTCGTTACGCGCGTTACTCCCGGCGATCAACGACCGGCGGTACGCCGGCCTCGTCTGAGGGTTCCGTGTGGCCGGCGACCGGCGTATGCGAGCCTCGTCCGAGGTTCCGTGCGTCGAGCGCGGAGGTAGGCGGGCTTGGTCCGAGGTTCCGTGCGGCCAACGCGGCGGTAGGCGAGCCTCGTCCGAGGTTCCGTGTGCCGAGCGCGGAGGTAGGCGGGCTTGGTCCGAGGTTCCATGTGCCGAACGCGCTGGTGCGCGGGCTTGGTCCGAGGTTCTGTGTGGCCGGCGACCGGCGTACGCGGGCCTCATCCGAGGGTTCCGTCGTACGGCGGGTGGCGGCGCGGCGTTGAGGCAGAGGCGGATCAAAGGCCTCGGCGATCATGACGGCGTCATCCTCCGCCGGTCGGATGTGAGGGGACACGGATCTGGTCGTCCTGTCGCTCGGTCCGGGACGTACCGACGAGTGCTCGAATTGAGCCGCGCATTCGCCGGTGTCGTGGTCGAGAGTGGGCGCGCGGCGGCATAGGGTCTTGCCTCGTGCCGACGTTCGCCCCCTTCGCGGAGATCATCTGCGCCTGTCGACGAGCCGCGACGCGAGGGTGGCGGACCCGAGAACGGCGGCGCGGGCGGTCGTGCCGTGACGGGTCACAGGAGCGTGCGTACGTCACTCACGTGCGACACGCCCGACCCTGAGCGGCTGATCAGCGACTTCGATTCACCGGGCCCGGCCAACTTGCGTTCATGGTCGCGCGCTTCTACGGTTGGACCACAACATCTAGTAGTTACACCGATGTAGGTTCACCATAACTTGTGTTTCCGTGACCGGTCCATGGCAGCCCGTGGAGCGGGCGCGAGCATCTGCCGACGAGCATTTTACGAGTGGTGAGCCAGGTGGAGTGTCGAGGAGGCGAAGCGTGCACTGTCCGTTCTGTCGTCACCCGGACACCAGGGTCATCGACAGCCGCTCCACGGACGACGGAGGCGCGATCAGGCGTCGCCGTACCTGCCCTGAATGCGGGCGCAGGTTCACCACGCAGGAGACGGTCCTGCTGATGGTGAGCAAGCGCAGCGGAGTGACGGAGCCGTTCTCGAGGGACAAGGTGGTGGCGGGCGTACGCAGGGCCTGCCAGGGCCGGCCTGTCACAGAGGATTCGCTCGCGCAGCTCGGGCAGCGGGTCGAGGAGGCGATCAGGGCCAGAGGCGCGGCTGAGATCCCCTCCAACGAAGTCGGCCTGGCGATCCTCGGGCCGCTGCGCGACCTGGACGAGGTGGCGTACCTGCGGTTCGCATCGGTATATCGCGGTTTCGAGAGCCTGGCGGACTTCGAGGCCGAGATCAAGCAACTTAAAGCCGAGAAGGGGGAGTCATGACGGAGACGGTCAGCGGGTCAGCGACGCGTGGGGGCAAGCGCAAGGGGTTGAAGATGAAGAGGATCTTCACCAAGCCCGGAGTGCATCCCTATGACGAGATCACGTGGGAGCGCCGCGACGTTGTCATGACCAATTGGCGCGACGGCTCGATCAACTTCGAGCAGCGGGGTGTGGAGTTCCCCGAGTCGTGGTCGGTCAACGCGGCCAACATCGTGACGACCAAGTACTTCCGCGGCGCGGTCGGCACCCCGCAGCGCGAGTGGAGCCTGAAGCAGCTCGTCGATCGCGTGGTCGGGATGTACACCAGGACCGCGGTCGAGAACGGCTACTTCGCCACTGACGAGGATGTCGAGATCTTCGACCACGAGCTGAAGCACGCCCTGGTCAACCAGGTGTTCGCCTTCAACTCGCCGGTGTGGTTCAACGTGGGCACGCAGAGCCCGCAGCAGGTCAGCGCCTGTTTCATCTTGGCCGTCGACGACACCATGGAGTCGATCCTCGACTGGTACAAGGAAGAGGGTGTGATCTTCAAGGGCGGTTCGGGCTCGGGCGTCAACCTGTCCCGCATCCGCTCCTCCAAGGAACTGCTGTCGAGCGGTGGTACGGCCAGCGGCCCTGTGAGCTTCATGCGCGGCGCCGACGCCTCCGCAGGCACCATCAAGTCGGGCGGCGCGACCCGCAGGGCCGCCAAGATGGTCGTCCTCGACGTCGATCACCCCGACATCGAGGAGTTCATCGAGACGAAGGCGCGCGAAGAGGACAAGGTTCGCGCGCTCCGTGACGCCGGGTTCGACATGGACCTGGGCGGCAAGGACATCGTCTCGGTCCAGTACCAGAACGCCAACAACTCCGTCCGCGTCTCCGACGAGTTCATGCGCGCCGTCGACAAGGGCGGCAAGTTCAGCCTGCGCGCTCGCCTGACGGGTGAGGTCATCGAGCAGGTCGACGCCAAGGACCTCTTCCGCAAGATGGCCAAGGCCGCGTGGGAGTGCGCCGACCCCGGCGTGCAGTACGACGACACGATCAACGACTGGCACACCAGCCCCGAGACCGGCCGCATCACCGCGTCCAACCCGTGCTCGGAGTACCTGCACCTGGACAACTCCTCGTGCAACCTCGCCAGCATCAACCTGATGAAGTTCCTGAAGGACGACAACTCCTTCGACATCCAGAACTTCGTGAAGCTCACCGAGCTGATCATCACGGCCATGGACGTGTCGATCACGTTCGCCGACTTCCCGACCGAGAAGATCGGCGAGACCACCCGCGCCTACCGCCAGCTGGGCATCGGCTACGCCAACCTGGGCGCGCTGCTCATGGCGACGGGCCACGCCTACGACTCCGACGGCGGCCGCGCGGTGGCCGGGGCGATCACCTCGCTCATGACCGGCGTGTCCTACCGGCGCAGCGCCGAGCTCGCCGCGGTGGTCGGGCCGTACGACGGCTATGCCAGGAACGCCGACGCGCACAAGCGCGTCATGCGCAAGCACGCGGGCGCCAACGACAGCCTGCGCACCATCGGCACCATGGACGCCAAGATCCACACCGAGGCGTCCAAGCAGTGGTCCGACTGCCTCAGGCTGGGCGAGAAGAACGGCTACCGCAACGCGCAGGCCTCGCTGCTCGCGCCGACCGGCACCATCGGCCTGATGATGGACTGTGACACCACCGGCATCGAGCCCGACCTGGCGCTGGTCAAGTTCAAGAAGCTGGTGGGCGGCGGCTCCATGCAGATCGTCAACCAGACGATTCCGCGGGCGCTCAAGCAGCTCGGCTACCAGCAGGAGCAGATCGAGGCCATCGTCGAGTACATCGGTGAGCACGGCCACGTCGTCGACGCCCCCGGGCTGAAGCGCGAGCACTACGAGGTTTTCGACTGCGCGATGGGCGAGCGGGCGATCGCGCCCATGGGCCACGTCCGCATGATGGCAGCCGCGCAGCCGTTCCTGTCCGGCGCGATCTCCAAGACCGTCAACCTCCCCGAGTCGGCCACGATCGAGGACATCGAGCAGGTCTACATGGAGGGTTGGCGGATGGGCCTGAAGGCCCTGGCCGTCTACCGCGACAACTGCAAGGTCGGCCAGCCGCTGTCGGCCGCGGGTAAGAAGGAGGCCGCTGCCGGCGTCGAGGCGCAGGAGCCCGAGGTCAAGGTCATCGAGGTCAACCGGCCGACCCGGCGCCGGATGCCGAACCAGCGTCCCAGCACCACCACCCGCTTCACCGTGGGCGGCGCCAAGGGCTACATGACCGCCTCGTCCTACCCTGACGACGGGCTCGGCGAGGTCTTCCTCAAGATGTCCAAGCAGGGTTCGACACTGGCGGGTGTCATGGACGCCTTCTCCGTGGCGATGTCCATCGGCCTGCAGTACGGCGTGCCGCTGGAGACGTACGTCAGCAAGTTCGTCAACATGCGCTTCGAGCCCGCCGGGATGACCGACGACCCCGACGTGCGGATGGCGACCTCGGTGATGGACTACATCTTCCGCCGCCTGGCGCTCGACCACCTGCCCTACGACGAGCGGGCCGCGCTCGGCATCTTCTCCGCCGCCGAGCGTACGGCTCAGCAGCGCGGCGAGGACCCCGCGGTCGACAGGGAGGAGCTCGCGCAGTCGGCGCCGATCGAGGCGAAGGCAGTCGAGCCCGCCGCTCCCGCGCCTGCGCGGGAGACCAAGGAGCTGACGCTGGAGAGCCACCAGCGCTTCACCGCCGACGCGCCGCTCTGCATGACCTGCGGCACGAAGATGCGGCCCGCGGGCAGCTGCTACGTCTGCGAGGGCTGCGGCTCCACCAGCGGCTGCAGCTGACACCTGGCTGAACAGGGGGATTCGGAGGGCGACTTCCGAATCCCCCCGTTGTCGTTACGGCGTGGCCCGGTCGTCTCGAACCCCCGACCTGCGGGGATCTCTGGTCCCGGTGGGGCCGCGCCACCGGCCTGCGTGCTCGATGGCCGCGCTCCGACCTCGCGCATGCTCTCCGACCTCGCGCATGCTCTCCGACCTCGGTGAGGAGCCAGAGCGGAATAGCTACCCCGGGAAGTGGTGGCCGGACGGGGTGGCTTCGGGGTTTGGGTGGCGGGTGCGTGTCAGGTGAGGAGGCGGGCAGGAGTGACTTCGGGGAGTGGACGATCATGTCGAACCATGCGCCGAGCGAGCAGCCCGACAGGCGATGGTCGGCGTCATTCTCGGTGGTGTGGCCGGGGCCGATCAGGCACGTCGTCGCGGGTGCGTCGAGCCAGGCCCTGGGCCACGACGTCGGGCATCGGGGGACTCCTCGGTCGTCGAGGAGACCGCCCTCGTAGTTAAACCGAGGTTGAAGTCAAGCTAGCCTGGAGGGCGTGCCGGAGCCCGCAGCGATCTCCAAGGAACTCACGATCGGTGAGCTGTCGCAGCGCAGCGGCGTGCCCGCCTCCGCGCTGCGCTTCTACGAGCGGGAGGGCCTCATCGGCAGCCGCCGTACCATGGGCAACCAGCGCCGATACCATCGCAGCACGCTGCGCAGGGTGGCGTTCATCCGGGCCTCGCAGAGCGTCGGCATGCCGCTGTCGGTGATCGGCGACGTGCTGGGCTTCCTGCCGCCGGACGCGCCGCCCACGCGGGAGTTCTGGGTGCGGGCCTCGCAGTGCTGGAGCGAGGAGATCAACGCCAGGATCAAGAAGATGGAGCGGATGCGCGACAGGTTCACCGAGTGCATCGGTTGTGGCTGCCTGTCGTTCGAGCAGTGCACGCTGGTCAACCCCGGTGACGCGCTGGGAAGGCAGGGGTCTGGGGCCCGCCGCCTGCTGGAGCCCTGACTGGGGGCTCGGGTCGATAGGCGGACCACCAGCCTGGGGGCTGGGGTCGATAGGCGGACCACCAGCCTGGGGGGCTCAGGTCGACAGGCGGACCACCAGCCTGGGGGCTGGGGTCGATAGGCGGACCACCAGCCTGGGGGCTCAGGTCGACAGGCGCACCACCAGCCTGGGGTCGATCGTCATCGCCTCGACGCCCGAGCCCTGAGGCGCGGTCATGACCGCCGCGACCTGGTCGACCGCCAGGTGGCCGAGCCTGCGTTTGTCGATGTGGATCGTGGTCAGCGGCGGGTCGACCAGCTCCCCGATCGCCAGCCCGTCGAAGCCGAGAAACGCGCAGTTGCCCGGTACGGCGAGCCCGAGCCGCATGGCCCTCCGCATCGCCCCGATGGCGATGTGGTCGTTGTAGGCGAACACCGCGGTGACGTCGGGATGCGCGGCGAGCAGTTCGTCCATCGCCGCGGCGCCCCCGTCCACGGAGTTGACCGCGGGCTGGATCCACGTCTCGTCGACCGGCAACCCGTGCTCGGCGGCGAAGGCGAGGTAGAGCTCCCTGCGAGCGTTGTGTGTGCCAGGCCGGGCGTGCGCGTGGTCGTCGATCATCGCGATGCGCCGGTGTCCCTGCTCCATGAGGTGGTCGAGCCCCTGCCTGATGCCGCTGGCGAAGTCGATGTCCACGCCCGGCACCGCCGGTGCGCGGCCGCCTCGGTCGAGCAGCACGAAGGGGATGCCCGAGGCGGCGATCTTGTCGATGGCGCCCGTGTGGAGCAGGAACCCGACGCACGCGTCCACGTGGTTGGGCACGCTTTCGGCGACCGCGAGCTCCTTGTCCAGCTCTGAGCCCGTGGCGTACACGACGACCTGCCAGCCGCGCTCGTCGGCCGCCTCCAGCACGCCGGAGACCACCTCGGGGAAGAAGGGGTTGAGCACATCGGCGATGATCAGCCCGAGCGTGGTGACGTCCTGGCGCACCATGCCACGGGCGAACCTGCTGGGCCGGTAGCCCATCTCCTGGGCGACCTGGAGTACGCGCCGCCTGGTCTCGGGGTCGATCTCGCCCTTGTCGTTGATGGCCCGCGACACCGTCTGGCGGGAGACGCCGGCGGACCGTGCCACGTCGTCGATGGTGACCCTGCGCGACTTCTTCGTCCCTGGCACGACTGAGACTTTAGCCTCCTCTGGCTGCGCTGACGCCGCCACGCGTGAAGGGCGGAGGCAGCGTGTGGGAGCGCTCACGTGAACGCTCACGGGCCGATCATCGGTCCGCCGCGCGTGGCTGTCAACCACCCCTTGACATCGCCGACGTCACGTCGGAGGCTGCTCGTGAGCGTTCACGTGAACGCTCACGGACAACTCCGACGCCCGCCCCCAGACGGAGGTAGTTCCGCCATGCCTGACCACCGCAGAACGGTCCTGGCGCTCCTGGCCATCGCGGTCGCCGCGACCGCGTGCACCGTGGGGGAGACCGCCCAGCCGGCCCCCGGCGGCACCGGCAGCGCTCCCGCGCGGCAGCAGCAGGAGATCAGCTTCCTGACCTTCGAGACCCCCAACCTCACCCCGGAGTACTGGGACTCGGCGATCAAGCGCGTCACCGACAAGTACCCCGACATCGCGGTGAAGAAGCTCGTCGCGCCGACCGTCGACCGCACGGGCTACGCCAAGCAACTGCTGACCTCCGGCCAGTTCCCCGACGTGATGCTGGCCGTCTCCCCCGCCGACATCGGCGCCGCGCAGAACCTCTATGCGTGGAAACCCGAGGAACTCGGCGACTTCCTGGTGCCGGACGGCGGCGCGATCGACGGCAAGGTCTACCAGTTGCCCGCCAACACCCAGTCGATCCCCAACGTCTACTACCGCAAGTCGATGTTCGAGAAGGCGGGCATCAGCGCGCCGCCGAAGACCTACGCCGAACTTCTGGAGGCCGGCGCGAAGCTGAAGGCCAAGGGCATGACGCCGTTCGTGGTCGGCGGCGGCAAGGAGGCCTTTCCGAGCGTCCTCCCGCTCACCGCGACGGTGGCGACGGAGGTGTACAGGAAGACCCCCGGCTGGATGACCGACAGGAGAGCCGGCTCGGTCAGGTTCGCCGACCCCGACTTCGTCAAGGCGCTCACGCTCGTCGGCGACCTGGCGGGCAAGGGCTACATCGACAAGGGCATGCTCTCCCTCGACTACGCCGCCACCGAGCAGGCCTTTCTCGCGGGCAAGGGCGCGATGTACCCCATGGGCTCATGGTTCGCCGCCGCGGGTGACAAGAGCGACATCAAGGACGACCTCGGTGTCTTCGCATGGCCGACGGCCGACGGCGCGCCGCTCCTGCCCGGCTACACCGGCGGCGGGCTCGAGGTCAACGCCAACTCCAAGCACCTGGACGCGGCCAAGAAGTTCGCGCTGGCCTTCCAGCTCGACAAGAGCAACCTGGACAACTCCGTGAAGTCCGACGCGCTCTTCCCCGCGATCAAGGGCTACACCCCGCCCGCCGACACCGGCCCCGTCTTCAAGGCCACGTACGACCTGTGGTCGAAGAACGTCCAGGCGAACGCCATGGTGAAGGCCTTCTCGTGGGAGACGGGCGGCGACTCGCTGATCTCCGGCATGACGCCGAAGGTCTACGCCGCGGTACAGGACGTCATCCTGGGCAGGAAGAAGCCCGCCGAGGCCGCCGCCTATCTCGACACCGAATGGGACAAGGCCTCTTGAGGAGACTCGCGCACTTCGGCGTGTTCGCCGCACCCGGCATGCTCGTCTACCTGTGCTTCGTGCTCGCGCCGATCGTGGTGAGCTTCGGATACAGCCTCACCGACCACAACCCCTTCAACCCGCCGAGCAGGTTCGTCGGTCTGCGCAACTACCAGCTGCTCTTCACCGACGAGGAGTTCCTGACCGCGCTGAAGGTGACGGTGATCCTCACGGCGATCATCGTCATCGTGCCCAACGTCGCAGGACTGGCCATCGCGGTGCTCCTCGACCGCAAGGGCTGGTTCTACAACGCGTGGCGGGCCACGTTCTTCGTGCCCGTCGTGCTCAGCTCGGTCGTGGTCAGCGTGGTCTGGACGCGCATGCTCGCCGACGACGGCATCGTCAACCTGGCGCTCGGCACCGACATCGGCTGGCTGTCCGATCCCGACCTCGCGCTCTACTCGCTCGGCGGCATCATGTCGTGGCAGATGCTCGGTTTCTGCGTCGTCGTCTACCTCGCGGGGCTGCAGGCCGTACCGCACGAACTGCAGGAGGCGGCGGCCATCGACGGCGCGGGGGCCGTCGCCCGCTTCCGCAAGGTGACCTGGCCGATGCTGGCGCCCGCGGTCACCGTCAACACCGTCGTCCTGCTGATCACGGCGTTCAAGGCCTATGACCACATCCAGGTCATCACGAACGGCGGGCCGGGGTCGGGCTCGACCGCCACGATCGCGTTCGTGGTGCTGCAGACCGGATTCGTGGCCAACAGGCAGGGTTACGCCTCGGCGATGGCCATCGTGATGCTGGCGATCATCGCGTCGGCGTCGGCGGTGGCGCTGAGGCTGCTGCGGCGACGGGAGGTCGAGCTGTGAGAGCCCTGGTGACGACCGTGGTGGGGGCGCTGTTCGCGGTGCCGCTGTACGTCGTGCTGGCCAACACCTTCAAGCACGGCCCCGACATCGCGCCCGACCCGTTCGGGCCGCCGCTGCCGCCGACGCTGGACAACCTGGCGGCCGTGCTGTCGCGCCCCGACCGGCTGTTCTGGGCCAGCCTCGGCAACAGCGTCATCGTGACGGCGCTGTCGGTCGCGGTGCTGACGATCCTGTCGGCGATGCTCGGGCACTACCTCGCGCGCACGCCGTCGCGGTGGGGGAGAGCGGCCACGCTGTTACTGCTGTGCGGGCTGATGATCCCGCCGCAGGTCATCCTGCTGCCCGTGGTGCGGGTGCTCCAGCTCTTCGACCTGATGACGACCGTGCAGGGGCTGGTGCTGTTCAACGTCGGCTACTACGTGCCGTTCGGGGTGTTCGTCTTCTCGGGGTTCGTCCGGACGATCCCGATCGAGATGGAACAGGCGGCCGCCATCGATGGGGCGGGCCGCCTGGCCACCTTCTGGCGGGTGGTGTTCCCGCTGCTGCGCCCGGCCTCGGCCAGCGCGATCATCTTCTTCTCGGTGTGGATCTGGAACGACTTCCTCAACCCGCTGATCATCCTCGGTCCCAGCCAGGGGACGACGGTGACGACCGGCATCTATCGGGCGGTCGGGCAGTACCAGGTGGACTTCGGCACCGTGTTCGGGCTGATGTTCCTGGCCACGCTACCGATCCTGGTGTTCTACCTCGCCCTGCAGAGGCACTTCGTCAAGGGGCTGACCAGCGGGGCCACCAAGGGGTGAGGAGATCAGCCGCAGTTGCTCCACGCCTTGCTGCCGCCGTGGGAGACCGTCGACTTGCTGTATCCGTTGGCCATCGAGCCGAAGAACTTCACGCACATGCCCTTGCCCTGGAGCTTCACGGGCCCGGCGTAGTACTTGAACCGCCCGGAGTCGGAGTCCTTCTCGACATAGGGCGCGGTGCCGTTGCCGGCCGGACGCGAGACCTGCAGCTCGACCGTGGTGCGGGTGCTGAGCCCCTGGAGCTTGGACTTCATGGTGACGGCGCAGTTGAGCCCGTTCCTGCGGTTGTAAAGCAGGTAGACGGTGCCCAGCGACCCCACCGGCGCCTTGTTGACCACGGCGAAGCCACTGCCGCAGACCCCTTCGGGGGTGTAGCCGGCGGCGTTGGCGGCCGCGGGGACCGCCAGGATCCCGCCGATCATCACCGCAGCCGCGAGAGCAGACTTGAGCACGCTGCCATTCCTTTCGTCAGACTGCAGATCATCATGCCGGACATCTCCTGACAATGGGGGCGAAATCTGGAAAGCGGGCCGGTCAGTTCCGCTAGGTTGCATGCATGAATATCGCGATCACCAGCGGATATGTGGTTCCTGTCGACGGCGAACCCATCGACGGCGGCACCGTGCTCATCCAGGACGGCACGATCGTGGCCGTCGGGCGCGACATCGACATTCCCGAGGGCGTGCCGATCGTCGACGCGGCGGGCGGCTGGGTGCTGCCCGGCTTCGTCGAGGCGCACGGCCACCTGGGCGTCCACGAGGAGGCCGACGGCTGGGCCGGCCAGGACACCAACGAGATGACCGACCCCAATGGCGCCAGGTTGCGCGCGCTCGACGCCATCAACCCCGGCGACCTCGGTTTCGGCGACGCGCTGTCGGGCGGCGTCACCACGGCCGTCATCAAGCCGGGCTCGGGCAACCCGATCGGTGGTCAGACGGTGGCGGTGAAGTGCTGGGGCCGTACGGTCGAGGAGATGCTCGTCCGCGAGCCGGTCAGCGTGAAGAGCGCGCTCGGTGAGAACCCCAAGCGCGTGTACGGTGACCAGAAGAAGCTGCCTTCCACCAGGCAGGGTGTGGCCGCGGTGATCCGTGA
This sequence comes from Nonomuraea sp. bgisy101, assembly GCF_057708945.1. Classification (NCBI taxonomy): domain Bacteria; kingdom Bacillati; phylum Actinomycetota; class Actinomycetes; order Streptosporangiales; family Streptosporangiaceae; genus Nonomuraea; species Nonomuraea sp. bgisy101. The sequence goes on from NZ_JBYITD010000007.1 coordinate 17,728, forward strand.
CGCGTTCCGCAAGGCGCAGGACTACCGGGCCAAGCGCGACCAGGCCGAGGCGGAGGGCAAGGCGTTCGACCGCGACGGCACGCTTGAGATCCTGGTGAAGGTGCTGGACGGGGAGCTGCCCTGGTGCCAGCACACGCACAGGGCCGACGACATCGCCACGGCGCTGCGCCTGGCCGACGAGTTCGGCTACCGAGTGATCATCAATCATGGCACCGAGGGCCACCTGATCGCCGACCTGCTGGCCGAGCGGCAGATCCCGGTGATCATCGGCCCGCTGTTCACCAGCAGGTCGAAGGTGGAGCTGCGCAACCGCTCGCTGCGCAATCCCGGCATCCTGGCGCGGGCGGGGGTGGAACTGGCCATCACCACCGACCACCCGGTGGTGCCGATCCATTTCCTGGTCCATCAGGCGACGCTGGCGGTGAAGGAGGGGCTCGACCGCGACACGGCGCTCCGGTCGATCACCGTGAACCCCGCGAAGATCATGGGTCTTGACGACAGGGTGGGCTCGCTGAAGCCAGGGCTGGACGGTGACGTGGTCATCTGGTCCGGCGACCCGCTGGACGTCATGAGCAGGGCGCTGCAGGTGTTCGTCAACGGGCGGGAGGTGTACTCCTACTCGACCGACACCGGGGAGGGCACGGTCACCGACCCGTACTACCGCGAGTCCTGACGTCGTGCCGGGCGGGGCGCCGGCCCGCGGTTTCCCTCGTTCGGCCGGTGTCCTGCGAACGCCCATCCGGCCCTCAGGGACTCGTGGCCCTCACCGCCGCCCGGACCCCAGGTCTCCGGTTCCCCGGTTCGCTGAGCCCGGGCGGGTCGCCCCCGGGTGTCCGTCCGCCTGGTGTGGCCGTCCCTCGCACCGGCCCATCCCCCGGTCGCCGTTTCTCCAATCCCCGGTCCCGGATCGGGCCGGGTCCCGGGCGGGTCACCCCGGCGTGTCCGTCCGCCCGGTGTGCCCGTTCCCTCGCACCGGCCCATCCCCCGGTCGCCGTTTCTCCAATCCCCGGTCCCGGATCGGGCCGGGTCCCGGGCGGGTCACCCGGGGTGTCCGTCCCCTCGCACCGGCCCATTCCCAGGTCGCCGGTCGCTCGGGCGGGCCTGGTCCTCAGGCCCGCAGGGTCCCGGTTGGGCCCGGTCCCGGGTCGGCCTCATCCCGGGTCGGACGGGTCTCGGTGGGTCGGGTCTCGGGTCGCCGGTCCTTTTGGATCCGGTGTGTCCTCAGGTAGCCCTGCGCCGTGGGCGATGGATGACGAGAGGCTTGAGGCGGCCGTCAGGGGAGGGGTTCGAGCATGCGGTGCGACCGGCGGAGTGCCACACTCACGGCGTCCGACCTGGAGGTCTCCAGCCCCGGCCCCGGCCGTACCTCGACCTCCTCGAGGCCCACCCGCACCCCGCACGCCGAGCAGTGCGCCGCCTGGTCCAGGCGGGTGCCGCAGGCGCTGTGGAAGAACAGCCGCCGCGCCCCCGCCGAGGTGAGGTGGCGCTCGCCCCACTGCGCCAGCGCCAGCACGGGCAGCCAGAGCTCTCTGCCCACCTCCGTCAGCACGTACTCCTCGCGGGGCGGGTTGTCCTGATAGCGCCGCTTGTCCAGCACTCCTGCCTCGACCAGCGCGGCCAGGCGCTGTGACAGCACCGCCCTCGGGATGTCGAGGTGGGCGAGGAAGTCGCCGTAACGGCGCACGCCGTACATCGCGTCCCTGATCACCAGCAGCGTCCAGCGCTCGCCGATCAGTTCGAGCGCCTTGGCCAGCGAGCAGTCCTGCCCGTCGTAGTTCTTGCCGAGTGCCATGACCCCACGTTAGTTCATTCATTGAACCGTGCTAGGTTCAATGAATGAACCGACTGACCGTGGCGGCCTCGGCGCCGCTGCTCGTGCTCACGAACTACACGGCCCCGATGGTCACGCTGCCCGACACCGCCATGGCGCTGGGTGCGGGGCCGACCGGCCCGGTGTGGATCCTCAGCGCCATCGCGCTGGGCCTGTCGTCCCTGTTGCTCGTCGCCGGCGGGCTGGCCGACGACTACGGGAGGAAGCGGACGCTCGTCGCGGGCACCGCGGTGCTCGCCGTGGCGAGCGTGGTGGCCGCGACCGCGCCGAACGTGCCGGTGTTCGTCGCCGCCCGGCTGGTGCAGGGCGCGGCCAGTGCCGCGGTGCTGGCCGCGAGCCTGGGCATCGTCGGCCATGCCTTTCCCTCCGGCGCTCCCCGCCTGCGGGCCACGGCCGTCTACGGCGCGATGATGGGCCTGGGTACCGCCGTCGGCCCGCTGCTGTCAGGCCTGCTGGCGGTGCTGACGAGTTGGCGGGCGATCTACTGGGTGGTGGCGGTCGCCGCGCTCGCGCTGACGGTGGCGGCGGCCGTGACGTTGGAGGAGTCGCGGGCCGCGCAGCGGCGCAGGATCGACCTGCCGGGCGTGCTGCTGCTGACGCTCGGAGTCGCCGCGCTGGTCGCGGGGGTGACCGAGGGCCGGATGGGCTGGGCGCGGCCGATCGTCGCCGTCGCCTTCGCCGTCTCCGCGCTCCTCCTGGTGGCCTTCGCGGTGGCCGAGCACCGCAGCCGTGAGCCGCTGCTGGACCTCGCGCTGTTCAGGCGGCCGCGGTTCCTGGTCGCCACCGGGGGTGCGCTCGTCGTCGGCGCCGCCGTCATCGGCCTGCTCAGCTACCTGCCCACCGTGCTCCAGGCCGCCCACGGGATGACCCCGCTGTCGACCGCGCTGCTGTTCGGCGCCTGGTCCGGCACGTCGTTCGTGTCCTCTCTCGCGGTCGGCAGGGTGCGCCTCGGCGCGAGTTCGAGACTGTCGCTCGGCCTGGTGCTGAGCGCGGTCGGGTTCGCGGGGCTGCTCGGCGTGGTCGCGGACTTCTCGCTGCCGCTGACCATCGCGGGCCTGGTCGTCAGCGGCGTCGGCAGCGGACTGATCAACTCTTCGCTCACCCATCTGGCGATCGAGAGCGTGCCGCAGCACCGCGTCAGCATGGGCTCGGGCGCCAACAACACCGCCCGCTATGTCGGCTCGTCGCTCGGGGCGGCGGCCATGGCCGCCGTGATCGGCGCGCACGGCATGGAGGCGGGCGTGCTGGTGACCCTGATCGCCTGCATCGTCCTACTGGTCGGTACGGCGGGCGCGGTGCAGGCGCACCTTCTCGCGGTTCCCGCACCGCTTCATGGAGCACCACTGCCTGGTCCCCGCGTTTGACCTGTCGGCGAAGCGCAGGCCGCACGTGGGGGAGGCGCACACCCGTACCTGGTGCAGGTCGGGCCCGCCGATCAGTTCGACGGCGTCGCTGGCGATCTCCGCCAGCCCCGCGACCACGGGGTCGGCGGGCGGCAGCCGGACGACCGACAGGTCGGAGCCCAGCTCGACCAGGGCCGGCTGTCTGCGCGAGGCCCAGCGGTTGATCGGCTCGGGGAAGCCGCTCTCGCCCGCGGCGGCCGCGTCGACGCACCGGCAGATGGCCTCGCGCAGCTCTCTCGCCGCCATCAGCAGCGTCGTCCCGGCCACCGAGGACTCCTGCGGGCTCGGGGCGAACGGCAGGTCTTCGGGCAGGCCGAGCCACGCCAGCAGGTCCTCGGGCTCGCGCAGCAGTTCCCGGCCGCCGGTCTTGCGGTCTCGGTAGGTGTTGACGAAATCCAGTGCGGGCCGTCCGCCGTCCCACACCCAGTCTCGCGTTCGCATGTCTCTAACCATATGATGGGGTTAAGCCTGTAACCACACGATGGAGTTACACGATGGTGGAATCACGGATGGCCCAGGTCGGCGACCTGCGCATGCACTACCTGATCGAGGGCGAGGGGCCGCTGCTGATGCTGCTGCACGGCTGGCCCCAGACCAGCCACTGCTGGCGCCACCTCATCTCCCCGCTGGCGGAACACTTCACGGTCGTGGCACCCGACCTGCGCGGATACGGGCTGACCGACAAGCCGCGCACCGGGTTCGACAAGCGCACGATGGCCGCCGACGTGCGCGAGCTGGCACGACAGCTCGGCCATGAGCGGGTCGCACTGGTCGGCCACGACAGGGGAGGGCGCGTCGCCCACCGTTACGCCCTCGACCACCCCGACGAGGTGGAGCGCCTGGTCGTCATGGACATCATCCCCACCAGGGAGATGTGGCGGCGCTTCGACATGATCTCGGGCGTCGCGCTCGGCACCTGGCACTGGACCTTCCACCTGCAGCCCGACCTGCCCGAGCGGCTCGCGGGCGCCGACGTGCGCGGTTACCTGGGCTACTTCTTCGAGAAGTGGACCGTCCAGCGGGCCGCTCTCGACGTGGAGGAGTACTACCGGGCCTTCTCACAGCCGGGGGCTCTCAGGGCCGGGTTCGACGACTACCGGGCCTCGTTCCCCGACGACGCGGCCCATGACGACGCCGACTACGACGCGGGCAGGCGGCTGGAGATGCCGGTGCTCGCCCTGTGGGGCTCGGCGGGCCTGCCCGCCCGCGTCGGCGTCGAGGAGGTGTGGCGTGACTACGCCAGGGACGTGCGGGGCGCGGAGATCTCCGACTGCGGCCACTTCCTGGCGGAGGAACGCCCTGACGTCGTGCTGTCCCACCTGCGCGACTTCCTGAAGGTGTAGTCACCAGCGCCGGGCCGCGCCCATGACGTGCAGCAGCGCCTCGCGCTGCCCGGTGAACTCGGCGGGCGCCATGCCCTCGCGCTCGGCGCGCATGTGGAGCATGGCCAGCTCCGTGGCCGCGTGCTGGTAGTCGGACATGGCCTTCGACAATCCCGCCTTCCTGGCCCACCTGCGGGCGTGCCTGCGCGCCTTGAGCGAGCTCAGCATGCCGACGTCCTGCGGCGTGACGACGCCGGTGGGCAGGTATGCGGGCAGGACCCCACCGATCTTGCCGAGCACCCTCTGGCGCTCCCTCACGGTCACCACCACGAGCACGATGATCACGGCGAGCTCGAGCAGGTAGGCGCCGCCCAGCGCGGGAAGGCTTCCCAGCGTCGCCGCGCCGTTCCACGCGCCGTGCAGCAGGACCGCGCCCAGATAGCCGAGCGGGATCGCCAGCCACCTGACGGGGTGGCGCCTGGTGGCGGCGTAGGCCACGCCGAGCCCGATCATCGAGGTGTAGACGGGGTGGCCGAGCGGCGAGATGACGCCGCGCATCACGAACACGCCGACGGCGTCGCCCGCCCCGCCCTCGACGAAGGCGACGAGGTAGTAGCCGACGTTCTCCACGAGCGCGAAGCCGAGGCCCGCCATGGCGGCGTAGATGATGCCGTCGGTCAGGCCGTCGATCTCCTTGCGCCTGCGCAGGAGCAACAGAAGCGCCGCCCCCTTCAGTGCCTCCTCGGTGACGGGGGCCAGGACGACGACGCCGATGTTGCCGGCCACCGTCTGGCCGTACCCCGCGCTGCGGACCAGGGCCTCACCGGCCATGCTCAGCACGACGGCCAGCACGACGGCCACGCCCGCGCCCCAGACGAAGGCGAAGGCGAGGTTGAGCCTGGGTTCCGGCTCCAGCCTGTCGAGCGCCAGCACGGCGGCGAGCAGGATGGGCAGGGGCGCCACGGCCATGAGCGCCGCCAGGCCGAAGCCGGAGGGTTCGTTGGACAGCAGCATCGAGGCCAGCACCAGCAGAGCGCAGATGCCGGAGATCACGAGGCCGATGATGAGCGATTTGCTTGGTCGCGGATAGAGCACCGCAGGGCGAGTCACAGAGGTCACGCTCTCACAGTGCTCTCCTCCGATAGATGGACAGTTGACTCCTACTTACCGGCCTTGAGCACGGCCTCGACGATCGAGCGGGGGTCGACGCCGAAGTGCTCGCGGACGGCCTCGCGGGTGTCCGACAGGCCGAACCCGTCGGTGCCCAGCGAGGTCCACGGCCGCTCGATCCACGGGCTGATCTGGTCGGGCACGGCCCTCATCCAGTCGCTCACCGCCACGATCGGTCCATGCGTGCCCTCGAGGGCCTGTTTCACGTACGGCACGCCGCCCGTCGACATCGCGTCGCGGCGCAGCTCGCTCCACGAGGTGACCGACCAGACGTCGACCCCGACGCCGTGCTCCTCGGCCAGCAGGCGCTGGGCCTCCAGCGCCCAGTGGATCGCGGTGCCGCTGGCCAGGATGTGCGCCTCCCCTCCGCCCTCGGAGAAGCGGTACAGGCCTCTGACGATCCCCTCCTCGACGCCTTCCGGCATGGCGGGCTGGGGCAGCGGCTCGTTGTAGACGGTGAGGTAGTAGAAGACGTCCTCGCCCGCCTCGCCGTACATCCTCCGCAGGCCTTCGCGCACGATGACGCCGACCTCGTAGGCGAAGGCCGGGTCGTAGCTGAGGCACGCGGGGTTGGCCGAGGCGAGCAGCTGGGAGTGGCCGTCGGCGTGCTGCAGCCCCTCACCTGTCATGGTGGTGCGGCCCGCGGTCGCGCCGATGAGGAACCCGCGGCCGAGCTGGTCGGCCAGCGCCCACATCTGGTCGCCGGTGCGCTGCCAGCCGAACATCGAGTAGAAGATGTAGAAGGGGATCATGGGCTCGCCGTGCGTGGCGTAGCTGGTCGCCGCCGCGGTGAAGGAGGACATCGAGCCGGCCTCGGTGATCCCCTCGATGAGGATCTGCCCGTCGGTGGCCTCCTTGTAGGCGAGCAGCAGGTCCCTGTCGACGGCCTCGTAGCGCTGGCCGAGCGGCGAGTAGATCTTCGCGGTGGGGAACAGCGACTCCATGCCGAAGGTCCTGGCCTCGTCGGGCACGATCGGCACCCAGCGGCCGCCGGTCGCCGGATCCTTCATGAGGTCCTTGACCAGCCTGACGAAGGCCATCGTGGTGGCGACAGGCTGTTTGGAGCCTTTCGCGAGCGCGGCGAACGGCGCGGACGGCACCTCCAGGCGGCTCGGCCGTACGGTGCGTCGCGGTATCGGCCCGCCCAGCGCGGCCCGCCGCGCGGCGAGGTAGCGGACCTCGGGCGAGTCGGGCCCCGGGTGCAGGTAGGGAGGAAGCTCGCCGTCCAAGGAGGGAACGGGCAGCCCGAGGCGCTCGCCCATCACCCTGAACTCCTCCTGGGTCAGCTTCTTCATCTGGTGGTTGGCGTTGCGCGCCTCGACGCCCGCTCCCAGCGTCCAGCCCTTCACCGTCTGCACGAGGATCACCGTGGGCACGCCCTTGGTGTCGAGCGCCCTGCGGTAGGCGGCGTACACCTTGCGCGGCTCGTGCCCCGCCCGCGAACCGCCGACGACGCGGCGCAGCTCCTCGTCGGTGAGGCTCGTCTCGATGCCCTCGAACAGGTGTCGCCTGATGTAGGCGCCGTCCGAGGCGGCGAACGTCTGGAACTGCCCGTCGGGGACCGCGCCCAGCCTGGCCACGAGCTCGTCGGACTCCAGCAGCGGATCCCATTCGGCGCCCCACAGCGCCTTGACGACGTTCCAGCCCGCGCCGCTGAAGACGCTCTCCAGCTCCTGCACGATGCGGGTGTTGCCGCGCACCGGGCCGTCCAGCCGCTGGAGGTTGCAGTTGATCACGAAGGTCAGGTTGTCGAGCCCCTCCCGCGCGGCCAGCGTGAGGGCGGCCGTCGCCTCGGGCTCGTCCATCTCGCCGTCGCCGAGGAAGGCCCACACGTGGCCGGAGGAGGTGTCCTTGATGCCGCGGTTGTGCAGGTAGCGGTTGAACCTGGCCTGATAGACGGCGTTCAGCGGGCCGAGGCCCATCGACACCGTGGGGAACTGCCAGAAGTCGGGCATCGCGCGAGGATGCGGGTAGGACGACAGCCCGCCGAGGGTCTCCCGGCGGAAGCGGTCGAGGCGCTCCTCGCTCAGCCTTCCTTCGAGGAAGGCGCGCGCGTACACGCCAGGCGAGGCGTGCCCCTGGAAGTAGACCTGGTCGTCCTCGCCGTGGAAGAAGTGGTTGAACCCGACCTCGTACAGCCAGGCGGCCGAGGCGTAGGTCGCCATGTGGCCGCCCAGGCCCAGCTTGCTGCCGCGGGTGACCATGGCGGCCGCGTTCCACCGGTCGTAGGCGGCGATGCGCTCCTCCAGCTCCAGGTCGCCCGGGTAGGGCGGCTCCTCGGCCGTGGGCACGGTGTTGACGTATCGGGAGCTCGTGGACAGCCGCCTGACGAGGTAGTCCGCGCGCTCCTGCCCCTTGGCCCTGACGACCGCCTCGAGCGACTCCAGCCACTCCGCGGTCTCCTGGGGGTCCAGATCCATCTGCATATTGCCATTAAACACCCTATGATCGATCATTGGGCGTATGAGGCCCGTAGTCAGGTCGCCGCTGCGCGACCAGATCCGTCAGTTGGTGCTCGAAGGGCTGGTCAGCGGTCGTTGGGCGCCTGGCGACAGGCTGGTCGAGCGGCGCATCGCGGCCGAGCTCGCGGTGAGTCAGGCTCCCGTGCGAGAGGCGCTGCGCGAGCTGGAGGCGCTCCGGCTGGTGGAGTCCTCGCCGAACAGGGGTGCGAGGGTCCGCGCGTTCAGCCGCGCCGACCTGCGCGAGGTCTACCACGTGCGGGCCGGCCTGGAGGAGACCGCGGCCCGTCTCGGCGCGCCCGACGTGGAGGCGCTGGAACGTCACACCGCGCTCCTGCACGCCGCCGCCGCGGCGGGCTCCCTCGACGACCAGGTACGGCACGGCGTCGCCTTCCACCGTGAGATCGTCGCCGCCTCCGGCAACCAGCTCCTGCTGTCGGTGTGGGAGTCGCTGGGCATCGAGGTATGGACCCACGTGTCGATCCGCCTGTTCCGCGCCGAGCTGCACGAGAACGCCGCGGACCACGAGCCGATCGTGGAGGCTTTCAGAAGGGGGGATCCCGAGGTCGGCCGCCTGGTCCGCGAGCACGTCCTCGGCTACGCGGACTGACCGGGTGTCGAGGGCCGCAGCAGCGCGTGGATGCCGGCCGCCATCGCGAGCGTGATCACCGCGACCGCCCACAGGACGAGGTGGAAGGCACCGGTGAACTGATGGCCGTGGCTCGCCGCGCCCGCCGCGATCCGGCCGGCCAGCTCCGCGTCGCCCACTCTGGCCTGCAGGAGGCTGACCAGCGCCGAGCCGTACACCGCGATGACGATCGCCTCGCTGCCGATGCGCAGCGTGTTGACGAAGCCCGCGGCCATCCCCGCCCTCTCGGGTTCCACCATGCTCATCGCCAGCCCGTCGCCGACGCCGAAGCCGAGACCGGCGCCCACCCCGACCAGCAGCATCGGCCCGGCGGGCAGCGCCGTGTCCGTCACCGCGAGCCACGCGTTGCCCAGCCCGAACAGCAGCACCGCCACGGTCACCAGCGTCCTGGCCGGCACGCCGCGGTTCAGCAGCCAGCCGCCGGCGGGCGGGGCGATCAGCACGGGCGCGGTCATCACCAGCATCCACAGGCCCGCCTGCTGCGGCGAGGCACCGTGGACGCCGGCGAAGTAGGTGGGCAGGTAGGTCAGCAGCGTCACCATGCCGAAGCTGGTCGCGACGGGCACGAGGCTCAGCGCGAGAAAGCGCCTGTTGCACACCAGCGTGAGGTCGAGCACGGGGTGCGGGCTGCGCCGTTCGATCCTCGCGAACGCGACGAGCAGCGCCGCCGCCGCGGCCAGCGGCACCAGCACGCCGGGGCCGCCCCAGCCCGCCTGCGGCCCCTGGACCACCGCGATCGTCAGCAGGGCGAGCCCCGCGACGAACGTCACCGCCCCCTTCACGTCGACCCGCGGCCGCCGTCCGGCGCGTGACTCGGTGACGAACGGGACGCCGAGCAGGGAGAGCGCCAGGATCAGCGCGTTGGACAGAAAGATCGCCCGCCAGCCGTACCCGCCCGCCAGCCAGCCCGAGATCGTCGGGCCGAGCGCGAGCCCGATCCCGGCGACGGTGCCGAGCAGCGCGAACGCCCTCGTCCTCGCCGGACCGTCGAACGTGGTGGCCAGGATCGCCGCGCCCGAGGCCATCACGCCCGCCGCGCCCACGCCTGACAGGGCCCTGGCCGCGTCCAGCAGCCAGATGCCGTCCGAGAGGGCGGCCACCACCGAGCCCGCCGCGAAGACCGCGGCACCGGCCGCGAACACCGCGCGCCGGCCGAACAGGTCGGCCAGCGACCCCGCGACCAGGGTGAAGGAGGCGAAGGTGAGGTTGTAGGCGTTCATCACCCACTGCAGGGGGGCGCCCGCGGAGTGCAGGTCGGCGCCGATGCCCGGCAGCGCGACGGCGGCGCCGGAGATGGACATGGGGACGACGAGGAAGCCCAGCAGGACCACGGTCATGGTCAGGGCGGGGTTCGGAGTTCGCGTTCGGATTGCCACTCAGCAGAAAATGCCACTTAGTGGCGTTAGCTGTCAATCGGCACTTCTGGAGTAGGCTGAGCGCATGGATCTGCGTGAGCTGCCGCTCAGGGAGCGCAAGAAGGCGCGCACAAGACAGGCCCTGACGGAGACGGCGCTGCGGCTGTTCACCGATAAGGGCTTCGACCACACGACGCTCGACGAGCTCGTCGACGCGGTGGAGGTCTCCAAGCGCACCTTCTTCCGCAACTTCCCCAGCAAGGAGGACGTGGCGCTGGCCGCCGACACCGAGCTGTGGTCGACGTTCCTGGCCGAGGTCGACGCGATGGAGGTGTCAGGGCTGGTGCTCGACGCGTTCAGGTCGGCGCTGCGGGTGAGCCTCGCGCGGATGGAGGAGGGATGGGGCGAGAGGTTCCTCGCGACCAGGGCCCTGTGCGCCGTAACCCCCGCGGTCGAGGCGCACAGCCTGCGCTACTGCGACCAGACCACCCAGGCGGCCTTCGCCAGGATGGGCGCCAGGACGGGGTTCGACGCCGGCGACGTCCGGCTGAAGCTGGTGATCGAGGTGGCGATCGCCGCCTGGCGCCACGCGGCGATCGGCTGGACGGCCGACGGCGGGCCGGGAGGGCTCGCGGGCCTGCAGGAACGCCTCGACGCGGCTTTCGCCGCGATCCCCGAGAGCATCGCGCTGACCGGCGTGAACCTGCCCCGGTAGCGGCCGGCCCGCGGTCATGGTCGAAGATGGGCCCCGCAGGCGAGTCCGACAGAGGGGATCCCATGGGCTGGGACGAGATCACATCCGAGGAAGAGCTGCGCGACCTGCTGGGGGAGGTGATGCCCAGGGCCGTGACCAAGGAACGGGTCTCGCTTCACGAGCGTGACAAGGAGTGGCTGGCCAACTCGCCGTTCTGCCTGATCGCCACCGCGGGCGCCGACGGCACCTGCGACGTCTCGCCCAAGGGCGACCCCGCCGGCTTCACGTACGTCATCGACGACACGACGATCGCGATCCCCGACCGCCCGGGCAACCGCAGGGCGGACGGCTTCCACAACGTCCTGGTCAACCCGCACGTCGGCCTGCTCTTCACGATCCCGGGCCGCGGCGAGACCCTCCGCATCAACGGCAGGGCCAGGCTCGTCAAGGAGGCCCCGTTCTTCGACGAGATGATCGTCAAGGGCCATCGCCCCAGGCTGGCACTGGTCGTGGAGATCGAGCAGATCTTCTTCCACTGCGCCAAGGCGTTCCTGCGCTCGAAGCTGTGGGAGCCGGAGACATGGAACCCGGACGCGATGCCGTCGCACGCGACGATCATCAAGAGCCTGCAGAAAGTGGAGGAGTCCCTCGAGGAGCTGGAGCGCTACTACGGGGACTCCTACAAGGAGAAGCTGTACAAGGCCTAGTCAGGCGGCGGGCAAGGGTCCCGTCGGCAGCCGGATGACGTTGCGGCCGCTGTAGGCGCTCAGATCGACGACGGTCGGATCGGTCTGGGCCGGCTTGCGGCGGCCGGCCTTCCTGATGTCGCGGACCTTGTGCCGGGCCACACGCGGCGGCACCACCTCAAGCCTCGTCCTCACAGAGCCCCCCGGCGTGATGTTTTCGTTACATCACATTACTTACAGAATGCCCCATAAGTGCCATGTAAAGATCGCGTCAGTACGGAAGCCGCCGCCCGGACGGCGACCGCAGATCCAGGTCCTGAGGCCGGGTCGGCTGGCGCTTGGACGGTGTCTTGACGATCCTGATGCGTCGCATGGTCTGCCCCCTTCGCTTGCCTCAACCATGGATCCAGCCGCTTGACAGCCGCTTGGCGTGCGCTTGCGGGCCGCCTTCGCGTCAACCTAACCGGCCCGCTCACCTGCGCTCAACGCATTTTGACCGGTATTCCGGCCGCCCCTTCGCCAACTTCGCGGCGCAGGAGGGCGTCTAACCCGCCGTGGAAGATCCAGAGCGCATCGGGGACTACTGGCTGGCGGGACGGCTCGGCGAGGGCGGGCAGGGGGTCGTCTACGAGGCCTACGACAGCCAGGGCCGCAGGGTGGCGGTCAAGGTGCTGCACACCGCCGACGCCGCACGGCTGGCCAAAGAGGCGACCGCGGCCCAGCGGGTCGCCTCGTTCTGCACCGCCCGCGTCCTGCACGTCGAGACCGAGGGGCCGAGGCCGCACATCGTCTCGGAGTACGTCGAAGGCCCGAGCATGCGCAAGGTGGGCAGGCTCTTCGCCGGCGACGACCTTCACCGCCTCGCCACCGCCGTCGCCACCGCGCTGACCGCCATCCACGAGGCCGGCGTGATCCACCGCGACCTCAAGCCCGACAACGTGCTGCTCAGCCCCGGCGGGCCGCGCGTCATCGACTTTGGCATCGCCAGGACGGCGGACATGTCGCTGACCAGGAGCGGCGAGGTCGCGGGCACGCCCAGCTACATGGCGCCGGAGATCTTCACGGGCCAGCGCGCCACGCCCGCGGTCGACGTGTTCGCGTGGGGCGCGGTCGTGCTGTTCGCCGCGACGGGCGAGGACCCCTTCCGCGCCGACCACCTGGGCGGCGTCATGCACAGGGTGCTGTCCTCGCAGCCCGACCTGAGCGTGCTGCCCGAGCCCCTGGCCACGCTGGTGGCCGCCGCGATGGACAAGAACCCCGCCGCCAGGCCCGCCGCGAGGGACCTGCTGCTCGCGCTGGTCAGCGGCGCGGACACCGGCACCAGGGGGCTGCTCGCCGCCGGCAGCCGCTCCGCCGTGGGCATCAACGTGGGGGACACGGCCGATCCCGCGCTCGGCACGATCGCCGAGGACGCCTACGAGGGTCTCGACGCGCAGGAGCGGGAGCTGGCCCCCGAGGTGTTCCTCAGGCTGGTGGCCGTGGACGAGGACGGTCAGGAGGCGGGCAGGTGGACGCCGAGGTCGGAGCTGCTCGACGGCCGTAGCCGCGAGTCGGTCGAGCGGATCCTGCGCGTCTTCTCCTACGTCGTCACCGAGAAGGACGGCATGGTCGCGCTGTCCCGTCCCGCCCTGCTGCGCGCCTGGCCCAGGTTGCGGATGTGGGTGGACGCCGACAGGGAGGGGCTCGCCGTCCTCACCCGGCTCAGCAGCGCCGCCAGGCAGTGGGCCGACCACGGCCGCCGCGACGGTGACCTGCTCCAGGAAAGCCGGCTGGAGAGCGTGCTGAGCTGGGCCGCGACGGCGCGCAGGCACGTCACGCTCACCCCGACGGAACGCGACTACCTGCGCGCGGGAACCGAGCTGACCAGGAGACGCGCGCGCAGGCGCCGGCTGACCACGGGGGCGCTGTCGGTCCTGCTCGTGGTCGCGCTGGCGGCGGGTGGGCTCGCCGTCTGGCAGGCCAGGCGCGCCGACGGCCAGAGAGACGCCGCCACGGCGCGCAACGTCGCGATCGAGGCCGCGTCCCTTCGCGCGGGCGATCCCGTCAAGGCGATGCTGCTGACCGTCGCCGCCTGGCGGATCTCGCCCGACGCGGACACCCGCTCCGCGCTCGTGTCCTCCTACCAGCAGAGCGAGCGGGCCGCCTTCCACGACCCGCCGGTCGACGGGGTGGCGCTGCGCGCGCTCACCCACGACGGGCGCTCCCTGGTCAGCGTGAGCGAGAGCGGCGTGGCGGTCTACGACGTGCGCTCGGGCAGGAGGACGCGAGGCTGGGCCGTACCGGGGCTCGACAGCGAGTACCTGTTCGACGTCTCGGTCAACGGCAGCGGGCGGCGCGTCGCCGTGACGACCGACAAGAGGATCACCGTGTGGGACGTCGCCACGGGCAGGCTCGTGGCGGAGAAGGCGATGCCCGAAGGATCGGGCGGGCGCGGCGCCGAGTACGGCGACAGCGAGTCCACGCTGGCCGTCAGCCTCACCGACGAGCTGATCCATCTGTGGGACCACGAGCGGGGCCGCACGTTCGGCGGGGTCCTCGACGAGGGATACGCCGCGTCGCAGTACCCGCTCGTCGACAGGACGGGACGGCTGCTCGTCGTTCCCGGCGACCCGCGCTTCTACGTCCGCCACCTTCCCGCGTGGACCAAGGACGACAGGCTGAGCGCGGCGTGCAAGGGCCAGCCGTACGCGGCGGCGTTCAGCCCCGACGGCAGGACGCTGGCCTGCGCGGGAAGCGAGATCCAGCTCGTCGATGTCGCGACGGGCAGGACGCTGCCGCTGCCGGGCGGGGACAAGCAGTTCTGGCCCGCGGCGCCGTCCTGCGAGCTGTGCGAGGCGGCCGCCAAGGGCCTGCGCTTCAGCCGCGACGGCCGCTACCTGGCAGCCTTCGCCGACAGGTCGCTGCGCGTCTGGCAGGTCTCCGGCCAGCGGCAGGTCCTCGCCTACCAGGCGGAGGGCGAGCTGACCGACGTCAGGTTCGACGGCCACGCGCTGCGCTACCTCCTCGACGACACCGTCGTGACCCTCGACCTGAAACCGCGCGTCACCGACTTCCGCACCACCCGCGCGCAGTGGGGCACCGAGCTGAGCCCCGACGGCAGGTGGGCGCTGGTCAGACCGGACGAGAACACGATGGCGCTGTGGGACCTGGCCGCCCGGCGGCGGATCTGGACCATGCGCGGCTCCGGCCGGACGGTCTTCGACCAGCGGGGCGAGCGGCTGGCCACCATCCCCGACAGCGGCGAGATGACGCTGCGGGACCTCAGGACCCGCCGGCCGCGCTGGTCGGCGCCCGTGCCCTTCGGTATGCCGCCGGTCCAGGCCGAGTTCACCCGCGACGGCCGCACGCTGGTCATCACCACCTCGCTGACGCAGACCGACTTCAGGCTGACCCGCCTCGACGCGGGGACGGGGCGCGTGCTCGGCACGTCCACGACCCGCAGTTCCGGCGGCGTGCTCACCCCTGACGGCAAGCGCATGGCGTCGAACGACGGCAGGTTCTACGACCTGACGACAGGCAGGCCGCTCGGCGCCGGGTTCGGCTCGGGCGCCCTGGCCGTCAGCGACCGGTCGGTGATGGCCGTCAGCGGCGACCGGGCGGGCAGGATCGCGCTGCGCGGGCTCGACGGAGGGCCCACGTCCGCGCCCCTGCTCCGGGGCGTGAACGAGCGGGTCGCGCACCTGGCGTTCTCTCCGGGGGGCGACCTGCTGGCCACCGTGGGCGACGACCCGGGCACGCTGCAGCTCTGGGACGTGCGGGCGCGCCGGCGGCTCGGCGGCCCGGTCGGCGCGTACGCCGACGGCGTGCCCGGCGAGGGCGGCCTCGCCTTCAGTCCCGACGGCGGAGCCCTGTACGTCGCCGAGCACGACGGCCTGATCCACGAGTTCGTCGTGGACCCCTCGAAGATGGCGCGACTCGTCTGCGATCGGGCGGGACGCGAGCTGACCGAGCGGGAATGGAGTGAATTCTTCGATCAAGTTCCCTATCGCCAACTTTGCGGCTCCTGAGCGCATCCAACACGCCATGGGCGAAGCACTGATCGACGGAGACCTCCAGCGACTGGGCGGCTACTGGCTCGCGGGCAGGGTGGGGGCGGGCGGCCAGGGAATCGTCTACGAGGGCTACGACGCCCAGGGTGAGCGTGTCGCGATCAAGGTGCTGCGCGGCGACCCCTCGACCCAGCCGCGCCTGGCCAAGGAGGCCGTCGCGGCCCGGCGCGTCCCCGCCTTCTGCACCGCCAGGGTGCTCGACGCCGACCTGGAGGGCCCGCGGCCCTACATCGTCTCCGAGTACGTCGAGGGGCCCAGCCTGCGCCAGGCGGCGCGGCTGTTCCGCGGCGACGAACTGCACAGGCTCGCCACCGCCATCGCCACCGCGCTGACCGCCATCCACGACGCAGGCGTCGTCCACCGCGACCTCAAGCCGGACAACGTGCTGCTCGGCCCCGACGGGCCACGCGTCATCGACTTCGGGGTGGCCCGCACGCTGGAGATGTCGCTCACCTCGGCGCAGTTGCTCGCCGGCACACCCGGCTACATGGCGCCGGAGGCGTTCTCCGGCGAGCGCGTGGGCATGCCCGCCGACGTGTTCGCGTGGGGCGCGACCGTCCTGTTCGCCGCGACCGGCGAGGATCCCTTCAGCGCCGACTCGCTCGGCGCGGTCATGCATCGCGTGCTCTCCCACGAGCCCGACCTGTCGGCGCTGGCCGGCCCGCTGCACGCGCTGGTGGCGGCCGCGCTGGCCAAGGACCCCCGGCAGCGGCCCACCTCAAGGGAACTGCTGCTCGCGCTGGTCAGCGGCGACGGCCTGGACACCGCCAGGCTGCTGGCCCAGGGGGCGGGCTCGGCCGCCGCCGTGGGAGCCCAGCCGCGGGACCTGCGCACGACCCCGCGCTCGGCACGCTCGCCGAGGACGCCTACACGGCGCTGGGTCCCGCCGAGCGGGAGCTGGTGCCCGAGCTGTTCCTCCGCCTGGTGACCGTCACCGACCAGGGCGACCTCACCGTACGGCAGGCCGCCCGCGCCGAGCTGCCCGCGGACATCGAACCCGTCCTCGACAGGTTCGCCTACCTGGTGTCCGGCGGCGACCCCGTCAGGCTGCTGCGCCCCGCCCTCCCGCTGGCCTGGCCGAGGCTGCGCGCCTGGATCCAGGCCGACAGGGACGGCCTGGCCGTGCACAGGCGCATCGCGAGCGCCGCCGGCAGCTGGGCCTCGGGCGGGCGAAGGGAGGCCGACCTGTTCCAGGGCAGCGTCCTCGACGACGCCCAGCGCTGGGCAGCGGCCGGCCGCAGGAACATCACGCTCACCCCCGCCGAGCGCGACTTCCTCGAGGCGGGCGCGGCGCTGGCCAGGAGAAGGGGGCGCAGGGTCAGGGCGATCTCCGTCGCGCTGGCCGTGCTCCTGGTGCTGGCGCTGGCGGCGGGCGGCCTCGCCTTACGGCAGAGCCGGGAACTGGCCGCGCAACGGGACGTGGCCGAGTCGGGACGGCTGGCGGCGCTGGCCGACTCCGTCCGCGGCAAGGATCCGGTGCTGGGCATGCTGCTCGGCGTCGCCGCGCACCGCATCGCCGACACGCCGCAGGCGCGGGCCGCGATGGACCACGGCCTCACCTCGGCGGCCACCAGATCCTTCCGCGACCCGGCGACGACCGCAGGCAGGGCTCTCAGCCCCGACGGCCGCCGCCTGTTCAGCGAGTCCGACGGCCAGGTCAGGGTGTGGGACACGCGTACCGGGCGAAGGACGGCGGCCTTCCGCCACCAGAGCGGCACGTTCCTCAGCATGGCCGTCAGCCCATCGGGCCGCACGATCGCGATCGCGACGGAGGAGGGAGGGGTCCGGCTGTGGAACGCGGCCACGGGTGCCGCTCTCAAGCCGCGCCTCAAGCTCTTCGACGGCGCGGGGGACTCCGACTTCGGCCTGTCCTACAGCCGGTCGGAGGATGTCGTCGTGATGTCCATGGGGCAGGGCCTGACGTTCTGGAACACCCGCACCGGCACCAGGGGCACCGCGCCGACGCTCGGGGGCCTGCGCGCGGTGACGCCTGACGGCAAGGCGGCCGTCTACACGTTCATGGACAAGGTGCTCAGGCAGCCGCTGCCCAGGGGCAAGGCCGTGACGCTCTGGCGGACCTGCCGGTCGTGCTACGACATGGCGCTGAGTCCCGACGGCGCCACGGTGGTCGCCGGACGGGAGGGCGACCAGGACATGGTGGTGTACGACACCCGGACGGGCAAGCAGGAGGACAGCGTCTATTTCATGGGCTGGGCCGGTGGCACCCTCTCATGGAGCAGGGACGGCAGGTTCGTCGCCGCCCTGGGCGCGAGCCGGCTCCAGGTGTGGAGGGCGGACGACCGCGAGACGGTGTTCGAGCAGCCCGTCCCCCCCGGCGCCGCGGAGCTCGCCTTCGATCCCGACCTGCGCACGCTGCGATATCTGGTGGGAGACACCGTGGTCAGCGTGGACTTCGGCGCCAAGCCGCCCGCGGGCCCGCGAGGCGACCTGCTGAGCCCGGGCGGGCGGCACCTGCTGTCGGGCTCCAAGGTGCGGGACCTGGTCACCGGCAGGAGCACGGCCATGCCCGTCGAAGGCTCCTCCGAGACCGTCTTCAACCGGGGCGGCTCGGCGCTCGCCATGATCCGCGACTCCTCCGTCGTCGTCCACGACGTCGCCACGGGCAGACGGCTGTCCGAGGTCCCGCTCGGCGAGGAGTCGGGCCGGTTCCTCGCCTTCAGCCCCGACGGCACGCGCCTGGCCGTCGCGACCGAGAAACACGTGCTCGTGGTCGACCCCACGACGGGAAGGCGGCTGTGGGGCAGAGCCGTCGAGACCGTCGAGCGGGTGGTCTTCACGCCCGACGGCCGCCGTCTCGGCGCCGACACGCGGTTCTTCGACGCGGCGACGGGGAGCCCCACCCCCTTCCAGCCGCTGGGCGCGAACGTGCGCGACCTGACCGTTTCCGGAGCGGGCGACTTCTATGGATGGCCCGACGGCTCGGCACGGCTGGCGTACTGGCGGCAGGGAACGGCGGAGCCGTCGTCGGCCCCGCTGCGTGACCTGCCCTTGTCCAGGCCGGAGCTGATGTTCTCCGCCGACGGCGTGTTCGTCGCCGCCGGAGACACGGACGGGGTGACGGTGTACGACCTCGCCTCGGGTGTCGCGGTCGCCACGATGGCGGACGCCGAGGCCGGTCAGGTCCGGTTCTCCGGAGACCGGCTGCTGGCGATCGTCGACGGGAGGCTGGTGGAGCATCCGCTGGATCCCGCCGCGGTGGCGGCGAAGGTGTGCGCGAGGGCGGGGCGGTCGCTGAGCGCGGAGGAGTGGGCGGCCTACGTGCCGGGCCTGCCGTACAGGGAGGTCTGCTCGAAGTGAACGACCTGCGCCAGGCGAAGCCTCCCCCTACGCTACGGCCATGACGCGGATCCTCTCGTTCACATGACGCTGCCCAGGCTCGTCGCCGTCTGCGCGGTGTGGGGCGTGTTCTGGGGGGCGTGGTCGGCGCTGCTGCCCGCCGTACAGACCCAGGTCGGAGCCGCCACCGCCGATCTCGGGCTGGCGCTGGCCGGCGTGCCGGTCGGGGCGATCCCGGCGATGGCGCTCACCGGCAGGCTGGTCAGAGGCAGGGAACGCGCCGCGCTCGCCGCCTCCACCGCGCTGTTCGCCGTCGCGGTGGCGGGCATCGGGTTCGTCACGACCCCGGCGGCGCTTGGCCTGGCGCTCGTGGGGCTCGGGGCCACCAGCGGCGCTCTCGACATCGCGCTCAACACCGCGACCGGCAGGGCCGAGCGCGAGTCGGGACGCCGGCTCTTCCAGCCGGTGCACGCCGCCTTCCCCGTCGCCGTGATCGTCGCCGCGCCGGCCACGGGGCTCGCCCGCTCCCTCGGGTACGGCCCCGCGCAGGTGCTGGCCGTCATCGCGGTGCTCGTGCTGGCCTGCGCCGTGTTCGCGCTGGGCCTGTCGCTGGGCCGGGGCGTCCAGCC
This sequence comes from Nonomuraea sp. bgisy101, assembly GCF_057708945.1. Lineage (NCBI taxonomy): Bacteria > Bacillati > Actinomycetota > Actinomycetes > Streptosporangiales > Streptosporangiaceae > Nonomuraea > Nonomuraea sp. bgisy101. The sequence goes on from NZ_JBYITD010000007.1 coordinate 37,272, forward strand.
GGTCGGCGAGAGCAGGCCGAAGGGAGCGTGGCGGCACGCCGCCGTCCTGGGCGGGCTGGCCGCGGGCGCGCTCGTGATCGAGAACTCCGTCGAGCAGTGGTCGGTCCTGCTGCTCGAGGACCACAGGGCCGCGCCCACCCTGCTGGCCAGCGCCGCTCCCGCCGTCTACATGGGCGCCCTCACCGCGGGCCGCCTGGGCGCGCAGGCGATGCCGAGGGTGGGCCTGCGCACCCTCTACCTGCTGGCGGGGTTCGGCGGCGGGGGAGGGATCGCGCTGGCGGGGCTGGCGCCCGCGGCGTGGCTGTCGCTGGTCGGGTTCGGGCTGACCGGGTTGGCGCTCGGGCCGCTGGTGCCCGCCATGCTCAGCAAGGCCGCGGTGGGAGACGAGGACGGGACGCTGGTGTCCGCGGTGTCCACGATCTCCTACGCGGGGTTCGTCGTCAGCCCGTTGCTGGTCGCGGGGCTGTCGGCGGCGTTCTCGCTGCCGGTGGCGCTGGCGCTGCTGGGTCTGCTGGCCGTACCGCTCCTCGGCGGATATTTGACCGAGCGTTCTCGATAGGGCATATTCGAGACCGTTCGTTCTAGATTGCGACGGAGGATTGGTCATGCGATTCAGCGGCAAGGTCGTGCTTGTGACCGGGGGCGGATCCGGCATCGGCAGGGCGAGCGCGCAGGCGTTCGCCGACGAGGGGGCCACGGTGGTCGTGGCGGGCAGGAGTGCGGGGCCGCTGGAGCGGACGGTCGAACTCATCACTGAGTCCGGCGGCACGGCCGGCCACGTGCGGGCCGACGTGGCGAACGCGGCCGACGCGGAGGCGATGGTGGCCGAGGTCGTCGCGCGGTACGGCAGGCTCGACATCGCCTTCAACAACGCCGGCGTCTTCGCCGGAGGGGCGGTCACCGACCTGGACGAGCAGGCGTGGGCCCGGGTCATGGACGTCAACGTCACGGGCGTGTGGCTGTCGATGAAATACGAGATCGAGCACATGCGCCGCAACGGGGGCGGCGTCATCGTCAACACCGCGTCCAACCTCGGGGCGCACAAGCGCTACAGCGGCATGGCCGCCTACATCACCTCCAAGGCCGCGGTGAGCGCGCTGACCAAGGCGGCGGCGCTGGAGTACATCGGGGAGGGCGTACGCATCAACGCCGTCAGCCCCGGGCCCGCGGAGACCACGATGTCGCTGCGGCCGGGCGAGAGCGAGGCGGACAGGGACGAGCGGATGAAGTCGGCGCTGCCGCTCGGCAGGGTGGGCAGGCTCGAGGAGATCGCGGGAGCGGTGCTGTACCTGGCCTCGGCCGAGGCCGGTTTCGCCGTGGGCACCGACCTGGTGGTCGACGGCGGGGCGTCCGCCTGAGACCACTGATCGTTCTGTCGGCGGCGGCAGATAGGGTCGGACGCGCTCAACGGCCGTGCGACAGGAGTGACGATGACATATCCCCCGCCCACCGGTCAGCCGGGCGCGCCCGGCCCCTGGACGGGACCCCACTCGCAGCAGCCCCAGCCGCCCGGCCAGTGGCCGCCCGCGCCGCCGTATCCGGCTGAGGCCCCGTGGGGTGCTCCGCCCGCCCAGGGGCCCGCGCAGGCCCCCGGACATCCGCCCGTACAGGCGCCTCCGCCCGCTTCCGGGTATCCGCCCGCGCCCGGCCATGCGCCGGCTCCCGGGTATCCGCCTGTGCCCGGCCATGCGCCGGCTCCCGGATATCCGCCAGCGCCCGGGTATCCGCCCGCCGGGGCTCCATGGGGGCCGCCGCGGCCGGGGCAGCCCGGTCACCCTCCCGCCGGCGCGCCCCAGGAGCAGGCGCCGCGCGGGCCTGGCGGGCACAGGGCCGAGGGCCCGCCGGCCCGCGGTGCCGTGCGCGTCGTCCTGGGGGTGCTGTTCGCCGGGTTCGGCGTGCTGGCCGTCCTCGGCGGCGGCGGCGTCATCGCCAAGGCCTACGGCAACAGCAGCCAGATGATCCCCAACAAGCGGTACCTGGCCAACCTCTGGATCAACGTCCCCGTCGAGACGCTGTTCCCCGCCACGATCGGCCGCCTCGACCCCGACGGCGAGATCTCCGGCGACCGGGGCTGGACGCGGGTCGCCGTCTCGCAGGACACCTCGTGCGAGGCGGCGCTGTCGGGCGCGATCGCCAAGGAGGCCAGGCAGCGCGGCTGTGTGGCCGCGCTGCGCGCCACCTACCTCGACGGCACGGGAGGCACCGCGGCCACCGCGGCCGTCCTCGCCTTCCGTGACCAGGACGACACTCGTGACCTGGAGCAGATCGTCCACGAGGAGCAGGAGAAGTCCGACCACGCGGTACGCGCGCTGGCCGCGCAGGGCCTGCAGTGGAAGGACGCCGCGCGCGCGGGCAGCGCGGGAAGAGGAGCGATCGACATCGACCTGCCCTACGTCGTGGTGGTGAGCGCGGGCCCCGCCGACGGCCGCAGGGCCGGACGGCTACCCGAGCCGTGGGGCAGCAGGGCCTTCCCGCAGAAGCAGGACCGCTCGCCTTGGGCGGACACGGCGAAGGGCGTGGCGGAGGCGCTGGCCAGACGGCTGGCCGACGAGGGAAGGAAGGTCAGGGCATGAACGTGCTCCAGATCGTCACCGTCGCCGCCCTGCTAGCGGGACCCGCCGTTCCCGCCGCGGTCACGGCGCAGGCACCGCAGGGCTGGGAGCAGACGGCCATGCGGGTACCGGCCGCGCATCGGCTCGCCCAGGGCAAGGGCGTCACCGTCGCCGTCCTCGACACCGGGGTCGTCGCGGGACACTCCGAGTTCAGAGGCCGCGTCACCGGCGGCCCCGACTACATCGGCGGCGGCGCCCGGCCGGGACAGTCCTACTGGGGAGAGCACGGCACCTCGATGACCTCGAGCGTGCTGAAGGTCGCGCCGCAGTCCCGCGTCCTATCGGTGCGGGTCATCTGGGACCACCTCGACCCCGCCCGCAAGAAGGTCGACGCCTTCATCAAGGAGAACGACTTCAAGTCGGCCGAGAAGGTCGGCAAACCGGGCAACGCGCTGGCCAAGGGCATCCACTACGCCGTCGACAAGGGTGCCAGAGTCATCTCCATGTCGCTGGGCAGCGACGAGTGGGGGTGGGGCGGCTACGAGGACGACACCGCCGCTGCCGTCGACTACGCGCTCGGCAAGGGCGTCGTCCTGCTGGCCAGCTCCGGCAACGGCGGCTCGACCGACAGGAACGACGTCGACGCCAACAACGTGGTCTCCTACCCTGCGGCCTACCCCGGTGTGATCGGCGTGGCCGCCTCGGGCCCGACCGGAAGGCGCGCGGACTTCTCCCAGGTCCACACCTACACGACGATCGCCGCGCCGGGGATCGACATCTGGGCGGCCAACAACAGGGGCGGTCACGACAACGGCAGCGGCACCTCCCCCGCGTGCGCGCTGGCGGCGGGGACCGTGGCGCTCATGCTCTCCCGCAACCCCGACCTCACCCCGCGTCAGGTGCGCGACATCCTGGTCAGGACCGCCAAACGGCCCACCGTCGCCTATACGACCTACCTCGGGTTCGGCGTGATCGACGCCGCGGCCGCCGTCCAGGCCGCCGGTACGGCGAAGGCCGCCAAGGCCGTGCCGTACAAGGGGAAGAAGTACTTCGGCCAGGGCCCCACCGACCGGCCGACGGTGAACGCGCCCCTCGATCCCGACTACCTCATCATCGGCGGCGGGGCGGCGGGCATCGGGCTGCTCTGCCTGGTCGGGGCCTTCTTCCTGCTGCGACGTAGATCATCGGCCAAGAGTGGGCGCAGACGATGAATGAGGTCCGCTCTCGGGGTATCTCGCTGGAAGCGACCCCGAGAGCGGAGGACCGGCCATGGCTGTCTGTGAAGTGTGCGGCAACGACTACGACATGAGTTTCGAGGTGCGCGCCCAGGGCGCGGTGCACGTCTTCGACTCCTTCCAGTGCGCCATCCACGCGATGGCGCCCATCTGCGAGCACTGCGGGCAGAGGATCATCGGTCACGGCGTCGAGGCCGATCGCCGCTGGTTCTGCTGTGCCCACTGCGCACACCAGGAGGGGGCGATGGCCATCGTCGACAGGGTCATGGCGGGTTCGTCCTCTTAGGGGCACACTGACCTTGTGGCCGACGTTGATGTACTTGTCGTGGGCTCCGGCCCCGGTGGGCAGAAGGCGGCCATAGCCGCCACCAAGCGGGCGCGTCCCGACTCCGTCGAGTTCGACGAGGAAACCGTCATCGACTCCGACGGCATCCTCACCCTGCCCGGGGCGCCGGACTCCCTCGACGTCGTCGGCATCGTTCTCTCCCCTGTTCGTGCGTGGTGCGATCGCGGCGCAGGCAACTTCCCGAACGGGCTCGTCAGCCGGGAGGTCTGCGCCGATGTATGACTTCGATCTCCTTGTTCTCGGGTCCGGGCCTGGCGGGCAGAAGGCGGCGATCGCCGCAGCGAAACTCCGCAAACGGGTCGCGGTGGTCGAGAAGAAACACATGCTCGGAGGCGTGTGCATCAACACAGGGACGATCCCGTCGAAGACCCTGCGGGAAGCCGTCCTCTACCTGACCGGTCTCAACCAGCGAGAGCTGTACGGAGCGAGCTACCGGGTGAAGGAGGAGATCACGGTCGCGGATCTCGGGATGCGCACGCAGCACGTGATCGGCCGGGAGATCCAGGTGATCCGGAGCCAGCTGGGCCGCAACCACGTGACGGTCCTGCAGGGCACCGGGCGGTTCCTGGACGCTCACACCATCGGAGTCACCGGGGACGAGGAGAGGAAGATCACGGCCGAGAAGATCGTGATCGCCACGGGGACTTCGCCGGCCCGCCCGTCCAGCGTGGAGTTCGACGACAAGATGATCATCGACTCGGACGCGATCCTGCATCTCGATCGGGTGCCCGAGACCCTCGTCGTCGTCGGAGCCGGGGTCATCGGCATCGAGTACGCCTCGATGTTCGCGGCGCTCGGCACGAAGGTCACCGTGGTGGAGCGCCGTGAGCGGATGCTGGAGTTCTGCGATCTGGAGATCGTGGAGGCGCTCAAGTACCACCTGCGCGATCTGGCCGTCACGTTCCGGTTCGGTGAGAACGTCGCCGCGGTCGAGCGGCGGCCGCGTGGGGCCTTGACGGTCTTGGAGAGCGGCAAGAAGATCCCCGCCGACTGTGTCATGTACTCGGCGGGCCGGCAGGGCAAGACGGCGGAGGTGTGCCTGGAGAACGCCGGACTCGCCGCTGACGACCGAGGCCGGATCCAGGTGGACGAGAACTACGCCACGTCCGTCCCGCACATCTACGCGGTCGGCGACGTGATCGGCTTCCCCGCGCTCGCGGCCACCTCGATGGAGCAGGGACGGCTGGCAGCCCAGCACGCGTGCGCCGAACCGGTGGCGGAGATGCAGGAGCTGTCGCCGATCGGGATCTACACCATTCCCGAGATCAGCTTCGTCGGGAAGTCCGAAGACGAGCTCACCCGTGACAAGATCCCGTTCGAGGTGGGTGTCTCGCGGTATCGGGAACTCGCCAGGGGGCAGATCATCGGCGACTCGTACGGGATGCTCAAGCTGCTCGTCTCCTCCGAGGACCGGCGGCTGCTCGGCGTCCACGTCTTCGGCACGGGAGCCACCGAGCTGGTTCACATCGGGCAGACCGTCATGGGATGCGGCGGCACGGTCGACTATCTGGTCAACGCCGTGTTCAACTATCCGACGCTCGCGGAGTCGTACAAGGTCGCCGCCCTGGACGCGATGAACAAGATGCGAGTGATCGCTCGGCTGACAGCCGAGCTGTGACCTTCTGATCGCTGCTCAGTTGCCATATCGCTTGGTTTGAGGAAGTCGGCCCGGCTCGCCTCGTCGAGTGCACGCGATCTCGGCGATCTGGAATGCCGACCGATTCTCACGGCCCAGTGGCATGATCGCCACTGGGCTGATCATTCCACGTGCTACGGGAGGACGAGCTTGATCGACGAAGTCTCACCGCAGGTGATCGTGGACGGTGTCGCGCCGCTCCATCCGGTCATTTCCCCGGATGGCCGCTGGATCGCCTACACGGCCGCCACGATCGGGCGGAAGGAGCGGCACCCGAGCAGTGCGATCTGGGTCGCCGCGACTGATGGGAGCTCATCGCCCAAGAAGCTGACCGCTGGTACGGCCAAGGACTCCCTGCCGCGCTGGGCGTCGGATTCAGGCTCGCTGTTCTTCGGCTCCGATCGGATGAAGCCGGGCACCGTTCAACTGCATCGGATATCCCTTCACGGCGGTGAGGCGCAGGCGCTGACCACTGGGAAGAGCGGGATCTCCCACTACCTCCCGCTTGCTGACGACCGGGTGGTCGCGGTGGTGGCCGCTGACGAGCCGACCGGCGAGGATGAGCACGACGCGAAAGTGTGGGGAGAGCAGGCGCCCTACGGGCGGTTACGGCTCCTTGACCTGGACACCGGCGTGTGGCGTGTGGTGGACGGACTCGGTGACAGGCACGTCGTCGACGTGACGCAGTGTCCGGACGGCAGGCTCGCGGTGCTCAGCCGAGCCACTCCGGAGTTCGACCCGTTCAGCCCTGCCGGCGAGTTGCATGTGGTCGAGGTGAAGACGGGGGACGTACAGGATCTCGGCCAGACCGCGATGGAGGCGTCCTCGCCGACCTGGTGGAACCCCGGCGGCGTCTGGCACGTGTGCTACCTGGCGACGACCCCGCCCGGCCCGGTGGGCGGCCGCGCCGTCTTCGATCTCATCGTGCCCGAGAGCGGTGCCGCAGGGGAGCATCGCAACCTGACCAGCGGAATGTCCGTCTGCCCTTCTGGTTTGGCGCAGATCGCCGATGGGCCGCCGCTGGCGCTGTTCGCCGACGCGCTTGACACCGCGATCTACCGGCTCGATCCGGAAACGCGACGGTTCCAGTGGCTGTCCTCCGTGACCGGCTTGGCCGGTGCACTCACCGCGTGTCACTCGGGCGAACTTGTCGCAGCCCTGGTGAGCACGCCGTACGAGCCGATGAACGTTCACGCCGGGCCGCCTGCCGGTCGGCTCATCAGGATCAGCGACACCAGGCCGGAGCTGCGCGCGCTCAGGTGGGGAACTCAGGAACGCCTGTCCTACAGCGCGTCCGACGGGCTTGAGCTCGACGGGCTGCTGATCCTGCCGGCTGGCCGGGGGCGTCAAGACGGCCCGTTTCCGCTCGTCACGCTGGTGCACGGCGGTCCGTACGACAGGTTCGCCGACCGGTTCATGCTCGGCATGGGCCTGTCGGGACAGTGGTTCGCGACCGCGGGATACGCGGTCTTCCTGCCTAATCCGCGTGGCGGTGAGGGCCACGGGCACGCCTTCGCGGCGGCCGTCGCGGGAGCGGTCGGGATGGACGAATGGACCGACATCGTCAGTGGCATCGACCTGCTGATCGCCGACGGCGTCGCGGACCCGGATCGGCTCGGGATCGGTGGATGGAGTCATGGAGGGTTCATGGCCGCGTGGGCTGTCGGGCAGACCGGCAGGTTCAAGGCCGCGGTGATGGGCGCCGGTATCAGCGACTGGGGGATGCTCGTCGCCACCGGCGAACTGGGGACCTTGGAGGCGGGGCTCGGTGGTAGCTGCGGCTGGGAGGGCACCGGCCCGCACCGGCACGACGAGCTCAGCCCTGTCTCGTACGCCTCGAAGATCCGCACCCCGGTTCTGATCCTGCATGGTGAGGACGACACGAATGTGCCGGTTGCCCAGGCCACGTACTTCCATCGAGCCTTGCGGCGGTACGGGGTCGCGCACGAGTTCGTCGTCTATCCGAGGGAAGGCCATGCGATCCAGGAACGTCATCACCAACTCGACGTTCTGCGGCGCACCCGCGCGTGGTTCGATCGGTGGCTCGCCGACCCTGCATCGGATCACGCCTGACGACCGGAGCGGCTGACGAGCGGCCGCCAGTGGGGAGGTCCGGACGCCGCCGCCTCAGGCCTGGGCTCCGGGGCGCACGATCATGAGGACCACGACGACCGCCCACAGCAGGTTGTAGATCCCGGCGAGCATGCTCAGCGTGCGCAGCCGCGTGCCGTCGTCCGGTGCGGCGAGGGCGTCACGTTGCCGCGGATAGATCTGCAGCGCGAGCAGCCCGCCCGCCACGGCGGTGAGGACCATGGAGACCGTGATCCAGAGCTCGCCCATCCGGCCCTGGACGAGGGCCAGGGTGATCCCCGCGACCGGCACGACGACGCCGAGCATGCCGTAGCCGCGGGTGATGCGGTGCAGCGCGACGGCCACGGCCCTGTCGCGCTCCCCTTGGGTGTCCTGCAGCGGGTCTGCCGGCGCGCCCGCGACGCCCTGGGCCGCCGTGACGCTCGTGGCGACGGGGGCGTAGCGGGGGAACAGGCTGGTCGCGATGGCCGAGCCACCGACCAGCACGATGCTTGCGAGCACATGGATCGACAGCAGCACGGCATCCACGGGGTCTCCTCCTCGTCGCAACCTTCAGGCAGGCTGAAGCCTAGCAGAAGGTTTCAGCCTGCCTGAAGGCGGGCGTCAGGGGCCGGTCCCGAACGCGGCACGTACGGCGTCGGCGATCTGGCGCTGGATCGGGTCGGCGTCCGGACCGAACAGCCGCTCATCCACCTCGGCCAGGGCCTTCGCCGCCTCCTGCATGAGGCGCCTGCCGTCAGGTGTGATCTCGATGGCCGAGGCGGACCCGGGGCGGGCGGTGTTGTCACGGACGAGCCCGGCGCCGGACAGCGCCTTCACCGCCGTGTGGACGCTCTGGACGGTGATCCCTGACATGCGTGCCAGGTCGCTGAACGACACCCCGGGCACGCCGGAGATGTGCCCGAGCAGGCCGAGCCTGCTGACGGTCAGTCCCAGCGGCGCGAGGGCGGCCCCGAGCTCGGTCTCGATCCGGTGCGCCAGCGTGAGCAGCACGATCGATGGGCTGGTCTCCGGTGGACCCGGACGGGCGTTCTCGATGGTCACCTCCCCAGTCTCCCGCACCGCCCGCCGGCGGCCCGCCGGATCGCGTCGCGTCGGCCGCGAGCGCGGGGACACGGCGTGCGACCCAGGCACGGGACCGATCGTTTCGCGTGTCAGGATGGTGACGTCGCCTGATACGCGGGAGGAGCGTCCATGACCGATCGCTTCGAGACGTTGATCGACCGGCAGATCCGTGAAGCGCAGGAGCGCGGCGAGTTCGACGACCTGCCGGGCGCCGGCAAGCCGCTGCCGAACAGGAACGAGCTGAACGACGAGCTTTGGTGGGTCAAGCGCAAACTCGCCGACGAGAGCCTGACCATGCCGCTGCCTCCCTCGCTCGCCCTGCGCAAGGAGGCGGAGAGCGCACTGGCCGAGGCGCGGGCCGCCGCCACCGAGGACGAGGTCAGGCGCATCCTCGAAGAGATCAACGGGAAGATCGCCGAGGGCAACAGGAAGGCGATGTCGGGTCCGCCGCTCAACCTGATGCCCTATGACGTCGAGGAGTTCCTGGACGCCTGGCGCGAACGCCGGCCGGGCGGCGGTTCCTGACCGGTCCGGCCGGGGTCGCTCAGCCCAGCTCCGCCGCCAGGTCGTCCAGGCGGTCGAACTGGATCAGCAAGCAGGTAGGCTCGGGCCTCTCTGATTGGTTGGGCCAGTGTCCGAACGAATCCCTCCTGTGGAATCGCTCCCACGTGGGAGGGGTCGCGAGGAATTGGTCTGGGGGCGCCGACGTGCGGCATGATGGGGCCAGCCTGGCCGATCGTGGGGAACGGGGCTGACCTTGATCACTTCCTCAGCGGACCCGCGGCCCGCGGACTTCACCGACGTCAGGGCGGCCAATCTCGCCGTCGTCCTGAGGTTCGTGCGCGACAACGCGCCCTGCTCGAGGGCCGACATCGCCGCTTCCACGGGGCTCAACAAGGCCACCGTGTCCAGCCTCGTCGCCGACCTCATCGACCGGCGGCTGCTGCGCGAGGTGGGCCTGACGGAGCACCGCGTCGGCCGGCCGGCCACGATGCTGGTCCTGGACGGCTCGCCGTACGCGTCGATCGGCCTCGAGATCAACGTCGACTACCTGACGGCGGTCGCGGTGGACCTGTCGGGGGAGCGGCTGCTGTCGTGGCGGCGCTCCTTCCCCGGCGCGACGGCCACGCCCGCGCAGGCCGTGTCCGCGATCGCCGCTCTCACCAGGCGCGTCATCAGCCGCATGACGAGGGACCGGCGGCAGGCGCTGGGTGTGGCGGTCGCCGTTCCCGGCCTGATCGACACCGGCGGCACGGTCGTGGTGGCGCCCAACCTCGGCTGGCGCGGGGTGGACCTGGCGGGCGACCTCGCCAAGGCGCTCCACGACCCGGGCCTGCCCATCCAGGTGGAGAACGACGCGAACCTCGCGGTCCTGGCGGAGCATCGGTTCGGTCCGCTCGGCGGCACCCCGAACCTGGTGTACCTGACCGGCGAGGTGGGCGTCGGCGCCGGCGTCATCCTCGACGGGCGGCTGCGGCGCGGCGGCCAGGGGTTCGGCGGGGAGATCGGGCACATCGAGATCGATCCCGAGGGGCCGGCGTGCCGCTGCGGCCGTACCGGCTGCCTGGAGGCCGTCGCGGGCATCGGCGTGCTCGTCTCGTCGACCGACCCCGCGGAGGTGGAGCCGGAGATCGAGGAGGTCGTCCGCAGGGCGAAGGCGGGCGACCGGCCGACCCTCGACCGGCTCGCCAGGGTCGGCCGCGACCTCGGCAAGGGCATCGCGATCGCCACGAACCTCCTCAACCCCGAAGCGGTGATCCTGGGCGGCTACTACGTCCCGCTCGCCCCGTGGCTGCTGCCCGCGGCCGCCGCCGAGGCGAGGGACCGGACCATCGCGGCGGACCTGGGCGGCTGCCGCATCGTCGCCTCCACGCTGGGGTACGGCGCCGCGGCCCTCGGCGGCGCCGCGCGCGTCCTCGACTCGGTCGACTCCGGCCGGCTCCCCTCACGCCCGACCTCCTGACACCGACCTTGCCGCCCGATTCGTCGGCGCGAGCAGGCCGCCCGCCGTACGGGGGCCGAACTCGTCCTGGCGCTGCGGAGGCGGTCGCCTGGCGCTGGTCGCCTGCGGATCGGGCCGGCGCCGCGGAGGCGGTCGCCTGGCGCTGGTCGCCTGCGGATCGGGCCGGCGCGCGTCCATCGCCGCCGGGCTGCTCCTGGCGGACGGAGACCGGCCGGTCGTGCTGACCGGCACCGGCGTGGCCGACGTGGCGTCGGCGTCCGGTGGGCGCCGGCACGTCACCTGACCGGCCTCGGGGGTGGATCGCCCTCCTGCGATCGATCATATTAGGTTAGGCTCACCTTAGTGCGAACCCGCGCGCGACGAGCCGGAGGAACCGCAGCAGTGCCCATCGAAGGCCGTGACGTCCTGCGACGTGCCATCACCGGACAGTGGAAGCTGAGCGCGGGCGGAGCCGTGCTCGCCGCGAGCCACCAGACAGGAGAGGCCCTGGTCCCCGTCGTGGTCGGCGTGGTGATCGACCAGGCGGTCTCGGGCGGTGACGGCCGCGCCCTCGTCGCCTGGATCGCCGTCCTGGCGCTGGTGTTCGCCGGGCTGTCCACCAGCTACCGGTTCAGCGCCCGCGCCGCGGAGAAGGCGGCCGAACTGGCCGCGCACGAGCTGCGCCTGGCACTGACCGGCCGGGTGCTGGAGCACAGGGCGGGCGCGGAGACGGGACGGCTGCCCGGAGAGCTGGTCTCCATCGCCACCGCCGACGCCAAGCGGGTGGGCGCGGTCAACGTCGCGCTGAGCGCGGGGGCCGCGGCGCTCGCGGGCCTGCTGGCCGGAGGCGTGGCGCTGCTGCTGGTGTCCGTGCCGCTCGGCCTGCTGGTGCTGCTTGGTGTCCCGCCGCTGCTGGCGCTGGCACACCTGCTGGGCAAGCCGCTGGAACGGCGCAGCGGCGCTGAGCAGGAACGGGCCGCCAAGGCCTCAGGAGTCGCCGCCGACCTGATCGCGGGACTGCGGGTGCTCAAGGGGATGGGCGCCGAGCGGGCCGCGGTCGACCGGTATCGCGCGACCAGCAGGGACGCGCTCACCGCGACGGTGCGGGCGGCCAGGGCGCAGGCCTGGCACGACGGCGGCATGCTGATCCTGACCGGTGTCTTCATCGCGATCGTGGCGCTGGTGGGCGGGCGGCTGGCCGCGCAGGGCGACATCAGCGTAGGCCAGTTGGTGGCCGCCGTCGGCCTGGCGCAGTTCCTGCTCACGCCGCTGTCGATCCTGGCGTGGGCCAACGGAGAGCTCGCCCAGGGCAGGGCGTCGGCCGCGAGGATCGCGTCGGTGCTGTCCTCACCGCCCGCGGTGGCGGGAGGCGAGGACGACCTGCCGCCGGACGTGCGCGGCGGGATCGCGTTGAAGGAGGTCTCCTACGGCCTGCTGCGCGACGTGAGCGTCGAGGTGGCGCCTGGCGAGCTGCTCGGCGTCGTCACGATCGACCCCGCCGTCGCCACCTCGCTGCTGAAGGTGCTCGGCAGGGCGGCCGACCCCGAGTCGGGCGTCGTCGAGCTGGACGGCGTGCCGCTGTCGAGCATCGAGCCAGGGCAGGTGCGCAGGGCGATCGTGGTGGCCGAGCACGACGCCGACCTGTTCGAGGGCACGCTGCTGGAGAACGTCGGCGCCGCCGCCGAGCCCGGCGCGGCCTGGCCCGCCATGGAGGCGGCCGCCGCCGACCAGGTGGCGGCCGCGCTGCCGTACGGGACGCAGACCCCGCTCACCGAGCGGGGCCTGTCGCTGTCGGGCGGCCAGCGGCAGCGGGTGGCCCTGGCCAGGGCGCTGGCGGCGGCACCGCCGGTGCTGATCCTGCATGACCCGACCACCGCGGTCGACGCGGCCACCGAGGCCAGGATCGCCCGGGGGATCAGGACCGCGAGGGAGGGGCGCACCACGATCATGGTCGTCACCAGCCCCGCGCTGCTGGCGGGGGCCGACAGGGTGATCTTCGTGGACGGCGACGGCCGGATCACCCACGGCACCCACGCCGAGCTCGTCCACGACCACGAGACCTACCGGGCCGCGGTCCTGACCTGACGGGCCGCGGTCCTGACCCGAGGGGCCGCGGTCCTGGCCCGAGGTGCCGCGGTCCTGGCCCGGGGGCCGCGATCCTGCACCCGTCCGGCGAGGAACGCGAACGAGGACCGTCCGGAGAAGAACGAGCACCGCCCGCCGACGACAACGAGCACGAACCCGCCGCGAGGAGAGCGCCGATGACGACGACCGAGGACCGCGAGCTGCTGCCGACCGCCACCGCGGCGCAGACCAGGGCGGCGGTGTGGCGGCTGGCCGGGCCCCACAGGTTCGCGGCGCTGGGCGGCTTCGCCGTCCTGGTCGTCGCGACAGGGATCGGCCTGCTCACCGCCCCGGTGCTGGGCCACATCATCGACCTGGTCGCCCGGGCAAGCCCGGCGGCGGCGATCACCGAGCCCGTGACCTGGCTCGTGGCGATCGCGGTGGGCCATGGCGTGGCGACCGCGCTCGGGGTCTCCCTCGTGGCGCGGCTGGGCGAGGGGATGCTCGCCGCCCTGCGCGAACGCTTCGTCGACAGGGCGCTGCGGCTGCCGCTCGACCAGGTCGAGCGGGCCGGTTCGGGCGACCTGACCTCCCGCGTCACGAGCGACGTGGCGGTGATCACCAACGCGGTCCGCGACGCGCTGCCCGCGCTGGCCCGCTCGGTCCTGACGATCGGGCTCACCCTGGTGGGCATGGCGGTCCTCGACTGGCGCTTCCTGCTCGTCGCGCTGGTCGCGGTGCCGATCCAGGCGCACACGCTGCGCTGGTACGTGCGCCGCGCCGTGCCGCTCTACGCGTCGCAGCGGGTGGCCGTCGGCGCCCAGCAGCAGCAACTGCTCGGCACGGTCGGCGGCGCGCCGACCGTGCGCGCGTTCAGGCTCGCCGACCGGCACCTGTCGATGGTGGGGGCCGCCTCACGGGCCGCGGTCGACCTCGCGGTGGCCGGCGTCAGGCTGGTCACCGGGTTCTACGGCAGGCTGAACCTGGCCGAGTGGGCCGGGCTGTCGGCGGTGCTCGTGACGGGCTTCCTGCTGGTTCGCGGCGGCGAGGTCTCGATCGGCACGGCAGGCGCCGCGGCCCTCTACTTCCACAGTCTGTTCACGCCCATCAACATCGCGCTCGGCCTGGTCGACGACGCGCAGGCCGCGGGGGCGGGCCTGGCCAGGCTGGTCGGGGTGGTCGACGCCGCCGCCGTGCCCGCGCCGCCCCTGGCCTCCGGCTCGCCCGCCCCTGACGTCCGCGTCTCGGACGTCGGGTACGCCTACAGGAGCGGCCATCCGGTGCTGCGCGGGGTCGACCTGGACATCGCGGCCAAGGAGACGGTCGCGCTCGTGGGGGCCAGCGGAGCGGGCAAGACCACGCTGGCCAAGCTGATCGCGGGCATCCACGAGCCGGACAGCGGCTCGATCACCGTCGACGGCGATGACAGGAACGTCGCGCTGCTCACCCAGGAAGTGCACGTCTTCACCGGCACGCTCGCCGACGATCTGAGGCTGGCCAGGCCGGAGGCCGGAGGCGAGGACCTGGTCGCCGCGCTCGACCTCGTCGGCGCGCTGGCATGGGTGCGGGCGCTGCCCGAGGGACTCGACACCGTGGTGGGGGAGAGCGGCCACCGGCTCACCGCCGCCCAGGCCCAGCAGCTCGCGCTGGCCAGGCTGGTGCTGGCGGATCCGCCGGTGGTCGTGCTGGACGAGGCCACGGCGGAGGCGGGCAGCGCGGGCGCCAGGGCGCTGGAGGCGTCGGCCGCGGCCGCGATCGAGGGCAGGACCGCGCTCGTGGTCGCCCACCGGCTCACCCAGGCGGCGGCCGCCGATCGCGTGGTCCTGCTGGAGGAGGGCCGGGTGGCCGAGACCGGCACGCACGACGAGCTCGTGCGTGCCGGCGGCCGCTACGCGGCCCTGTGGGAGGCCTGGTCCGGCCACCGCGAGCGGTAGCGGGGCCGGGCCCCGCACGTGAGCAGCAGCGCAGGGCTCAGCCCTGCTCCATGGCCTCGACGAGGCTGCGGGGCCGCAGGTCGGTCCAGTGGGTCTCCACGTACTCCAGGCAGGCCTCGCGCGTCTCCTCGCCGAAGACCACCTGCCACCCTGCGGGCACCTCGGCGAACGACGGCCACAACGAGTGCTGGCCCTCGTCGTTGACCAGCACCAGGAACCGGCCGTCCCTGTCCTCGAACGGGTTCGTGCTCATGCCTTAACTCCTCACTTCGGTGTTCAGAATGCGGACCAGCTCGTCCGCCATGGACTGGACCGTGGCCTGGTCGAACAGGTCGGTCGCGTACTCCAGCAGGCACTCCACGGGACCGTCGCCGCGCGGCTCGAAGAAGCTGAGCGTGAGGTCGGCGTTGAGCGCCCCCGTCGGGAGGTGCTCGAAGGCCTGCTCGCCCATGTCGGCCTGCTCATGGTGGACGATCATCACCTGCGGAGCCCGCAGGCCCAGCGCCCCTGCCACCCTGTCGAACGGCACGTCCTGCCGGTCGAGCGCGGTCAGGTCGCTCTCCCTGACCCTTGCGAGCAGCTCGCGGAAGGTCGGTTCGCCCGAGGTGTCGGTGCGCAGGACGACGGTGTTGAAGAAGCAGCCCACCAGGCCGGTCAGCTCCTCCTCCGCGCGGCCCGCCACCAGCGAGGCGATCGGCAGGTCGGTGCCCGCCCCTCGCCGGGTGAGCAGGGTCGCGAACGCCGCGTGCAGCACCATGAACATGCTGGCGCCGCTCTCGGCGGCGAGCCTGTCGATGCCCCTGTGCAGCTCCGCGTCGAGCGCGACGCCGACGTGGCCGCCGCGCACGCCCTCGCCCTGCCTGTCGTACGGCAGCGCGAGCGTCCGCGGCATCCCGTCCAGCGCCCGCCGCCAGTGGTCGAGCTGCCCGTCGTCGGCCACCTCGTGCGCCCACCGCGTGTAGTCGCCGTAACCGACCGGCAGCGGCTCCCATTCGGGGGCGCGGCCCCGCCGCCTGGCCTCGTAGGCGGCGGCGAAGTCGCGCACGAGCGGCACCACCGACCACTCGTCGACGGCGAGATAGTGCATGGTCAGCAGCAGCGCCTGCGCGCCCGCCTCGTCGGTGAGGAGCCTGGCCCGCAACGGGGGCCGCCCCTCCAGGTCGGCGGGTTCGGTCGCCAGCGTGCGCAGCCCCTCGTCGAGGTCGCGCACCCGGATGCGCTCCAGCCACTGCGCCGCCGGCACCTGGACGAGTCCGCCGTCGCGGAGCACCAGGGCCGTACGCAGCGGCTCGTGGCGGGCGGTGACGTCGGCGAGCGCCGCGGCGGCGGCATCGGCGTCGGGGGAGCGCAGCGCGAACGCCATGTCGTAGGGCGCGCCCTCCCTGTGTCTGGACCACTGCCATTCCTGGGGCGGCGCCGCGGGCAGGTCCAGTCGCCGCAGCCTGGCCCTGTCGCCGAGGTCGCCCTCGTCGAGCACGGCCGCCAGCGCGGCGACGGTGGGCGCGTCGAAGACCGCCCGCAGCGCGAGGCGGGCGTCCATCGTCGTGCGGATCCTGCCGAGCAGCCGCATGGCCGACATCGAGTGCCCGCCGAGCTCGAAGAAGTTGTCGTGGACACCGACCTCGGGCAGGCCGAGGACCTCGGCGAACAGCTCCGCGAGCCGGTGCTGGCGTCCCGTACGCGGTCGGGTGGCGCCGGTCAGCGCCGACCAGTCGGGCGCGGGCAGCGCGGCGCGGTCCAGCTTGCCGTTGGGCGTCAGCGGCAGTGGCCGGTCGAGCACCACCACCGCGGAAGGCACCATGGCGGGCGGCAGCAGCGCCGCCACGTGCGCCCGCACCCGCGCGGGGTCGAGCGGGCCCGCCGTCGAGACGGCGTAACCGATCAGGCGCGGCTCCGGCCCGCTCGTGTCCGTCACGACGGCCGCCTGGGAGATCGACGGGTGCCTGGTCATCGCGCCCGCGATCTCGCCGGGCTCGATCCTGAAGCCGCGGATCTTGACCTGGTCGTCCGCCCTGCCCAGGAAGTCGAGGTTGCCCTCGGCCCGCCAGCGGGCCCTGTCGCCCGTCCGGTACATCCTGGCGCCCGGAGGGCCGAACGGGCAGGCCACGAACCGCTCGGAGGTCAGGCCGTGCCTGCCGAGGTATCCG
The DNA here is from genome assembly GCF_057708945.1 of Nonomuraea sp. bgisy101. Lineage (NCBI taxonomy): Bacteria > Bacillati > Actinomycetota > Actinomycetes > Streptosporangiales > Streptosporangiaceae > Nonomuraea > Nonomuraea sp. bgisy101. The sequence continues at coordinate 54,284 of NZ_JBYITD010000007.1, forward strand.
CGCGCCAGGCCGCGTCCCGCGACGTACAGCTCGCCCGCCACGCCGGGCGGCACCGGGCGCAGGCGTTCGTCGAGCACGTAGGCGTGGGTGTTGGGGTCGGGAACGCCGATCGGCACCGCCCCTGCCCAGCCGGGCTCGGCCGCCCACAGCGTCGAGTTCACCGTGGCCTCGGTGAGGCCGTAGGCGGCCAGCAGCCGCAGCCTGCCCGCCCACCGCTCGATCACGTCCGGCGGGACCGTCTCCGTGCCGACCAGCACGGTGCAGCCCTCGGGCGGCTCGCAGCCGGCGGGCAGCGCCGCCACCAGGGAGGGCGGCAGGATGGCGTGGGTGATCCGCTGCTCGTTCATGAAGTCGGTCAGCTCACGGCCCGGCACCCTCGCCGCGTCGGGGACGAGCACCAGGCTGCCGCCGTGGCACAGCGCCATGCTCAGCTCGAAGGCGGTGACGTCGAACCCGATCGAGGCGAAGTGGAGCACCCTGCTGTCGGGGGTGAGCCCCATCCTGTCGACGGCCGTGGCCACCAGGCTGCCGATCCCCTCGTGGGTGACGAGAACGCCCTTCGGCCGTCCCGTCGAGCCCGAGGTGTAGATGACGTAGGCCGCCTGGTCGAGCGTGACCTCGGGATAGGCGGGCCTGCGCCGCTCCCCGCCGCGGGCGTCGTCGAGCAGCAGCACGTCCAGCCCTTCGACCGGATGGGCGGCCACGACCACCTTCGCCCCCGAGTCGCCCACCATGTACGCCAGGCGGTCCACGGGATGGGCGAGGTCGAGCGGGAGGAAGGCCGCGCCGAGCTTGAGCGCGCCGAGCATCACCGCGACCATGTCCACCGAGCGCGGCACCGCCACGCCGACCACGCTCTCCTCCCGCACGCCGTGGTGGGCGAGCACCCCGGCCATCCGGTCGGAGAGCGCGTCCAGTTCGGCGTAGGTGACCGAACGGCCGCCCTCGACCACCGCGACGGCGTCGGGGCGCTCGGCGACCCTGCGCAGGAACATCCCGTGCATGCTCTCCTCGGCCACCTGACGGTCGGTCGCGTTGAAGCCCGTCACGACCAGTTCCCGCTCGTCCCTGGTCAGCACGTCGATCTCGCCGACCCGGACCGAGGGGTCGGCGGCGACGATCTCCACGAGTCCCGCCAGCCGCTCTCCGATCGCGGCGACCGTGGACCTGTCGAACAGGTCGGAGCGGTATCCGATCACGCAGGAGATCGCGGCATCCTCGGCGAAGCCGAACACCAGGTCGAACGTGGCGGTGCTCGCGTCCACGGGCGCGGGCAGCGTCTCGAGCCCCTCCAGGGCGAAGTCGTCGGCCGCGCGGTTGCGGTAGCCGACCATTACCTGGAACAGCGGGTTGCGGCCGGGTGACCGTACCGGGTTGAGCTCCTCCACGACCGCCTCGAACGGCACGTCCTGGTGGGAGAAGGCGGCCAGGTCGTGCTCCCTGAGCCGCGCGACCAGCTCGGCGAACGTCGGGTCGCCCGACACGTCGGCGCGCAGCACGAGCGTGTTGACGAAGAAGCCCACGAGATCGTCCAGGGCCTCGTCGGTGCGACCCGAGATCGGCACGCCGAGCGGGAGGTCGTCACCGGCGCCGAGACGGTGCAGCAGCGCGGCGACCGCCGCGTGGCAGACCATGAACATGCTCGCGCCCGACCTTTGGGCCAGCCGTCGCAGCCGCTCGCTGTCCTCCTCGCCGAAGTCGACCCGCAGCTCGCCGCCCGCCGCGGTGGGGCGCGCGGGGTACGGCCTGTCGGCGGGCAGTTCGAGCCGCTCGGGCGCCCCGCGCAACGTCTCGGCCCAGAACGCGAGCTGGCGGGCGGCCACGCTCTCGGGGTCCGATCTGTCGCCGAGCAGCCGCCGCTGCCAGAGCGTGTAGTCGACGTACTGCACCGGCAGCGGCTCCCACGCGGGGGCCACGCCCCTGCGGCGGGCGGCGTAGGCGGCCGACAGGTCGCGCAGGAACGGCCCGTCCGACCACTCGTCGGTCGTGATGTGGTGCAGCAGCAGCGCCACCACGTGGTCGCGCTCGCCGAGCCTGACGACGGTGGCCCGCAGCGGCAGCTCGGCCGCCAGGTCGAAGGGCCTGGCGATGATCGCCTCCAGCGACGCCTCGTCTCCGTCGACGACCTCGACGGAGGGGATCGCCTGCTCCACGCTCACCACGCGCTGGAAGGGGCGGCCCTCCCGCTCGACGATCAGCGTGCGCAGCGCCTCGTGGCGGGCCGTCAGGTCGGCCAGCGCGGCCGCCAGCGCCTCGACGTCGAGTTCGCCGCGCAGCCGCATCACCAGCGGGAAGTTGTACAGCGCCGACGGACCTTCCAGCTGTTCGATCACCCACAGCCGCTGCTGCGCGAACGACAGCGGAGGCTCGGCGGGACGCTCGGCCACCGCGGCCAGCGCGGGGCGCACGTCGTGCCCGGTCAGTCTGACGGCCAGCTCGGCGACGGTCGGCGCCTCGAACAGGTCGCGGATCGCCAGCTCGGCGCCGAGGGCCGCGCGGGCCCTGCTGACCAGCCGGGTGGCCAGCAGGGAGTGCCCGCCCAGATCGAAGAAGTCGTCGTCGACGCCGACGCCCTCCACACCCAGCAGTTCGCCGTACAGCTCGCACAGCACGCGCTCGCGCGCCGAGCCGGGCGGGCGGCTCTGCCCGCCGCCGCTGACGGCGGGCCGGGGTAGCGCCCGCACGTCCAGCTTGCCGTTCACGGTGAGCGGCAGGCGGTCCACCGCGACGAGCGCGGCGGGCACCATGTAGCCCGGCAGCCTGTCCTTCAGGAACCCGCGCACCTGCGCCGGATCCCCGTCCTCGCTCCGGAGCACGACATAGCCGAGCAGCCGCCTGCCGCCGTCGGCGACGACAGCCGCGTGGGAGACCAGCGGGTGCTCCTCCAGCGCCGCGGCCACCTCGCTCGGCTCCACCCGGTATCCCCTGATCTTCACCTGGTCGTCGGTGCGGCCGAGGAAGTCGAGGGCGCCGTCGGGGCGCTGCCGTACCAGGTCGCCCGTGCGGTACATCCGGGCGCCCGGCACGCCGAACGGGTCGGCGACGAAGGCCGCGGCGGTCAGCGCGGGGCGACGGTGATAGCCGCGGGCCAGGCCGACGCCCGTGATGTACAGCTCGCCCGGGGTGCCGGGCGGCACCGGGCGCAGCGCGGAGTCGAGCACGTACGCGCGGGTGTTCCAGATCGGCCTGCCCACGGTCGGCGTGGCGCTGTCGTCCGTGGACGCGCCAAGCGTGTTGATCGTGTACTCGGTCGGCCCGTAGAGGTTGTAGCCGAAGGTGCCCTCGGTGTCGCGCAGCGCGGACCACACCGTCTCGGAGACGGCCTCGCCGCCCAGCAGCACCAGCGGCGGCCGATGCCCTTCGAGCAGGCCCTGCTCGATCAGGTGATGGGCGTAGGTGGGCGTCACGTTGACGACGTCGACGCGCTCCCTGTCGCAGTAGGCGACCAGGGCCTCGGCGTCGCGCCGCAGGTGCTCGTCACAGACGTGGACCTCGTGCCCCTCGACCAGCCACAGCAGTTCCTCCCACGACATGTCGAAGGCGAAGGAGACCGTGTGCGCGATGCGCAGCCGCCGCCCCCCACCGGCGGCGATCGCCGGCTCGAAGATGGCTTCGCGGTGGTTGAACTGCATGTTCGTCAGGCCCCTGTACGGCGTGACGACGCCCTTCGGCCGGCCGGTGGACCCCGAGGTGAAGATCACGTAGGCGGGGTGCTCGAGCCGGTGCGGCAGGTCGCGGGCGAAGCGGGGCCGCTCGGCGTCGGTCAGCTCGCCCCGCGGCAGCTCCGCCAGCCGCGCGGAGGTGGCGGGATCGTCGAGAACGAGGCGGGGCACGCCGGTCTCCGGCAGGGCCACGGACCCGGTGGTCACCACGCACGCGGGCGAGGTGTCCTCCAACATGAACGACAGCCGCTCCGCCGGGTACTCCAGGTCCAGTGGAAGGTAGGCGGCGCCGGTCTGGAGCACGGCGAACAGCGCCACGACCATGTCGGCCGAGCGGGGCAGCGCGAGCGCGACCACCCTCTCGGGCGCCGCGCCGTACTCGATCAGCAGCCTGGCCATCCGGTTGATCCGGGCGTCGAGCTCGGCGTAGGTCAGCCGCTCCTCGCCGAAGACCAGCGCCACCTCCGCCGGCGTGCGGGCCGCCTGCTCGGCGAGCAGTTCGGCCACCGTCGCCCGCGGCAGCGGCCTGGGCGGGTCCGCTTCCCCGCGCTCGCCTTCCAGCAGCAGGTCCATGGTGCCGACCGGGGCGTGCGGCGCCGCGACCATGCGGGCGAGCACGGCGGCGAAGCGGTCGACCACCCTGCCCGCCTCCTGTCCGCCGAACACGTCGGGCCGGTACGACAGCGTCACCCGCAGGCGGGCGCCCTGCGTCACGATGAGCGTGAGCGGGTAGTGGGTGGCGTCGACGGCCGTCACGTTCACGATGCCGTGACGGCCGGTGAACTCGGCCATCCGCTCCTCTCCGCCTGCCTCGCGCAGCACGAAGAGGGTGTCGAAGAGCCGCCGGTGACCGCTCTCCCTCTGCAACTCGCCGAGTCCCACATGCTCGTACGGCATCAGCGCCACACGCTCGTCCTGCATCCGCCCGGCCAGCTCGAGCACCGACTCGCGGGGGTCGAAGGCGATCCGCACGGGCACCGTGTTGAGGAACATCCCGACGATGCTCTCCACCTCGGCGACCGCGACCGGCCTGCCGGCCACGGCGGCGCCGAACACCACGTCGTCGCGGCCGACCGTGGCCGTGAGCACGAGCCCCCACGCCGCGTTGAGCAGCGTGTTGAGCGTCAGCCCCGTCTCGCGCGCCATCGCGCGGAGGCCGTCGCCCAGCTCGGCGGGCAGCACGACGTCCAGGTCGACGGGGATGGCCGGCCGCAGGCCGTCGTCGGCCGGCCGGACGAGCGTCGGCTCGTCCAGTCCCGACAGGGCCGTGCGCCACGCGGCGAGCGCCTCGCCGTCCGGCTGCGTGGCCAGCCACGCGAGGTAGTCGCGGTAGGTGCCGGGGGCGGGGAGGGCGGCCGCGTCGCCGAGGAGTTGTTCGAGCACCAGCCAGCCCGACCAGCCGTCCCACAGGATGAGGTGGTGGCTGAGCACCAGCAGGTCGCGGTCGCCGCACCGGATCAGCAGCAGCCGCATGAGCGGAGGGCGGGCCAGGTCGAACCGTGTGGTCCTGTCCTCGGCCAGCAGTTCGGCCACGGTCCTGTCGCGCTCGTCGCGCGGCATGCCGGACAGGTCGACCTCGCGCAGCGGGACCTCCACCTCGGCTGCGACGAACTGCACGGGACGCGACAGCCCTTCGGCGGTGAAACCCGCCCTCATGCTCGTGTTGCGCGCCAGCATCGCCGCGCAGGCCGCGCGCAGCCGGTCGGCATCGACGGGCCGCTCGAACGCGAAGACGTCCTGCGAGGTGTAGACGTCGACGGCGTCGGCGTCGTAGCTGGAGTGGAAGTGGATCCCCTCCTGCAGCGGGGACAGCGGCCAGACGTCCTCGACGGCGACGTCGACGGCGCGTCGTACGCGCTCGCTCTCCTCGTCGGTCAGCGCGACGAGGTCGGCCGTGGCCGTCGGCTCGGTCGCCTCGGCCGTCGCCGCCGCCAGCGCCGCGGGGGTGCGGCGGGCGAAGACGTCACGGGGGCTGAGCGCCAGACCCGCCCTGCGGGCCCGGCCCGAGACCGCGATCGAGGCGATGCTGTCGCCGCCGAGCGAAAAGAAGTCGTCGTCCACGCCGACCTCGGCGCCGAGCACCTCGGCGAAGATGTCGCAGAACAGCCGCTCGCGCTCGGTCCGCGGCGCGCGCACGCTCCTGGGCCCCGTCTCAGGGACGGGCAGGGCCTCGCGGTCCAGCTTGCCGTTGATGGTCAGCGGCAACCTGTCCAGCGTCACGACCGCGCTCGGCACCATCGGCGCGGGAAGCGCCGCGGCGAGCGCGGCGCGCAACTCCGCGCCGTCGACCCCCGCCCCGTTCTCGGGGACGGCGTAGCCGATCAGGCGCGTGGCGCCGCCGTGGTCGCGGGCGACGACCACGGCCTCCGCGACGCCTTCGAGGGCCGCCAGCCGCGTCTCGATCTCGCCGAGTTCGACGCGGTTACCATGGATCTTGACCTGGTGGTCGGTCCTGCCGACGTACTCGAGCGCGCCGTCGGGGCGCAGCCGTACCAGGTCGCCGGTGCGGTACATGCGCGTGCCCGGCGGGCCGAACGGATCGGCGACGAACCGCTCGGCGGTGAGCGGGAGCCTGCCGTGGTAGCCGAGGGCCAGTTGCTCGCCCGAGACGTAGAGCTCGCCCTCCGCCGCGGGGCGCAGGCACACGTCCAGAACGTAGAGCCCGGTGTTCCAGACGGGTCCGCCGATCGGCACCGCCTCGCCGCCGTCGTCCTCCCCGTCCCACCAGGTGACCTGGACGGTCGCCTCGGTGGGGCCGTAGGCGTTGTCGACGGGCACGCCGGTCAGCTCCCGCCAGCGGCGCGCCAGCTCGCCGGTCAGCGCCTCGGCCCCGCCGAAGACCCTGCGCAGGCTCGCCGCCCAGCCGGGATCCCGTGTGACCTCGTCGGTGACCAGGAATGCCCTGATCATCGAGGGCACGATGTCGAGGACGCTCACCCGCCTGTCCCTGATGAGCCCCGCCAGATAGGCGGGGTCGGCGTGCCCGCCCGGCTCGGCGAGCACGACGGCGGCGCCCGAGCACAGCGGCCAGAAGATCTGCCAGACGGAGGCGTCGAAGCTCGCCGAGGCCTGCTGCAGCATCCTGTCGCTGGCGTCCATGGCGAACAGGTCCTGCGCCCACGCCAGGTGGCCGACGATCGACCGGTGCGTGACGACCACGCCCTTGGGCAGGCCGGTCGAGCCCGAGGTGTAGATCAGGTAGGCGGGGTCGCCCTGCCCCGCCGGGCGCGGAGCGGCCACCGTCCGGTCGGCCACCGTCCGGTCGGGCGCCGTCCGGTCGGGTTCGCCGACGACGAGGCGCTCCACCCCCTCGTGCTCGGGGAAGGAGGCCACGGTGACCACCACGCGGGCGCCGCAGTCGCCGAGCATGTACGTCAGCCGCTCGGCCGGATGGTCGGGGTCGAGCGGCACGTAAGCCGCGCCGGCCTTGAGCACCCCGAGGATGGCGACGAGCAGATCGGGCGAGCGCGGCAGCGCCACCGCCACGAACTGGCCAGGGCCGACCCCTCGCCCCGCCAGCCGTACGGCCAGGGCCCCCGCCCTGCGGTCCAGTTCGGCGTAGGAGATCTCGTCGGCGCCGAAGAACACGGCAGGCGCGTCCGGCGTCCTGGCGGCCTGGGCCGTGAACGCGCTCGCCAGCGTCGTGGCCGGCGCCTCACGCGGGCCTCCCACCAGGCGCGCCGCGTCGAGGTCCATCAGGTCCAGGCGGCCCACCGGACGGTCGGCGTCGGCGATCATCCCTTCCAGCAGGCGCTTCAGCCCTTCGGCCACACGGGCGGCGGCCGTCTCGCCGATGGCGTGGTCGAGCCTGAACGCGACCCGCCGCCCCGGCACGACGGTGAGCGACAGCGGGTAGTGGGAGCCGTCGCGGACGTCGACGCCCGAGATCGCTCCCGTCCCGCCCTCGACGGGATAGTTCTCGACTGCCACCAGCGTGTCGAAAAGGGTGGCGAACCCGCTGATCCGCTGGATCTCGGCCAGCCCGAGGTGCTGGTGGTCGAGCAGTTCGGCCTGCGCGTCCTGGAGCCGGGACAGCAGGTCGGCGGGCCGATCCTCTGGGCGCCATGCCAGCCGTACGGGGACGGTGTTGACCAGGAGGCCGACCATCGACTCGACGCCCTCGACGTCGGCCTGCCTGCCGGAGACCGTGCTGCCGAAGACCACGTCGCGGCGTCCGGTCAGCCTGCCGAGCAGCAGTCCCCAGGCTCCCTGCACGACCGTGCTCAGCGTCAGCCCGCGCGCCCGCGACCACGCGGCCAGGTCCGCGCCGATCTCGAAGGAGATCCGGCCCGCCGGGCCCGTCTCGCTCGGCGCGCCGAGCAGCGTCGGCTCGTCGAGCCCTGCCATGGCCCGCCGCCACGCCTGCCTCGCCGCCTCGTCGTCACGGCTCAGCAGCCAGGTGAAGTAGTCGCGGTAGGGCGTGACGTCACCGAGGCGCTCGCCCGCCAGCTCACGCAGCATGATCGGCACCGACCAGCCGTCGGCGACCAGGTGGTGCAGCGTCAGGACGAGCGTCCGCCCGTTGACCAGGGCGGCTCTGAGCAGGGGCGGCGCGGCGAGGTCGAAGGGACGCGCGCGCTCGCGTTCGGCGACCTCCTCGACGTCGGCGGAGGAGACCTCCTCCCACGGGACGACGGCGTGGCGGACGACGTGCTGCGCCACCCTGCCGTCGGCGCGGTGCAGGAAGCCCGCGCGCAGCGGCGCGTGCCGGTCCACCAGACGCTGCACCGCGCCGCGCAGCCTGGCGGGGTCGACGTCCCCCGCGAGTTCGATGACCTGCTGGACGGTGTAGACGTCGGGGTCGGACAGCGAGTGGAAGAACAGGCCCTGCTGGAGCGGCGTCACGGGAAGGACGTCTTCGAGATCGCGCGGGAGCGCGTCGATCTCCTCCTGGCCGAGCGTCACCATGGGGAAGTCGGACGGCGTGTGCCCGCCCGTGGAAGGCTCCGCCACGTGGGCGGTGATCCCGCGCAGCGCCTCCAGCCACGCGTCGGCCAGCCCGGCGACGTCGCCGGGATCGAGGACCCCTTCGGGCCACGACCAGGTCGCGCTCAGCTCGGGCCCCCACGCGCCGTCCCTGACGATGGCGTTGATCTCCAGAGAGTGCGTCAGCGGCATCCCGGGGTCGCGCCCCGCCGACAGCGGGTCGGCGTCGCCCACGGGTTCCCAGTCGGCGTCGCCTCCCGCCCTGAAACGCCCGAGGTAGTTGAAGAGCAGCTCCGGCGCGGGCAGGTCGCCGAGCACCGGGCGCAGCAGGCCGAAGCCGAGGCCCGACGAGGGGACGGCGCGCAACTGCTCCTTGACCCGCTTGAGCGCGTCGCCCACCCCTGGGCCGCCCGAGCGGAACTCCTCCCAGGCCAGGTCGCCTGCCTCGATCCGCACGGGGAACAGGCTGGTGAACCAGCCGACCGTGCGGGTCACGTCCGCCTCGCCCGCCACCTGGTCCTGCTCGCGACCATGTCCCTCCAGGTCGGCCAGCAGCCCTCCGGGACCGCGGCGGCGGAAGAAGGCGGCGGCGAGCGCGGTCAGCAGGACGTCGTTGATGTTGCCGTGGTAGGCGGCGGGGGCATCGGTCAGCAGCGGGGCCGTCTGCTCGACGGGCAGGGCGACCGTCAGCCTGCGCTCGCGCGCGGCCGTGTCGGCCGAGGGGTCGAGGGGCCGTGATCCGAGGGGCTCGGCGGGCTCGGCGAGCGTCGGCCGCCATCGCTCCAGCTCGGCCTGCCGGGACGGGGACAGCGCCTCCTCGCCCAGCAGCCGCGACCACCGCGCGAACGAGGTGGCGACCGGAGGCAGCTCGACCGGTTCGCCCGCGGCGAGCGCCTGCGCCGCCTGCGCCAGGTCGGCCAGCAGGATGCGCCAGGAGACGCCGTCGACGACGAGATGGTGGGCCACCAGCGACAGCCGCCGCCCGGCCGGCGACCACACCGCCTGCAGCATCACGCCCGACGCGGGATCCAGCCGCGCCACGGCGGCGTCGGTGTCGGTCTCGCTGTCGGAGCCGGCAAGGGTCAGGAGGCCGGCGGCCCGTACGGCACCGGGCGGCGGCACCTCCATGCGCCAGCCGTCCTCGCCGCGCAGCAGCCGGGCGCGCAGCATGCCGTGGTGGTCGAGGACGGCCTGCAGCGCCCCGGTGAGCACACCCTCGCCGAGATCGGCGGGCACGCGGACCGTCACCGACTGGTGGAAGCCGTCGATCGGCCCGCCCGCCTCGCGCAGCAGGCCGACGATCGGCGTCTCCTCCACGAGGCCGACCCCAGGATCGTGGGCCCGCTCGGGCAGGGCCCCTTCCCTGCCCTGCGCCAGCGCGGCCACGGTCCTGTGCTGGAAGACCTCGCGGGGCGTGATCGCCAGACCCGCCCGCCTTGCCTTGTTGACCAGCTGGATCGCGACGATGCTGTCGCCGCCGAGCTCGAAGAAGCTGTCGTGCACGCCCACCGAGGGCAGGCCGAGCACCTCGGCGAACAGCCCGGCGAGCGTCCGCTCCGCCGGGGTGGCGGGCGCGGCGCCGCCCGGCTGGGCCGTCCACGCGGGCTGGGGAAGCGCCCGCCTGTCCAGCTTGCCGTTCGGCGTCAGCGGCAGCGGCCCGTCCAGCACGACGATCGTGCCGGGCACCATGTACTCGGGCAGCGCGCTCGCCGCCAGCCGCCGCAGCGGCGCGGGGTCGATGTCGCCCTCGCCGCTCACGTAGCCGACCAGCCGCTTGACGCCCCTGTGGTCCTCGACGGCGGTGACCGCCGCCTGGGCGACCGAGGGGTAGCTCATCAGGACGCTCTCGACCTCGCCGGGCTCGATGCGGTAGCCGCGGATCTTGAGCTGGCCGTCCTCGCGGCCGAGGAAGTCGATGGTGCCGTCGGCACGCCGGCGGGCCCTGTCGCCCGTGCGGTACATGCGGGCGCCAGGCTCGCCGAACGGGTCGGCGACGAACCGCTCGGCGGTCAGCGCCTGCCTGCCCAGGTAGCCCCTGGCCAGGCCGCGCCCGCCGACGTACAGCTCGCCGGTGACGCCAGGCGCGACGGGGCGCAGGGCGGAGTCGAGGATGTGGCAGCGCGTGCCGGGGTCGGGCACGCCGATCGGCACAGGGCCCGTCCAGTCGCGCTCGGCGAGCCAGAGCGTGGAGTTGACCGTCGCCTCGGTCAGGCCGTAGGCGACCACGACCCGCATCCGGTCGCCCCAGCGGGCCACCAGCTCGGCGGGGACGGTCTCGGTGCCAACGACGAGCACGCCGCCCTCCGGCAGCTCGCACTCGGCGGGCAGCGCGGCCACCAGTGACGGCGGCAGGATCATGTGGGTGACCTGGTGCTCGGTGAGGTAGCCGGTCAGCTCCACGCCCGCCACCCGCCGCTCGGACGGCACGACGACGACCGTCCCTCCCACGCACAGCGACATGACGAGATCCCACACGGCCACGTCGAAGCCCACGGAGGCGAACTGCGCGACCCTGCTGGAGGCATCGACCCCCAACCGTTCCGCGGCGGTGGCGATGAGGGCGCCGACACCGTCATGGGAGATCACGACGCCCTTGGGACGGCCCGTCGAGCCCGAGGTGTAGATGACGTAGGCGGCCCTGTCCAGCTCTCCTTCGGGCAGGTCGCCCTCCTGCCCCCGCGGCAGGTCGTCCATGAGCAGGCGGGGCAGCGGCAGGTCGACGGCCTCGCCGGTCACCGTCACGAGCAGGCGCGCCCCCGCGTCGTCCACCATGTACGCCAGCCGGTCGGCCGGGTGGTCGGCGTCCAGCGGCAGGTAGGCGGCGCCCGCCTTCATGACGCCGAGCAGCGCGGCGACCATGTCCGCCGAGCGGGGCACGGCCACCGCGACGACGTCCTCGGCACCGACGCCTTCGGCGCGCAGCGCGTGGGCGAGCCTGTCGGCCCTGGCGTCCAGCTCGCCGTAGGTCAGCCGCTCCGACTCGCAGATCACCGCGACCTTGCCGGGCGTGAGCGCGGCCCGCCGCCGGAAGGCCGCCGTCCACGAGACCTCCCGCAGATCGGGCAGAGCCGCGAACGGCGGGACCGGCGCCAGGTCGATGACGCCCAGCGGCAGGTCGGGCCGCTCGGCCATCGACTCCAGCACGTGGAGGAAGCGGCGCTCGTGCTCGGCGAGCTCGCCGGGCCCGCAGACGGCGGCGTCCGCGTCGAAGTCGATCCGCAACCCCTGCCCCGCGGGCCGGTCGTAGACCGCCACGGACAGGTCGCTGACGGGTCCGAGCGAGAGGTAGCCGATGGAGCAGCCGCCGTCACCGAACCTGATCTCCTCGTGGTACGGCATGACGTTCACGGTGGGCCCGATGAGCGAGCGCAGCCCCTCGGCCCTGCCGAGTTCCCTGGCCAGGTCCTCGCCCCGGTAGCGGGCGTGCGCGGCCACCCGCCTGACCTCCTCGGCCACCGCCGCCACCAGCTCGGCCCCCGTGGTCCACGGGCCCACGGCGAGCCTGAGCGGCAGCACGTTGGACATCAGCGCGGGGGAGTCCTCACCTCGGAGCCTGCCGGTGACGGGAAGGCCGAGGACCACGTCGCGCTCGCCGCTCGCCCTGTGCAGGTAGGCGGCGACGGCGGCGATGGCCAGCCGCGACAGGCGGGAGCCCAGCGCGGCGGCCGACGCCCTCAACCGGTCGGAGCGCTCCGACGACAGGTGCACGGTGCGCCGGAGGGAGCCGACCGCCTGGGCGGGTGGGCACTCCACCAGCCTGGCGGGCTCGTCGGGCAGGCCCTTCAGCCTGTCGTGCCAGAAGTCGGCGTCCGCCGCGTGCTCGGCCGAGGCGCGGTGGTCCACGTCGGCCGCGACCAGCCTGGGAAACGACCAGTCGACGTCGGCGTGGGGGCCGTCGCCGTACAGGTGGGCCACGCGCTGGATGAGGCGCAGTACGCCGGTGCCGTCGGTGACCAGGTGGTGGTAGCGCTGATACCACCACACCCGGCCGTCGCCGAGCCTCAGCAGCACGTGGGCGAACATCGGGCCGCGGGCGAGGTCGACGGGCCGCGCCAGGTCGGCCGTCATCCACGCGCGGGCGGCCGCCTCCGTCAGGTCGAGCACGGGAAGCGGCCACTGGCCCGCGGGCCTGGTCATCTGGACGGGGCGTCCCTCGTCCTGGGCGAACACCACGTGCAGGCTCTCCGCCTCGCTCACGGCTCGCCTGATCGCGTCGGCGAGCCGTGACGTGTCGGCCGACAGCTCCACGTAGCAGCCGATGGTGTAGGCCGGGCTGTCCGGCTCTATCTGCTGGGCCAGCCAGATTCCGGTCTGGGCTCCGGTCAGCGGAAGTACGGACATCTGGCTGCCTTTCACGTCACTTCTTGAGAAGCGGGACGACCTGGTCGATGGCGTAGGGGATGCTGAGCACCGTGTTGAAGGACAGCGCCGCGCCGACCGGCGGGTCCTGGTAGGTCAGGAAGAGGTCGCGGCCCTGCTTGGCGACCTTCAACTCCTTGTAGACGCTGTCGTTCCTGATTCGCTCCCACGGCTCCTTGCCGGTGGTGAGCCAGACGAGGCGGTCGACTTCGAGCAGGTTCAGGCCCTCGGAGCCGAACTCGGCGACGTTGGACTTGCCCGCCTGCTCGGTGATCCGCTCGGGGATGGTGAAGCCGAGCTCTGCCAGGAAGGCCGATTTGGGATCGCCCTTCTGGAAGGCCGAGTACTGCCCCGCCTTGAAACTGTCGGCGGCGACCGCCGTCAGCCCCTTCCACTGCGGGTTGTCCGCGCGGACCTTCGCGAACCTGTCGGCGATGCCGGCGATGAGCTCCTGCGCCCTGGCCTCCTCGCCCAGCGCGCGGCCCGCCAGCAGCGTCATCTCCTGCCACGGGGCGGCGTAGGGGTCGTAGCCCTTCGGCTGGGCGACGACGGGAGCGATCTGCGACAGCTTGTCGTAGTGCTCCTTCTGGATGCCCGAGTACATGGCGAAGATCAGGTCGGGCTTGAGCGCGACCAGCTTCTCGAACTTGACGCCGTCCTCGCGCAGGCCGAGCACGGTGGGCTCGGTGCCGCCCCACATGGCCTTGGCCCACGGCCAGTCGGAGAAGGGGCTGCGCTGGAACCAGTCCACGACGCCGATCGGCTTGAAGCCCAGCGCCAGAACGGGCTCGTGGTCGCTGAGGCCGATGGTGACGATCCGCTCGGGCCTCTTGGCGATCTCGGTCGTGCCGTAGATGTGCTCGACCTTCACGGGGAAGGCCGCTCCCGACGGCGGGGCGGCCGTGGCCGTTGCGGGTGCGGACGCCGCCGTACCCGGCGGGGGGCTCGAGGTGCCGCAGCCGGCGGCGGCGGTCAGCGCCAGGGCGGCGAGCACCGCCGAGAGACGTTTGAACATGGATTCCTCTTCCGGATCTGGAGTGTCACCGGAACGCAGACTAAGGTAAGCCTTACCTATCTTCAATCGCCGGAAAAGTCTTGCGCGAGGCGCTTGAGTGAGGTATGCCTTACCTAAATGCGCAGCCAGATCGGATCTTCGTGACACAGCAGAAAACCGCCGCGGCACGGCGTCCGCTTCTCATCGCGGCGAGTGCGGGGGTCCTGGTCGCGCTCTGCGCGCTGTCCCTCGCCGTGGGCAGCAGGCCGCTGCCGCTCGACCAGGTCTGGACGGCCCTCGTCCACCCCGCGGGCGTCGACCCCGAGGTCGCGGCCATCGTCGCAGGGACCAGGATGATCCGCACCCTGGTCGCCGTCATGGCGGGCGCGGCCCTCGGCCTCGCCGGAGCGCTCATGCAGGGCCTGACCCGCAACCCGCTGGCCGACCCAGGGCTCCTCGGCGTCAGCGCGGGCGCCGCGTTCGGCATCGTGGTCGCCGCGGCCGCGCTAGGCGTGAGCGGTCTGGGGTCAGCGGTCTGGTTCGCCTTCGGCGGCGCCGCGCTCGCCGGCGCCGTGGTCTATCTGCTCGGCAGCAGGGGCAGGGGCGGGGCCTCTCCGGTCAAGCTCGCGCTGGCCGGCGTCGCCGTGACCTACCTGCTCGACTCCCTGACCGGCGGGATCGCGCTGACCGACCCCGAGGCGCTCGACCGCTACAGATACTGGTCGGCGGGCTCGCTCACCGGTCACGACGGCACGACGCTGCTGGCGGTGCTGCCGTTCCTGGCCGTCGGCGCGCTGCTGGCGCTGAGCACCGCGCCCGCGCTCAACAGCCTCTCCCTCGGCGACGACGTCGCCACCGCGCTGGGCCGCCGCCTGATCCTGGTACGGCTGCGCGGCGCGCTCGCCGTCACCGTGCTGACCGGGGCGACGGTGGCCGTCACGGGGCCGATCGTCTTCGTCGGGCTCGTCGTCCCGCACGTGGTGAGAATGATCACAGGCCCGGACCACCGCTGGCTGCTACCCGCCTCCATGACGCTCGCGCCGTGCCTGCTGCTCGTGGCCGACATCCTCGGCCGCGTCGTCGTGCGCCCCACCGAGCTCGACGTGAGCCTGGTGGCCGCCTTCCTCGGCGCCCCCTTCTTCATCGCCCTGGTCCGCCGCCGCAGGCTCGCGGAGCTGTAGCCGATGTCCGGACTCCACCTGACCCGCTCTCGCGGACGCCTGGCCTTCCGCGTGGACAGGCCCGCCGTCTCCGGCGTGCTGCGGCCGCGGCTCGTGCTGACCTGGCTCGTGCTCGCCTTCGTCGTGTTCGCCGCGCTCTGCCTGACCGTCGGAGTGGGCGCGGGCGACTACGCGATCTCGCCTGCCGCTGTCGTGCGCGCCCTGGGGGGAGAGGGCGAGCGCGCCGACCTGTTCGTCGTCCGGGAGCTGCGCCTGCCGAGGGCGGTCGTGGGCCTGCTGGCGGGCGCCGCCTTCGGCCTGTCGGGCGCCATCTTCCAGGCGATCACCCGCAACCCCCTGGCCAGCCCTGACATGCTCGGCATCACCCAGGGGGCCGGTGCGGCCGTCGCCGCGGGCATCGTGCTCGGCCTCGGCGCGGGTCTCGGACTGCAGGGCCTCGGGTTCGCCGGAGCCGTCGCCACCGGGCTGCTGATCTACCTGCTGGCCTGGAAGCGCGGCACCACCGGCTACCGGATCGTCCTGGTGGGCATCGGCGTCAGCTGGATGTGCGTCAGCCTCACCTCCTACCTGCTGAGCAGGGCCGAGCTCTACCAGGCGCACAAGGTCCTGGGCTGGCTGGTCGGCAACCTCAACGACAGGGGATGGGCGCACGCGGGACCCCTCGCCGTGGCGCTGGCCGTCCTGCTCCCCGTGGTGCTCCTGCTCGTACGGCTGCAGCGCACGCTCCGCCTGGGCGACGAGGTCGCCGGAGGGCTCGGCACCCCCGTGCAGCGCACCCGCCTGGCCCTCCTGCTGTGCGGCGCGGCCTTCGCCGCCTTCGCCACCGCCGCCGCGGGACCGATTCTTTTCGTCTCGCTGGCCGCGCCCCAGATCGCCCAGCGCATGGCCCGCACGGCCGCCCCGCCCGCCACCGCCGCGGCACTCACAGGGGCGGCGATCGTCCTCGTCGGCGACCTGATCAGCCAGCGGCTCATGGCCGACTCCGTCCTGCCCGTGGGGGTGGTGACAGGTGTGCTCGGCGCGCCTTTCCTGTTGTGGCAACTCGCCCGCGCCAACCGCATGGGCACTGGAGGATGAACACGTGACGCACCCGTCGCTGCGGGCCGCCGGGCTCAAGCTCGCCTATGACGACCGCGTCGTGGTCGACGGCCTGGACCTGGAGGTGCCGCCCGGCAGGATCAGCGCCATCATCGGCGCGAACGCCTGCGGCAAGTCCACGCTGCTGCGTGCCATGGCCAGGCTGCTGTCGCCTCGGGAAGGCGCCGTGCACCTCGACGGCCGCGCCGTTCACACCATGCCGACCCGCCAGGTCGCCCAGCGCCTCGGCATCCTGCCGCAGTCACCCGTCGCGCCCGAGGGGCTGACCGTCACCGACCTGGTCGGGCAGGGCAGGTCGCCGCACCAGACCTGGTGGCGGCAATGGTCGTCCCAGGACCAGGACGCGGTCACCGAGGCCCTGACGGCCACCGGCATGCTCGAACACGCCGACCGGCCGCTCGACGAGCTGTCGGGCGGTCAGCGGCAGCGGGCCTGGATCGCCATGGCGGTCGCGCAGGGCACGCCCGTGCTGCTGCTCGACGAGCCGACCACGTTCCTCGACCTGGCGCACCAGATCGACGTCCTCGACCTGGTCGTCGACCTCAACCGCACCCGGAACCGGACCATCGTCATGGTGCTGCACGACCTCAACCAGGCCTGCAGGTACGCCGACCAGCTGATCGTGATGAAGGCCGGCCGGATCGTCGCCGAGGGCCCGCCCGCCGAGGTGATCGACGCGGAGCTGGTGGAGCACGTCTTCGGCATGCGCTGCCAGGTGGCGGCGGACCCGGTCAGCGGAACCCCGCTGATCATCCCGATCGGCCGCCACCACACCGGCTCCGTCAGCGCCGGCCCGCGTACGAACGCTCGCGGGTGATCGAGCTCACGATCTCGCCCACCCGTACGGCGGTGTTCGACAGCAGGGTCGAGGTGATGCCGTGCGTGTGCTCGGTGGCTCCCTGCACGTAGATGCCGCAGCGCATCGCCTCCGTGGTGGCCAGTCGGTAGTCACGCTCGACGCGCAGGCCGCCGTCCGGCAGCCGCAGGCAGTGCTCGCCCGCCTCGCCCAGCAGCGTCAGCGGATCGCCGGGCCGGTAGCCGGTGGCGTACACGAGGAGGTCGGCGTCCAGCACCGTGCGCTCTCCCGTCGGCAGGAACTCGACCGTGACCCGAGGCCCCTCCGCGACCTCGGCCACCCGGGAGGCGTTGAAGATCCGCAACCGCTCCACGCCGCGCACCTTCTCCTGGTAGTGCCGCCGGTAGAGCTCGTCGATGAGCTCCAGGTCGACCACCGAGTAGTTCGTGGAGGCGTGGTAGTCCAGCAGCCGCCGTTTCACCGCGTCGGGGGCGGTGTAGAAGTGGTCGACGGCGGCGGGGTCGAAGATCCGGTTGGCGAAGGAGCTGTCGTCGGCCGGGGTGTAACCGTACTTGGCGAAGACCGCGCACACCTCCGTGTCGGGGAAGGTGGCGTGCAGGTGGTCGGTCACCTCGGCCGCGCTCTGCCCCGCACCGACCACGACCACCCGGCGCGGGTCGCGCAGCGCGGGCAGCCGGTCGAGCAGTTCCTCGCTGTGCCAGACGCGCTCGCCGCTCACCACACCGGGCGGCAGGACGGGCTCCAGACCCGCCGCGATCACCACGTTCCTGGTCCTTCTGGTCGTCAGCTCGTCGGAGCAGCCGCCCTGTCGTACGACCACGTCGAGGTACTCGATCACGCCGTCGACGCTCACCGGGGTGACCGCGACGACCTCGGACCTGTACTCCACCTGGTCGGTGAAGGAGGCCGCCGCCCACTCGAGATAGTCGTGGAACTCCAGCCGCGAGGGGAACATCGTCTTGTGGTTGATGAAGTCGACGAGCCTGTCCTTCTCGCGCAGGTAGCTCAGGAAGCTGAACTCGCTGCCCGGGTTGCGCATGGTGACCAGGTCCTTCAGGAAGGACACCTGCATCGTCGTGCCGTCCATCAGCATGCCGCGATGCCATCCGAAGGCCGGCTGCTTCTCGAGGAAGACCGCGTCGAGCGGAGCGTGCTCTCGTAAGGCGATCGCCAGCGCGAGGTTGGAGGGACCGAAACCGATGCCCACGAGATCGTGGACGTGCTGCTCCGACGGGGGCATTGATGACCTTCCAGGGTTAGGTTAGCCTGACCTAATTAAGGGGAGCCTAACTCGTTCCGATCGCCCCTACAAGGAGACGCCATGCGGGTCGTGATGTTCGGCTACCAGACCTGGGGCCACCGCACGCTGCGAGCGCTGCTGGACTCAGGTCACGAGGTGGCCCTCGTCGTGACGCATCCCAAGAGCGAGCACGCGTACGAACGGATCTGGAGCGATTCGGTCGCCGACCTCGCCGAGGAGCACGGTGTCCCCGTGCTGATCCGTAACAGGCCCGACGACGAGGAGTTGATGGTCAGGCTCAAGGCGGCCGACCCCGACCTCATCGTCGCCAACAACTGGCGCACCTGGATCCCGCCGGAGATCTTCGCTCTGCCCCGCCACGGAACCCTCAACGTGCACGACTCGCTGCTGCCCGCCTACGCCGGGTTCTCGCCGATCATCTGGGCGCTCATCAACGGCGAGAAGGAGGTCGGCGTCACCGCGCACATGATGGACGCCGAACTCGACGCGGGCGACATCGTGCTCCAGCGGGCCGTACCCGTCGGTCCCGACGACACCGCCACCGACCTGTTCCACCGCACCGTCGACCTGATCGGGCCCATCGTCGCCGAATCGCTGGAGCTCATCGCCTCGGGGCGCAAGGACTGGACGCCCCAGGACCGATCAAAGGCCAGCTTCTTCCACAAGCGGGCGATCGAGGACAGCCGGATCGACTGGACGTGGACCGCCGAGGAGATCGCCCGGCTGGTCCGCGCCCAGTCCGACCCGTATCCCAACGCGTTCACCCACTATGACGGCGAGCGGATCAGGGTGCTGAAGGCGTCGGTCTCCCGGGGCAGGTACGGCGGCACGCCCGGCAGGGTGTTCATCCGCGAGGGCGACGGCGTGGTCATCGTCGCGGGATCCGACGCCCGCCGGGGCCGCAGCCACGGCCTGGTGATCGAGCGGGTCCGCACGGAGGACGGCCGCGACCTGCCCGCCACCGAGGTCTTCACGACGATGGGCGGCTACCTCCGTTAGCCGTGCCTGGACCGCTGTCCGGGCAACCCGTTCTCGGACGGCGGTCCAGACGCCACCCGAGGGAGAGGCTCTGGGGGTTCTCGCCCCACGTCCCTCGCCTCGGGCTTCAGGTCAGGGCCGGCACGACGGCGCTGACCCCGCCGGCGAACAGCACGCCGCCTTCTGGGGGTGCCCTCGAGTTCGGTGGGATGGAGCCATGGCGACTGGAGCAAGGCCGTTGCGGGCCGACGCCGCGCGCAACCGAGACAAGCTGCTGGTCACCGCCACCCAGCTGTTCGGCGAGCGCGGCCTTGACGTGCCGTTGGAAGAGATCGCCCGCAGGGCCGGTGTCAGCATCGGCACGCTCTACAACCACTTCCCCACGAGGGAGGCGTTCTTCGACGCGATCTTCCCTGAGCGGCTGACGGCCCTTGACCGGATCGCCGAGGCCGCGCTGGCCCATCCTGATCCGTGGGACGGGTTCGCCGGCTTCCTCGAAGGGCTCTTCGCATTGCAGGCCGAGGACCAGGGGCTCAACGACGCGCTGGCCCGGCGGTTCCCCGTGCCCGCCGAGGTGACCGACGCCTGCCACCGCGGGTTGCGGCACGTGGATCGGATCATCGCGCGGGCGAAGGACGCGGGGCGGCTGCGTGGGCAACTGGACGAAGTGATCCAGAGGTCGGCGAACCGTCCCTGAGGCGGCCGGGCGCGGAACCCGGCCGCCTCGTGGCGGAACGCGACGCTGGAAGGTGAACGGCGGGTCCTCGGCGGGTGCCCGTGCCGTCAGACCAGGGCCTTCGCGCTGAGCTTCCTGGCGTGGTCGCGGGCGGCGGCGTGCGCGGCGGCCTGCGAGGCGGCCGCGGCCTCGCGCAGGGGCGCCATCGCGGGGACGGAGTCGGCCAGCGTCAGCTCGGCGGTGATCACGTGCAGGTCGAGACCGAACACCTCGGTCAGAATCTTGCGCAGGTAGGGGTCGGCGAAGTCCCAGCCCTCCCTCGGCGTGCCGGGGCCGTACGCGCCGCCCCGCGACAGGACGAGTGTCGCGGGCCGTCCCGCGATGGGGCTCTCGGCCGGCGTCATCCCGAACGTCCTTCCGGCGATCATGACCTGGTCCAGCCACGCCTTGAACGTCGAGGGGGCGCCGTAGTTGTACATCGGCACCGCGAACAGGTACGCGTCGGCCTCCTCCAGTTCCCTGGCGAGCCCGTCCTGCAGGAACGCGGCCGTCGCCTGCTCGGCGTCGTGGTCCGCGGCGGCCGCGAAGCGGGCGCTGATGCCCGCGGCGGTGAGGTGCGGGATCGGTCGCGCGCCCAGGTCGCGGTAGGTGACGGTGCCTTCCCACGCGTCCCTGAACGTCCCGGCCACGCCACGCGAGATCGATCCGCTCGGTACGGCGGACGCGTCGATGTGAAGCAGGTGGGGCATGATGATCCTCTCATCGGTGAGGCAGATAATCTGTAAAACAGATTGTCTGTTCGACCGCTTATCTGTCAAGTGAAGTAGAATCCGACCATGAAGACTGAGCGCGAGCTGCCGACCGGACTCGACGACTCGATGGGCTGGCTCCTCGGTCAGGTCTTCCACGCCCATCTGACGTGCTCGCAGGAGGCGCTCGCCGACTTCCCCGGCACGCAGCGCGGCTACATGGTGGTCAACGCGGCCGCCAACGGCTGCGCGCGCAACCAGATCGACATGGCCAACCAGCTCCGCCTCGACCGCACGGTGATGGTCTACCTGGTCGACCAGCTCGTGGCCGCGGGCCTGGTCGAGCGCGTGCCCGACCCCAACGACAGGCGCAGCAGGATCATCGTCGCCACGGACGACGGCAGGGCCAGACTGGCCGAGGCGACGCAGAAACTGCGCCGCGTCGACGACCACGTGTTCGGCGCGCTCGGCGCCGAGGAGCGCCGGCGCTTCCGCGACATGCTCCAGCGCGTCACCGCCCACCACCTGGCCGGTGGAGGCGACGCGCACGAGGCCTGCGCGGTCGCGGCGGCCGCCATGGACAATTAGGGATATTTCCCTACAGCTCGCGCGAGGCTCACGGGTACGCTCATGACCTCGTGAAGAGCACCCCCGTGGGCCGCTGGCTGCCCGCCTTCCTCCTGCTCGCCCTCATCTGGGGCAACAGCTTCTTCTTCATCAAGGTGGCCGTCAGCGCGCTGCACCCCCTCCAGGTCTCGTTCGGCCGGATGGCCATCGGCGCGGCCACCCTGCTGGTCGCGCTGGCCGTCACCCGCAAGGCGCTGCCCCGCGATCCCCGCCTGTGGGGCCACTTCCAGGTGGCCTCCGTGGTGCTCACGACGGTGCCCTTCACCCTCTTCGCGTACGGCGAGCAGTACGTCTCCTCTGTCGTGGCCGCCATCTGGAACGCCACCACCCCGCTGTGCACGCTCGCCTTCACGCTGCTGCTGCGCGCGGAGAAGGCGAACGCGAGCAGGGTGGCGGGGCTCGGAATCGGATTCG
This sequence comes from Nonomuraea sp. bgisy101, assembly GCF_057708945.1. Classification (NCBI taxonomy): domain Bacteria; kingdom Bacillati; phylum Actinomycetota; class Actinomycetes; order Streptosporangiales; family Streptosporangiaceae; genus Nonomuraea; species Nonomuraea sp. bgisy101. Next base: position 76,026 of record NZ_JBYITD010000007.1, read on the forward strand.
CGGGCGTGATGGTGGTCCTCGGGGTGTGGCAGCCCATGGACGGCGGCCGGCTCGGCGGCAGCCTGGCCTGCTTCGGCGCCGCGCTCTGCTACGGCATCGGCGGCTCCTACCTCGGCCGCTTCGTCACGGGCCGCCGCACGGAGGCGCCCGTCGTCCTCGCCGCGGGACAACTGTTGAGCGGCACGCTCCAGCTCGCGATCATCACCCCGCTGGCGGGGGTGGCACTGGTCGACCTCTCGGCGCCGCCCGCCGTCTGGTGGAGCATGCTCGGCCTCGGCGCTCTCGGCACCGGCATCGCCTACCTGCTGCTGTACGGCGTGCAGGCCCGGGCGGGGGTGACCACCACCTCGACGGTGACCTACCTGCTGCCGGTGGTCGCCGCCGCGTCAGGGGTGATCGTGCTGGGGGAGAGCATCACCTGGAACCAGCCGGTGGGCGCGCTGGTGATCCTGATGGCCATCGCGATGACCCAGGGCCTGGTCCGTCTGAGCCGCGCCCCTTCGGCCGCCGTCCCCCAGGGCGAGCCCACCAGAACCTGACAACGGGCCCGATCGCCCCGCCTCCAGAACCCGACAGCGGGCGCCCGGCCCGCCTCACCAGAACCGACAGCCGATGGGGCCGCGTCCCCTGTCTCACTCGGCCGGGTCGGCGGGCTTTCTCGACCGGCCGCGCCCGCCCCTGGCGGTGCTCGTGGCCTTCCTGCCCGCCACGAGCGTGTCGCCCGGCAGCGGCGGCTCCGACGTCTCCTCCGCCGAGGCGCGCGGCCGCGGGTGCGGCGCCGTGTCCTCGCCGGGCCCGCCGTCACTCTCGTCCGCCGCGGGCGGGGCACCGGCGGCGGGCGCTCGCGATGCCGGCCGGGCGGGGGCGGGTTCGCCCGTGCCGTGCTCGTGGAAGGATTCGGGGTCGCGCAGGGACTCCGGGTCGCGGAAGGACTCGGGGTCGCGCAAAGAGGCGATGACGGTGTCGGCCTCGTTGTCCGAGGCGAACTCGTCGGCCGCCTGGGCCTCCCTGCGCCTGATCACCACCATGTGGTCCACCGAGATCCGTCCGGCGGCGGTCACGGCCAGCAGTACCGAGGCCGCTCCCAGCGCCACGATCAGGTTGGTGTCGATCGGGTTCAGCGGCCTGGCGACCAGGAAAACCGCCAGCGTCTCGGCGAACAGCACCAGTCCCATCACGGGGGTGAACAGGCCGGCCACCAGTAACGCGCCGCCGATCAGCTCGGTGAGCATGGTGACCGCGGCCCACGCGCCGGGCGCAGGCGCGCCCTGCGCGGCGAACTGGGCGCCGGTGGCGGTGAGGCCGACTTCGAGCTTGTGCCAGCCGTTGGCGAAGAACAGCCCGCCGACCCCTACCCGGGCGGCGAGCGTGGCGAGATCGTGGAGGGTCCGTCTCACGGTATTCCTGTGACCTGATCGGGTCATTCCAAACCTCAGTCGCGTCGGATGAGCACGGCCACGGCGGCCGCGGTGGCTGCGAGCAGCACGACGCTGACGACGATCGTCGTGTGGAGCGCGTGAACGAACGCCCACCGTGCCGCCTCGAGCAGCGCGGCCCCCGCCTCGCCGCCCGTCTGCCGCGCCACGTGCGCGGCGCCTGCCATCGACTGCCGCGCCTGCTCCATCCCCTGCGCGGGCACCCCGCTCACGGAGGGGACGCCCGGCGCGTAGACGACCGCGGTGATCGTGCCGAGGACCGCGACCCCGAGCCCGGCGCCGAGCTCGTAGGCGGTCTCCTCGATCGCGGCCGCGCCGCCCGCCCTGGACTCCGGCGCGGCCGACATGATCGTGTCGGAGGCGGCCAGCAGTGCCACCTGCAGCCCGAAGCCGATGCCGACGAAGCAGATCGCCAGCATGAACGAGTGGGGCTCCACCCCCCACGCCAGCGGCGGCGTCAGTGACACCGCGACCAGCGCCAGCCCGCCGCTCATCGTGGCGCGCATGCCGATCCTGCGCAGCACGGACGCCGCCGCGAGGCCTCCCGCGATCGCCGACAGCACCAGAGGCAGCATCCTCAGCGCGGCGCCCAGCGGGCTGTCGCCGAGGACGAGCTGGAGGTACTGGGCGAGCATGAGCTGCAGGCCGACCAGGGAGAAGACGCCGAACAGCACGCCTGCCACGCCGGTGGCGAAGGCCCTGTCCTTGAAGAGGCCGACGTCGAGCAGGGGGTGGGGCAGGCGCCGTTGCCGCCGTACGAACCAGCAGAGCAGGCCGGCGCCCACCAGCAGGACGAGCAGGGCGGCCGGATGGCCCGCGCCGGCCTCCTTGAGTCCGAAGACGACGGCCAGGATGCCGAGCACCGACAGGACGGCGCTGGTCCCGTCCCACGGACGGCTCGTGCCCTGCCTCGACTCGGGCAGCAGCCGACGGGCGGCGGGGAGCAGCCCCAGCAGGATCGGCACGTTGATGAGGAAGACGGCGCCCCACCAGAGGTGCTCGACCAGCAGCCCGCCGACGAGCGGGCCGACGGCCGCGCCCGCGGCGGCCACCGCGCTCCAGACCCCGAGCGCGATCGCCCGCTCGCGCCGGTCGGTGAAGACCTGGCGGATGATCGACAGGGTGGCCGGCATGATCATCGCGCCGCCCACCCCGAGCAGGCCCCTGGCCAGGATCAGCGTCAGCGGTGTCGGCGCGAAGGCGGCGCCCGCCGAGGCCAGTCCGAACACGACGAAACCCCACAGGACCAGGCGTTTTCGGCCGTAGCGATCGCCAAGCGTGCCGAACATGATCAGAAGAGGCGCGACGACCAGCGAATAGGCGTCTATGATCCACAACAGCTCGACGGAGGACGGCTCCAGCGCCGCCGTCAGCGCGGGGACGGCGATGTGCAGGACCGTGGCATCGACGGTGATGAGGAGCAGGCTGAGGCAGAGCAGGACCAGAATTGACCAGCGGTTGGCCCCGCGTACGCCCTCGGCCCGCCGCACACCTGGCGCGCTTTGCAGGATCGTCATGCGGCGTCCATGACGGGCTTGGCTCGGTCATGGAACATGCGTGGCAGCTTAGGCGATGTCCGGCACGTCGCACACCCGTATCGACTGATCACATGGCGTGCTCCCACCTCTCTAGAGAGATACAGCAATATGTCCTGATCTATCGCGACAACGTGGGCGAACGGATCATGGAGTGGTGGGGAGCGACGGCGAGGACCCGGATTCCGCTGCCGGATTGTGTGCCGTCGCTCTCACCCACCTGTCCGCCGACCGGCCGGAGGCCGCGCTGACCGCCGCCCGGCGGGCCGTCGCCCTCGACCCTTCCCGCGAATGGGCCCACCGCCTGGCCAGCCTCGCGCTCGAACGTCTCGGCAGCGACGCCGAGGCCGTGCGGGAGGCGGAGGAGGCCGCGCGGCTCGCCCCGGGCTCCTGGCAGGCGCGGCTGCGGCTCGGCGCCGCGCTGCGTCGCGTGCCGGGACGCTGGAGGGAGGCCGCCGACAGCATCGCGGCCGCGGCCAGGTTCGCCCCCGAGGAGCCTGAGCCGCACGCCATGTCCGGTGACCTGGCCCTCCTGCGCGGCGAGCACCGGCCCGCCGAGGCCGCCTACCTGGCCGCCCTGCGCAGGAACGGCGGGCACACGCCCGCGCGCGTCAACTACGGGCTGGCCCTGCTGCGGTGGGACCCGCCCCGCGCCCACCACGACCCCGCCTGGAGCATCGACCCGCGCGAGACGGGCAGGGCGCGGCGCGCGCTCGAGGTCTGGTCGCGCCAGGCCCGCCTGCTCCCCGCCGTCGCCACCGCGGTCTCGGGCGCGCTGGTGGTCACGGGCCCCGTCCCCGACGTGCCGCTGGGCCTGGCAGGGGCCATCGCCCTGGTCCTGGTGGGCACGGCGACGGTCCGCCAGGCGCGCAGGGTGCGGATCTGGTCCACGGTCCCCGTCATGCTCGGCCGCGACCGGTGGCTCGGCCTGTCGGTCGCGACGGCGTGCATCGCCGTCGTCGCCTACACCGCCTCCCTGCTCGTCCCCCTCGCCGACCCGATCTGGGCGGGGCTCGCCGGGATCGTGCTGCTCAACGCCCCCGCTCTGGCCGTCCTGCGCGTGCTGACGGAGGCGTGGCGCGGCAGGCCGGTGCTCGCGCTGGCCCAGCTGTCGACGGCGTACGGCGAGCGCGCGGCCCGCCGCGACCTCGGCGTCACGCTCTGGATCGTGCTGGCGAGGGCGTGGTCGGGGCTGGCGGCGCTCGCGGTCACCGCCATCGTGGCGCATCCCGTCGTGGGGCTGGGCGCTCTCGCCGTGCCGTACCTGCTGGTCAGGGTCTGGGGCAGGGGAGGGCTGGCGGGCCTCGGGGCGCTGCGCGCCGACAGGTGGCTGGCCGTGGCCGCGGGGCTCGCGCTCACCGCCGCGCTCGCCTGCGTCGCCGCCGCCGTGTCGAGCCTGGTGGCGGCGTTCGCCGGCGGGGGAGAGCCGGTGGGCGTGTGGGCGTGGCGGGTCGCGTTCGGCGCGACGGGGGCCGTGGCCGCCGTCTTCGCGCTGCGCGCCCTGCGCGCATGGTGGCGCGGCGCGCCAGGCCCGTGGCGAGCCTCCCTGATCATGGCGGAGCCGGTCATGGACGGGGTGCGGGAGCCGGTGACGCTCACCCCGGAGATAATGAAAGCCTTCACTTTCTCCCGCGAGGTCGTGCTCGCCTGCGCCGACCCGCTCGGCCCCCGCGCGCTGGCCGTGGGGGCCGTCGTCTCCGTCACCCCCTCGGGCGAGCTGCGCCTGATCGCCGGAGCCGAGGCGTGGGAGGCGGCCGAGCGCGACCCCCGCGTCGCCCTGTTCGCCGCCGATCCGCTCCACCGGCGCTTCTGGGCGGAGGTGCGGGGCGTGGCGCTTCCCGACCCCGAAACCGACGTCCTGCGCGTGACGCCCAAACAGGTTCTGGTGGGGGAGTTCCCCGGACGGCACCAGCGCCGATAGCGACTCCCCCAATCGCCGCATTCACGCGCGCCGTATAGCGCGTCGCCCGCGCCCGTGCGGTATAACCGGGGGCGAACCGGGGAGGCGTGATGCGGGACTCCGACAGGACTCGCTCTGCGGGGCGGGCCGCGGCGCGAGATCTGTTTGAACAGGTACGGCTGCGCTATTTCCACCTTCCCCCCGCCATACGCAGGGTGATGCACGTCGGGATCCTGGTCGGAGCCGTCGGACTGGCGGCCGCGATGGGCTGGGACCTGTTCAAGACCTTCCTGGTCACGCTCGTCCTGCTCGGCTTCGTCTCGCTCACCCTGCGCTTCCCCCGCGCCGCGGCCACCGCGCTCGTGCTGCTGGGGTGGGCGTGCCTGCTTCCGGTGTTCATGGCGCTGTTCCCCGAGCGGTCGATGTCGCCCACCTTCATGATGGTGCTCGCGCTGCCCGTCGCCGCGGGCGCGCACCTGATCCGCTGGGTGACGCCGTGGGTGACCACGCTGATGGCGCTCGTGCCCGCCGGGGCGCTGGCGGCCGCGCTGTCACCCGTCTCCGAGGGCACCGCCGTCTGGGCGGCGTACGGCGCGGCCGCCGCCATCCTCGTCTACCGGTTCGTCCAGGCCCGAAGGGCCCGCGCCGACCTGGTGGAGGAGGAGCCCGTCAGGGTGCGCGCGCGGGAGTTCCAGCAGGGCCACCAGCAGCAGGCCGACAGGACCGCGCCGCCCCCGCCGATCTCGGTGGAGGACGCGCTCGCCGAACTGGAGGGCATGGTCGGCCTGGCGCCCGTGAAGGAGCAGGTCCGCTCCATCGCCGCCTCCATCGAGGCCTCCAGGCTGCGCGCCGAGGCCGGCTACCCTGCTGACCGGCCGACCAGGCACTTCGTGTTCGTCGGGCCGCCCGGCACCGGCAAGACCAGCGTCGCCCGCTCGGTGGCCAAGATCTTCTACGCCTTCGGCCTCCTCGAGACGCCCTACGTGGTCGAGGCGCAGCGGGCCGACCTGGTGGGGGAGTTCCTCGGCGCGACCGCGATCAAGACCAACGAGCTGGTCGACAGGGCGCTGGGCGGCGTGCTGTTCATCGACGAGGCCTACAGCCTCATCAACTCCTCCGAAGGACAGCCCGACAGGTTCGGTTCGGAGGCCGTCCAGACGCTGCTGAAGCGAGCGGAGGACGACCGCGAGCACCTGATCATCATCCTGGCGGGATACGAGCAGGAGATGACCTCCTTCCTGGCCTCCAACCCGGGGCTGTCGTCCAGGTTCGCCACCAGGGTCCGCTTTCCCAGCTACTCGCCCGCCGAGCTGCTGGAGATCACCGATCTGCTGCAGAAGCGGCGCGGCGACCGGCTCGCCCCCGAGGCAAGGCCCGCGCTGCTCGGCCTGTTCGAGGACGTCCAGCGCCGCGGCCTGGTCGACGAGCTCGGCAACGCGCGCTTCGTGCGCAGCCTGGTCGAGGCCGCCGCGCAGGCCCGCGACGTGCGGGTGGTGGGAGCGGGAGGCACGCCGACGACCGAGGACCTCACGACCACGACGGTCGCCGACGTCACCAAGGCCTTCAACGAGCTGACCGCCCGCTTCCGCGGCTACGCCGCCACGCCCACGCTGGAGGAGGCGCTGGCCGACCTCGACCGCATGGCGGGGCTCGAACCCGTCAAGCGGCAGGTTCACGCCATCGCAGCCCAACTCCAGGTGGCTCGCATGCGGCAGGAGCGGGGGCTGCCCACGCCGCCACAGATGCGGCACTTCGTCTTCGTCGGCCCGCCCGGCACAGGCAAGACCACCGTCGCCCGCGTCATCGGCCGCATCTTCGCCGCGCTCGGCCTGCTGGCCAGGCCCGACGTGGTCGAGGCGCAGCGCGCCGACCTGGTCGGCCAGCACCTCGGCGCGACCGCGATCAAGACCAACGAGCTGGTCGACAGGGCCCTGGGCGGCGTGCTGTTCGTCGACGAGGCCTACAGCCTGGTCAACCCCGGCTACGCCGGCGGTGACGCCTTCGGCGCCGAGGCGGTGCAGACGCTGCTCAAGCGCGCCGAGGACGACCGCGACAGGCTCGTCGTCATCCTGGCCGGATACGAGCGGGAGATGGACAGGTTCCTGTCCACCAATCCGGGCCTGGCCAGCCGCTTCAACCAGAAGGTCGCCTTCCCCAGTTACGCGCCGCGCGAGCTGGCCGAGATCGCCGTCCTGCTGGCCGAGCGCTCGGGAGACCGCTTCGACGAGGCCGCCCGCACCGACCTGGACGAGGTGTTCACCTGGGTGTGCGGCGAACGGCTCATCGACGGATTGGGCAACGGGCGCTTCGCCCGCTCCCTGTTCGAACGGGCGGCCATGCGCAGGGACGTACGGCTGGCCGCGCTGGGCGACACGGCCAGCGAGTCCGAGCTGACCACCATCACCAGCGACGACGTCCGCGCCGCCGTGGACGAGCTTTCCGGCCGCTGAACGTACCTGTCTTCGACGCTTCGCCGCCACACTCCGATCACATGGTGTAGCAATACGGCTACGATCAGTGGGCATCGGGAGGGGGGACGATGGCGCTGTTCCTGCTGCGCAGGCTGCTCAACTACGTGGTGCTCGTCGTCGTCGCCACCAGCCTGGCCTACATGCTGGCGGCCGGCGCTCTCGACCCGCGCGCCAACTACGAGGGCCGCAACCCGCCGCTGCCGCCCGCCGTGATCGACGCCAGGCTGGACGAGCTCAACCTCAACCCGGCCACCCCGCTGTTCGAGCGCTACCTCACCTGGGCGGCAGGCGTCCTCCACGGCGACTTCGGCAAGACCGTCGACGGCGACGCGGTCAACCGCGATCTCGCACGGCGCGCGGGCGTCACCTTCCGGCTGATCATCCTCGGCGTCGTCTTCGGCAGCCTGCTCGGCGTGGCCGTGGGCGCCTTCGCGGCCGTCAGGCAGTACGGCTGGTTCGACAGGATCACCACCACGCTCGCGTTCGTCGCGCTGGCCGTGCCGGTCGTCGTGCTGGCCAACATCCTCATCCTGGCGGGTGTGGCGTTCAACGACGCGGTCGTGCGCGTCTTCGAGGTGAGCGGCGAGTACACCCCCGGCCTCGAGGGCGGCTTCCTCGACCATGCCGTCGACAGGGTGAAACACCTGCTTCTGCCGACGATCTCGCTGTCGCTCCCGCTGATCGCCACCTTCAGCCGCTACCAGCGCAACATGATGCTCGACGTGCTGGGCGCCGACTTCGTCCGCACCGCGATGGCCAAGGGCCTGTCCAGGCGGGCCGCGCTCACCAGGCACGCGCTGCGCACGGCCCTCATCCCCGCCGCCACCTACTTCGCCTTCACCTTCGGCTCGCTGCTGGTGGGCGCCACGATCACCGAGACGATCTTCGGCTGGCACGGCCTCGGCGAGCAGCTCATCGGCTCCATCAACAGGAGCGACGTCAACACCGTCGCCGCGATCGCGTGCCTGACCGCCCTGTCGGTGCTGGCCGCCTCGCTCCTGTCCGACGTGCTGACGGCCGCGCTGGACCCGCGGGTGAGGGTGGCCTGACGGTGAGCATCGCGGACGAGGAGCAGGCCGAGCAGGCCGGCAGGATCAGGGCGCCCTCCAGGGGCAGGGTCGTGGCAGGGCGCTTCTTCCGGATGCGGCAGGGGCGGCTCGGCTTCGCGCTGCTCGCGCTCATGTTCGTGCTGGCCTTCGCGGGGCCCCACCTGACCCGCTGGACCTACACCGACAAGGACTTCACCGCCTTCCTCCAGCCGCCGTCGGCCCTCCACTACTGGGGGACGCTGCAAACGGGCGCCGACGTCTTCGCCGTGACGCTGCGCGGCATGCAGAAGTCACTGATCGTCGGCCTGCTGGTGGCGGCCGTCGCCACCGCGCTGGCCGCCATCGTCGGCGCGTTCGCCGGTTACTTCCTCGGCTGGACGGACAGGGTGCTGATGTGGGCGGTCGACCTGCTGCTCGTCCTGCCGAGCTTCCTCATCCTGGCGATCATGTCGCCGCTGTTCGCCGGTGGCGCGTGGCTGCTGTTCGTCCTCATGCTCGCGCTGTTCCTGTGGATGATCACCTCGAAGGTCGTGCGCGGGATGACGGTGTCGCTCAAGGAGCGCGAGTTCGTCAGCGCCGCCAGGTTCATGGGGGTGCCCGCGCCCACGATCATCTTCCGGCACATCATCCCCAACCTGTCGTCGCTGCTGATCGTCGACGCCACGCTCAACGTCAGCGCGGCGATCCTCACCGAGACCACGCTGTCCTACTTCGGCTTCGGCATCCAGCCGCCCGACGTCTCCCTCGGCAGCCTGATCGCCGACGGCTCCAAGACGGCCGTGTTCGCGCCGTGGACGTTCTGGTTCGCCGCCGGTCTGCTGACGGTGACCGTCCTCGCGGTCAACCTCATCGGCGACTCGCTGCGCGACGCCTTCGACCCGACCGCCGCGAGGGCCTCATGACCTCGCCCGTGCTCCAGGTCGGCGACCTGCACGTGCGCTTCGGCGACCTGCACGCGGTGCGCGGCGTCGGCTTCGAGGTCGGCGCGGGGGAGGTGCTCGGCATCGTCGGTGAGTCGGGCTCGGGCAAGTCGGTGACCTCGCTGGCCGTGATGGGCCTGCTACCGGCGCACGCGCGGGTGTCCGGGTCGGTCAGGGTGCACGGCACCGAGCTCCTCGGCGCCAAGGAGCGGACCCTCACCCGCCTGCGCGGCCGGACGATCTCCATGGTCTTCCAGGACCCGCTGTCGGCCCTGACCCCCGTCTACCGGGTGGGCGACCAGATCGCCGAGGCGGTCAGGATCCACCAGAAGGTCACCAGGGAACAGGCCGCCTCCAGGGCGGTCGAGCTGCTCGACCTGGTCGGCATACCCAGCCCGCGCCAGCGGGCCAAGGCCTTCCCGCACGAGTTCTCCGGCGGCATGCGGCAGCGCGCGATGATCGCCATGGCGATCGCCAACGACCCCGACGTCATCATCTGCGACGAGCCGACGACCGCGCTCGACGTCACCATCCAGGCGCAGGTGCTCGACGTGCTGAGGACCGCGCGGAGGGAGACCGGCGCGGCGATCGTGATGATCACCCACGACCTGGGGGTGGTGGCGGGGCTGGCCGACCGGGTGCTGGTGATGTACGCGGGGCGGGTGGTCGAGACGGGCCCGGTCGACGACGTCTACTACCGCACGCGCATGCCGTACACGATGGGGTTGCTCGCCTCCATCCCGCGCCTCGACGAGGGCGGACGGCAGGCGCTCGTTCCGATCAAGGGGCAGCCGCCCTCGCCGGCCGCGCTCCCACCGGGCTGCCCCTTCCATCCGCGCTGCCCGCACGCGGTCGAGGCGTGTGTGAAGGCGGAGCCCGCGCTGGAGCCCGTCGACACGCCACGACACCTGGCCGCCTGCATCAGGGCGGCCGAGCTCTCCGCGCCCGAACCCGAACTCGCCGAACCCGAACCCGCCGCGGCCGAACCAGCCGCGCCCGAACCTGCGGCGGCCGAGCCTCGACCCGCCGCGCCCGCGCCCGTGTCCGAGGCCGTGCCGGCCGGGCCCGCAGTGCCGCGGGGCGGTCGCGAGGTCGTGCTCGCGGTCGACGGCCTGGTCAGGCACTACCCGCTGATGAAGGGCGCGGTGTTCAGGCGCAGGATAGGAACCGTCCACGCGGTCGACGGGGTCACATTCGACCTGCGCGAAGGCGAGACGCTCGGCCTGGTGGGGGAGTCGGGCTCGGGCAAGACGACCGCGCTCATGCAGATCCTGGAGCTCACGAGGCCGCAGCGGGGCCGGATCGTGGTGCTCGGCCGCGACGTGGCGGACATCGGCGGCCGCGAACGGGCCGCGATGCGACGCCACCTGCAGGTCGTCTTCCAGGACCCGCTGGCCTCGCTCGACCCCAGGATGACCGTCTACGACATCCTGGCCGAACCGCTGCGCACCCACGGCAGGCGCGACCAGGGGCGGCGGGTGCTCGAGCTGCTCGACCTCGTCGGCCTCGACCCCACGCACGCCTCCCGCCATCCGCAGGACTTCTCCGGCGGCCAGCGCCAGCGCATCGGCATCGCCAGGGCGCTGGCGCTCGAACCGAGGCTCGTCGTGCTCGACGAGCCCGTCTCCGCCCTGGACGTGTCGATCCAGGCGGGCGTGATCAACCTGCTGCGCGACCTCAGGCGCAGGCTCGGGCTGTCCTACCTGTTCGTCGCCCACGACCTGGCCGTCGTCCGGCACATCGCCGACAGGGTGGCCGTGATGTACCTCGGCAGGATCGCCGAGATCGGCGGCGTCGAGCAGGTCTACACGACGCCCCTGCACCCCTACACCCAGGCCCTGCTGTCGGCCGTGCCGCTGCCCGACCCGAGGAAGGAACGTTCCAGGCGGCGGATCCTGCTCGAGGGCGACCTGCCGAGTCCGGCCCATCCCCCGTCGGGATGCCGCTTCCGCACCCGATGCCCCCTGTTCATGACCCTCACGGAGGCCGAACGCATCCCTTGCGTGACGGTCGAGCCCGAGATCAGGCAGCTCGGCGCGGACCATGGCGTGGCCTGCCACTACGCCGCCCAACCCGACTAGGAGGAACACGTGAGAACATCCAGGCTCATCGCGGTCATGGCCGTGGCAGGTGCGATGGCCATGACGGGCTGCGGAGGCGGCGACAGGGGCGCCGCCGTCAGCGGGCCACAGTCACAGGGGGCCGCGGTCAGGGCCTTCGACATCCACGCCGTCGGCCGTGCTCAAGTCAAGGACGGCGGCACGCTGCGCTGGGGGATCAACCAGTATCCCACCCAGTGGAACCTCAACCACGTCGACGGCAACCTCGCCTACGTCAAGAGCGTCGTCGACGCGCTCCTTCCCTCGCCTTTCCGCAGCGACGAGAAGGCGGTCATCAGCGCCAATCCCGACTATCTCGTCGACGGCAAGGTCACCGCCCGCGACCCCAAGCAGGTCGTCACGCTGACGCTCAACCCCAAGGCCAGATGGTCGGACGGCAAGCCCGTCACCTGGCGGGACTACGAGGCGCAGTGGAAGGCGATGAACGGGAAGAACACCGACTTCCGTGTCAGCTCGACCACCGGCTACCAGGACATCGCGTCCGTCGCCAGGGGCAAGGGCGACTACGAGGTGGTCATCACCTTCAAGAACGACTTCGGGGACTGGCAGTCGCTGTTCGCCCCGCTCTATCCCAAGGCCACCAACGACACGGCGGCGACGTTCAACAACGCGTGGCTGAACAAGATCCCGGTCAGCGCGGGGCCGTTCAGGTTCAAGGCCTTCGACCAGACCGCCAAGACCATCACCCTCGTCCGCGACCCGGCGTGGTGGGGTGAGCCCGCCAAGCTCGACCAGATCATCTTCCGGGCGATGGAGAGCGACTCGCTCGTCGGCGCCTTCAGCAACGGCGAGATCGACACCTTCGACATCGGCCCCTCCGCTCCGGACTACGCCAGGGCGAAGGCCACCCAGGGGGCCGTCGTCCGGCAGGCGGCAGGTCCCGACTTCCGGCACATCACGATGAACGGCGAGAGCGCCATCCTGTCCGACGTCAACGTGCGCAGGGCGCTCGCGACGGCGATCAACAGGCAGGCGATCGCCCAGTCGGACCTGCAGGGCCTCGACTGGCCGATCACGCTGCTGGGCAACCACTTCTTCATGAACACCCAGGAGGGCTACCAGGACAACGCGGGCGCGCTGGGCAGCTATGACCCGGAGCGGGCCAAGGCGGCGCTCGACGCGGCGGGCTGGAAGCTGAGCGGGCAGACGCGCGCCAAGGGCGGAAAGGAGATGAACCTGCGGTTCGTCATGCCGTCGGGGCTGCAGCTGACCAAGTCGGAGGGCGAGCTGGTGCAGAACATGCTGATCCAGCTCGGGGTGAAGGTGACGCTGCAGGCGGTGCCGGCCGACGACTACTTCACGAAGTACATCATTCCCGGCAATTACGACCTAACGTCCTTTTCCTATGTCGGCACCCCCTATCCGGTTTCGAGCGGGTACGGCATCTACGCCAACGCGACGACCGACGCCAAGGGCGTGCGGCAGTGGAACGCGAACCTGGGACGCATCGGATCGCCCGAGATCGACCTGGCGATGCAGCGGGCAACGGCGGAGCTGGACGTCGCCAAGGCGCGCGAGGCGACCAACCAGGCCGACAAGCTGATCTGGGACGCCGTCAACGTCCTGCCCCTCTACCAGCGGCCGCAGAACGTCGCGGTGAAGGCGACGCTGGCCAACCTGGGGGCACGCGGGTTCTACGACCTCCGATACCAGGACATCGGCTTCACCGGCTGACCCTCTTGCCTGCGCCCCGCCGCCACGGGGCGCAGGCAAGCCCTGGGCCCGCAGGAGTCGCCCCGCGCTCCCGGAGTGGCCGCGAGCGCGGGCCGTACCGCGTGGCGCAGATGTCGGTGGCGCGGTGTAGAAGTGACCTGTGAATCTCACCTGGCCCCACGTTCTCGCCTGGCGGCTGCGCCGCCAGTTCGTCACCGCCGCCGACGGGCCCGGCGCGGTGGAGATCGCCCGCAGGCTCTGCGGCCTGCAGAACCAGGTCGCCTCCAGCACCAGGCAGGCCGTCGCCGTCCGCAGCGCCGCCCCCGATCCCGGCGAGCTCGACCGCGCCCTCTGGCAGGACCGCACCCTGGTGAAGACCTGGCTCATGCGCGGCACCCTCCACCTGGTCCCCTCCGAGGAGTTGGCGAGCTACTGCGCGGCGCTCGGCACGCTGCGCTTCTGGGAGAAGGGCTCGTGGCAGCGCGGCCACGGCGTCACCGCCGCCGAGACCGAGGCGATCATCGACGCCGTCCCCAAGGTGCTCGAAGGCGCCCACCTGACCCGCGAGGAGCTGGTGGAGGCCGTCGTCGAGCTCACCGGCGACGACCACCTCAGGCAGGCCCTCACCTCGGGCTGGGGCGTGCTGCTCAAGCCGCTGGCCCGGCTCGGCGAGCTCTGCTACGGCCCGCCCAGGGACGGCAAGGTGACCTTCACCTCCCCCCGCGCATGGGTGCCGTCGTGGCCCGCCGAGCCGCCGCGCCCCGAGGAGGCCGGGGTACGGCTGGCCCGCGCCTTCCTCGCCGCCCACGGTCCCGCCACGCCCGAGGCGTTCGACACCTGGCTGTTCGGCGGTGTGGCGAGGAAGGCCGTGCTCAAGGGCTGGTTCCGCGACCTGGCCCCTGAACTCACCGAGGTCGACGTGGACGGCACCCCGCTGCTCGCCCTCACCGAGCACCTCGACGACCTCGCCGCCACCGAGCCCTCCCAGGACGTCCACCTGCTGCCCGGCTTCGATCAGTACATCCTGGGCGCTCCCCGCAACCTGGAGCCGCTCATCCCCTCCGCGGTCAAGGCGAAGGTGAGCAGGGCCGCGGGCTGGATCTCGCCCGTCGTCATCTACCAGGGCCGCGTGGCCGGCGTGTGGGAGGCCAAGGACGGCGAGCCCGCTCTGGAGCTCTTCGAGGCGGTCCCCGAGCGGCCGCTCGCCGACGCCGTCGCCAGGCTGCGGGCCGCGACCGCGCCCGGCTCCGTCGGCTGAAGCAGGCCGGGCTCCGTCGGTTGACGCACGCGGGCCCCTTCGGCCGACGCGGCGGGACTTTAGCGGTTGACGCCGGCTGGGCGGGGCGCGGGTCAGCGCCTGACGAGCCTGAAGGACAGGCGGTCGCCCGGACGCGCCTGGGCGGCGACCGGCAGATCGGCGGCGAGCACGACGCCGATCACCGGGTAGCCGCCGGTCGGCGGGTGGTCGGCGAGGAAGACGATCGGCTGCCCGTTCGGCGGCACCTGCACGGCGCCCGTCACCATACCCTCGCTCGGCAGCTCGCCCTGGCGCGCCCACGCCAGCGTGGTGCCGCGCAGCCGTACGCCGACCCTGTTGCTGTCCTGGCTGACCTCGTACGGCCGCGCGCACAGCCCGGCCGACGCGTCATCGGCGAACCAGTCGTCACGCGGCCCCGCGAGTACCCGCAGCACCGGCGGCGCGGGCGGGAGCGGGGGCGCCTGGTCCGCGCAGATCGCGGGTAGCGAGCCCGTGGCGCCGACGGGCAGCGTCGTGCCCGCCCGCAGGGGAGGAGGTCCGAGCCCCGACAGCGAGTCGGTCGACCGGCTGCCGAGCACGGGCTCCACGTCGATCCCGCCGCGGACGGCCACGTACGTGCGCAGGCCCGCCGCGGGCGTGCCGACCCTCAGCTCGGCGCCGCGCGGCATCCAGAAGGGCGCCCCCATGCCCTGCGCGCCCGCCTCGGACGAGGCCGTCAGCGGGCAGGGCGCCCCGGTGACCGCGATCCACGTCCCCGCCAGGAAGCGCAGCCTGGCGCCGCCGAACGTCAGCTCCAGCCCCGCGCTTCCCTCGGGGTTGCCGACCAGGCGGTTGGCCAGCCGCAGGCTCGCGGCGTCGGCGGCTCCCGAGCGGGGCACCCCCAGGTGCGCGTAGCCGGGACGGCCCAGGTCCTGAACCGTCGCATAGGGACCGGGGACGAGCACTTCGATCATGTCGCCTCGAAGCGTACGCGGGTGCCGGGCGGCAGCAGCGACGGCGGGTCGGCCCGCACATCCCACACCCGCAGCGACGTGCGCCCCAGCAGCCGCCATCCGCCGGGTGAGGCCGTGGGATAGACCGCCGCGTACGGCCCGGCGATCGCCACCGAGCCGGCGGCCACCGAGGTGCGCGGCGTGCTCAGGCGCGGCACGCGCAGCGCCGGGTCCAGCCCTGTGAGGTAGGCGAAGCCGGGCGCGAACCCCAGCCAGCCCACCACCAGCTCCGTGCCCGTGTGCCTGGCGATCACCTCGGACACCGTCATCCCCGCCTCGTCGGCGACCGAGGCCAGATCCGCCCCGTCATAGACGACGGGAATCGTCACGACCCTCTCCGACGGCGCGGGGGAATCGCCGGCCGCCGACGCCAGGTCGGCCAGCGCCGCCAGATGCGCGCGCAGCCTCGCCTGGTCGCCGCCCCTTGCCACCACCAGGACCGTCTCGGGCCCCGGCACGACCTCCTCGACCCCCGCGGGCCGTTCGGCCCTCAGCAGCGCGTCCAGCCGATGGGAGGCCGCCAGCGACCCCGTCTCCACCAGCAGCCCGTGCTCTCCCGCGTCTCTGATCACACTCATGCGAAGGACTGGATGGCCACCCCGGCCTCCAGCAGCCCATCGCGTACGGCGCGGGCCAGCCGTACCGCGTCGGGGGTGTCACCGTGGACGCACATCGACCTGGCCCCGACGGAGACCTCCGACCCGTCGACCGCGATCACCGTGCCCTCCACGGCCATGCGCACCGCCCGCGCGGCCACCTGGCCGGGGTCGTGGATGACCGCCCCCTCCTCGCGCCGCGACACCAGCGTCCCTGACGGCGTGTAGGCCCGGTCGGCGAACGCCTCGGTGACGGTGGAGATCCCCGCCTCGGCCGCCGCCGCGTGCACGGCGGAGCCGGGCAGGGTCAGCACGGGCAGGGTGGCGTCGTAGTCGAGGACCGCGTCGACGAGCGCGGCCGCCTGCACGGGATCGCGCACCACCCGGTTGTACAGGGCGCCGTGCGGCTTGACGTAGGCGACCCTGCCACCCATCGCCCGCGCGATGCCGTCGACGGCGGCCAGCTGGTAGAGCACCTCGGCGCACAGCTCCTCGGGCTCGACGTCCATCTCCCTGCGCCCGAAGCCCGCCAGGTCCCTGTAGGACACCTGGGCCCCGATCGTCACGCCCCTGTCGACGGCGGCGGCGCAGGTGCGCCTGATCGTCACGGGGTCGCCCGCGTGGAAACCGCACGCGACGTTGGCGGAGGTGACGATGTCGAGCAGCGCGAGATCGTCGCCGAGCCGCCAGATCCCGAAGCCTTCTCCGAGGTCAGCGTTGAGGTCGATCACCATAGGTCATGACGCTACAGCCCGTCGGGGATGTCCGCGATGTCATCCAGCGCGGACGCGAGTTCCTCCGGATCGGCGCCGATGCGCTCGACGATCTCGATGAGCACATGGAGCACCTCGTGCCGGTCGTGGCCCAGGTCGAGCAGCCGCTGCGCCGCCTCCCACAGCTGCGGGGGATCGCCCTCCCAGAGCCTCGTGGCGATCTCCTCGTGCCAGGCCAGGTGCTGCTCGTCGATCTCGCCGACGTGGTCGATCTCCAGCAGGATGCGCCGGTCGGCCTCGTCGGCGGGATTGAGCGTGTCGAGGTCGACGTCGCCGTGCCTGCCCTGCAGGAAGGGGAACGCGAACACCCGTCTGGCCAGCGCCGACAGGTCGCCGTCCGGCAGCAGCCGCTCCATCAGCGCCATGTCGAGCCCGAAGGAGGCGGGATCGCGGTAGGCCTCGGGGAAGCGGGCCGTGGCCTCCCACACCCCGTCGAGGGTGGCGGTGATCCCCGGCTCCGGCAGCCCGGTACGGCGGGCGGCGAACCGTACCCACGCCGCCAGCACGTGCGGCATCGCCTCCTGTTCGGCGTGGCTCAGCATGACCTTGCGCGGCAGCCACTCCAGCAGGAACGTCTCGCACTTGGTGGGGCTGACCCGCAGCGGCCGGTCGAAGTCCTGCTCGCAGCCGTAGTCGATGATGTGGTCGGCGCACCGCGAGGCCGCCGAAGGATCGGACAGGTGCTCGGCGGCGTCGGAGGAGAGGAACTCGGCGGCCAGCATCGCCCTGCGCTCCCTGCTGTAGGGCGCCTCGCTGTGCAGCGGGGCCGGCCGCTTGCGCCCCGGCGGCAGCGCCTTCAGCCTGGACCTGGCGAAGGCGTGGTAGGCGCTGTAGCTGTCGCTCACGGGCGGCGGGTTCTTCGGCTCGCGGGTGGCCCGCATCGCCGACTCCAGCAGCGCTCTGGCCTGCTGCGGCTCGACCTCCTCGAACAGCAGCATCGGGTTGGCGTCCGCCTCCGCGCGGGCCTCCTCGACCAGCTTGTCGACATGGGAGGACACCCACGCGTCGCGCGCCATGCCCGACATGTTGTAGTCGACCACCATGACCAGAGCGTGCCTGTCCTGGGCGGCGGCCGCGTGCGCGCCCTCCGACCGCTCCTCGCTCCATCGGTAGCCGAAGGTGCAGATCACCGTGTCCTGGTCGCCGTAGGCGTCGCGCGAGACGTAGCAGCCCGTCGGCTTCACCGCGCCCACCCTGTCGGCCCAGCCGGGCCTCGCCACGCCCGACTCCATCATCGCCAGCGCGGCGCCCTCGGCCTTGGCGCCCTGGCGGGCGGTGCCCAGATAGGCCAGGCAGATCAGCAGCGTCAGCGACGCGGGCGTGCCCGCCTTCGCCGCGTAGTCGACCAGCCCCTCGCCCAGGACCTGCTCGACGTCACCACCTCGCACCCTGCGGCCCCACCAGGCGCCGACCATGTCGGAGACCATCAGCTCGGCGTCGAGAGGACTGCGCACGGCCAGCAGCTCACGGGCCGCCTGCACCATCTCGGCGAACACGTCGTCCGGCGGAGTGCTCTCCCTTGGTTCTCGTCGGTGTCGGCGCACGCCCTCCACTCTCTCGCATTCCAGGCGGAAACGGTGCGTTTACCAATGAGAAACCGCGCTTGACCGGCCTCCGTCCCGCCGGGCGAACGGGGGCCGAGGCCCCGATGCTATCGGGGAGGGCGCGGCGGCGGCGCGGAGTTGACGATGGCGAGCAGGTGCTCGCGGGCGATGCGCTCGACGATGTCAGGCGTCGCCTCGATGCCGAGATGCTCGGCGCAGGCGAGAGCGTCGGCCACACAACGGTCGACGGTCTCGATCGGGACGGTCAGGAATTCGGAGGCCAAGCGGAGGCTCACCGGTTCCCGTATGAGTCGAGTGGCCAGTGCGAGCATAGGAGTGAGATTCCTCTGAAGCCACGGGGCAAAACCCCAAGAACGGTCAAGCTGGGGAGTGCGTTCCCATTCCATCGGTTCTCGGGCAGCTGTCAAGCCTCCGAGCCGCCTGTGTTCGCTTCTCGGGAGAGCCATTCGTGCGAAGCTGGTCTCATGCGCATCCAGCTCGCCCAGCGGACGGAGGCCGACGAGCTGCTCGGCCGCAGCCCGCTCGCCCTGCTCGTCGGCATGCTGCTCGATCAGCAGATCCCGATGGAGTGGGCCTTCTCAGGTCCTCACACCATCTCGGAGAGATTGGGTCATGACCTGACGGCCGAGGAGGTGGCGGCCTATGATCCGGAGGCGTTCGCGGCGTTGCTCGCCGAGAAGCCCGCCGTTCACCGCTACCCCAAGTCCATGGCCGAGCGGGTGCAGCGACTGGCCGCCTACCTCGTCGAGCACTACGACGGCAGGCCCGAGCAGGTGTGGGCGGGCGTCACCGACGGCAGGGAGCTGTTCAGGCGGCTGCAGGACCTGCCCGGGTACGGCAGGCAGAAGGCCCAGATCTTCCTGGCCCTACTGGGCAAGCAGCTCGGCGTCCAGCCCGATGGCTGGCGCGAGGCGGCAGGACTCTACGGTGAGGAGGGGTCGTTCCGCTCCGTGGCCGACGTCGTCGACGCCGAGAGCCTGGAGAAGGTGCGGGCCACCAAACAGGAGGCCAAAAAGGCGGCCAAGGGCAAGTAGCCTGATCTTGCTGCGCACAGTGGAGCGACTTTGACAGGATGCGTTGACCGTATGGCGGCCGGGGCTTCCGTCCGTGCATGCCCATCGCCGATGATGTACAGCAGAATCCGGTCGCCCGGAGCTGCGCTACACCGATACACAGTTATGGAGATGTGCCGCGTGGGAGACCCTGGCACGCGACGGAGGTGCCGACCATGAGCGCCGAGACCTCCGTGCCCCGTCCCCGGGAGTCGGGTGTGGACATCTCAGACTCCGGCCTGTTCAAGGGTCTGATGTCGGAGGCGGAGTTCGCTTTCGCCTTCTTCGACCCCGAGGGTCGCTTCGAGCGGGCCAATGAGGTGTTCAGCGATGTCGTCGGTGTGCCTGCGGACCGGCTCGCCGGCCGTACCCCCGCCGAGACCCTCACCGCCGACCTCAGTCAGCTGATCACGCACGCCGTGCAGGGCGTGGTGGAGAGCGACGGCCCCGTCACCGAGGGCCGCGTGCGGGTGCGCACCACCGAGGGCGACACCAGGCACTGGTCGCTGTCGTTCTCGCCGGTCCACGACGACCAGGGCGAGCTGCGCGCCGTCGCGCTCGTCGGCGCGGACGTCACCGAGAGCCGCCAGACCGAGGAGGACCTGCGGCGCAGCGAGGAGCGCTACCGCTCGCTCGTCGAGGCGCAGTCGCAGCTCGTGTGGATCACCTCGCCCACCGGGGCGGTCGTCGAGGACGCGCCGCAGTGGCGCGCCATCACCGGCCAGGGCCTGGAGGAGTACCTCGCCCACGGCTGGCTCGAGGCCGTTCACCCCGACGAGCGCCAGCACACCGAGGAGGTGTGGAAGGAGGCGCTGCGCGGACGCACCATGTTCGAGTGGAACTATCGGGTCCGCACCAGGGCCAGCGGCTTCCGCCACTTCGAGGTGCGGGCCGTCCCGATCATCAGGCACGGGCGCGTGGTCGAGTGGGTCGGCGCCAACACCGACGTCACGCCGCAGCGCGAGGCCGAGGAGATGCGCGGCAGGCTGACCGACCAGCTCGGCGCGGCCGCGCTGCGCACGGCCAGGCTCCAGGGCGCCACCGCGATGCTCGCCGAGGCGCTGACGGTCGAGCAGGTGGTGCAGGTCATCATCGACGTCGGCCGTACGGCCCTGGCCGCCGACCGGTCGGCGGTCGCGCTGCTCGACCTCGACAGGGCGGTGCTCAAGCTGGTCAACGGCGGCGGCGTGCCCGAGGCGCCGGGCGCCACGGGCGAGGAGGTGCCGCTGTCGCACTCCAGCGTCCTCACCATGGCGGTCAACAGCCGCCGCCCCGTCTTCGCCGAGTCGCCAGAGAGCCTCAAGGCCCAGCTGCTGGACGCCGGAGGCGACGAGGACGTCCTGACGGCCTTCCTGGCCCACAGCGACGAGCGGGCGTGGGTGGGCCTGCCCCTGCTGGCCGCCGGGCGCGCCCTGGGCGCACTGCGCTTCTCCTTTACCAGGCCGCAGAAGATCTCGCAGGAGGACGGCGTCTTCCTGGAGGCGCTGGCAGGGCAGTGCGCGCTGGCCGTCGAGCGGGCCACGCTGTTCGAGCGCGAGCACCGCACCGCCGAGACGCTCCAGCGCAGCCTGCTGCCGGACCGGCTGCCCGTCGTCAAGGGGCTGGTGCTGGCCCAGCGCTTCCGTTCGGGAAGCCGTCACGTGCAGGTCGGCGGCGACTGGTACGACGCGTTCGTGCTGCAGGACGGCAGGGTCGCCGCGGTCGTCGGCGACGTCATGGGCAAGGGCGTCAAGGCCGCGGCGGGCATGGGCCGCATCCGCAACGCCATGCGCGCCCTCGCGCTGACCAACCCGCCTCCCGCGGCCGTGCTGACAGGGCTCGACAGGGTCTTCGACGCCACCGAGGAGGAGGAGCAGGTCACCACGCTGGCGTACATGGTCGTGGAGCCCGGCACCGGCGAGGGCACGCTCGCGCTGGCAGGGCACCCGCCACCCGTGCTCGTCTCACCGCAGGGCACGGCGATCCTGTGCGACGCCGAGCCCGGCACGCCGCTCGGCTGGCCGACCTCGCGCCGGCAGTTCAGGTTCGTGGTGCCGCCCGGGCACACGGCCGTGCTGTACTCCGACGGCTTGGTCGAGAACCGCAAACGAGGCCTGGACGCGGGACTCGCGGAACTTTGCGCGGTTGTGACCGAAGCGCCACCTGAGGTCGTGAACAATCCGCACATGCTCCTAGATTTCCTCGTAGATCGCATGTTGTCCGGTTATGAGCAGGACGATGACGTCACCGCGCTCGCAATTCACGTTCCTCCGGCCACGAAGAGTGACTGAATGAAACAGTCATAAGGGTTGCTTTCGGGTATCAGTGCACCGCTTCCGTACGCACTACTGTTCCGGTCGGCCTAGGGTGGAGGTCAACCGCCGGGAGGTGGCCGTATGGAGTGCCGGGTCGTGCCAGAATGCTGGATGGTCCGTTTGCGCTCCGCACGGCCGCACAGACCTACTAGAGAGGCATAGCCCCCCAGCGGGCATCTGGGTCCATTGTCGCCACGCGTTCGTTCGAGAGGTGTTCGTGTCGCCTGCAAGTTCGACTCGCTCGAAGCCATCAGAGCTGAACGAGCCCGTCATTCAGCGACTGCTCGAGCGTGGGCGCTCGCAGGGGTTCCTCGAGTCCGAGGATGTCCGTCAGGCCTTTGAGGAGGCGGACATCCCCATGTCGCAAGCCGCGGGGGTCCTGCGGACGCTCAGCAAAGAGGGCGTCGTCGTCCGGCTGACCGCCGCTGACTCGGCGGCTCCGAAGAAGTCTCGTGGTCCAGCAAAGCGCCGTACCGCTGCCCCCGTCAAGACGAGAACCGCAGCGGCCGCAAAGGAGCAGCAGCCGGAGACCGTGACCGCGGTCGTCGCCGCTGAGGCAGCCTCCGCAGAGGGGCCCGCCGCGAAGAAGGCCGAGCCCGCCAGGAAGGCCGCCCCGGCGGCCAAGAAGGCGGCAGCGCCTGCCAAGAAGGAAGCCAAGCCCGAGGCGTCCGCCAACGGGCCCGCACCGACCAAGCCCAAGTCGCCCGAAGGCGTCGACGAGGACGACATCGACCTCGAGGGCGACGTCGAGCTCGAGGACCTCGACGACCTGGAAGAGGTCGAGGTCGAGGTAGAGGCCGAGGCGGAGGCCGAAACCGAGACCGAGGAAGAGCCCGACGAGGAGCCCAAGCCCGAGGTCGTCGTCGCCAGCGACGACGAGGTGCTGATCCTCTCCGACGACGACGATGACGCCCCCGTGGCGCAGGTCGCCGCCGCGGGCGCCACCGCCGACCCGGTCAAGGACTACCTCAAGCAGATCGGCAAGGTCCCCCTGCTCAACGCCGAGCAGGAGGTCGAGCTGGCCAAGCGCATCGAGGCGGGCCTGTTCGCCGAGGAGCAGCTCGGCGGCGGCGAGGTCGACAAGCTGCCCGTCGACGTCAGGGCAGAGCTCGAGTGGATCGCCGAGGACGGTCGCAGGGCCAAGAACCACCTGCTGGAGGCCAACCTCCGACTGGTGGTCTCGCTGGCCAAGCGCTACACCGGTCGCGGCATGCTGTTCCTGGATCTGATCCAGGAGGGCAACCTCGGTCTGATCCGCGCGGTGGAGAAGTTCGACTACACCAAGGGCTACAAGTTCTCCACCTACGCCACGTGGTGGATCCGCCAGGCGATCACCCGCGCCATGGCCGACCAGGCGAGGACCATCCGTATCCCCGTCCACATGGTCGAAGTGATCAACAAGCTGGCCAGGGTTCAGCGGCAGATGCTGCAGGACCTCGGCCGCGAGCCCACGCCCGAGGAGCTGGCCCGCGAGCTGGACATGACGCCCGAGAAGGTCGTCGAGGTCCAGAAGTACGGCCGCGAGCCCATCTCGCTGCACACCCCCCTCGGTGAGGAGGGCGACAGCGAGTTCGGCGACCTCATCGAAGACTCCGAGGCCATCGTTCCGGCCGACGCCGTCAGCTTCACGCTGCTCCAGGAGCAGCTCCACTCCGTTCTCGACACGCTGTCGGAGCGGGAGGCGGGCGTCGTGTCGATGCGGTTCGGCCTCACCGACGGGCAGCCGAAGACACTGGACGAGATCGGCAAGGTCTACGGGGTGACGCGCGAGCGCATCCGGCAGATCGAGTCGAAGACGATGTCCAAGCTTCGTCACCCGTCGCGTTCTCAGGTTCTGCGCGACTACCTCGACTAGGTGTCGCGACGGAACAGGGGTGCGGTCCGCTCGGGCCGCACCCCTGTTTCTTTGTCCGCGCTTCCTGGCCCGTGTTTCCTGGCCCGTGCTTCGTGGTCCGCACGGGCGCTCCGCCCGGCCGTCCTCAGGCCGTCCTGCGGCCACGGCGGCGTCGTCCTCGGGGTTATCAGGTCTTGCGGTGCCTCATGGGTGTCCCGCGTGCCGGCGGCTCAGGTGACGTCCACGTCGATCCGGCCGGGAGCGAGCCGTACGGCGTAGCCCAGGTCGTCCAGCACCTTCGCCAGCTCGTCGGGCGTCGCGGGATCGGCGGCGCTCTCCAGCAGCCTCCGAGCGATCTCACCACGGGTCGCCTTCGCCATGTGGCTGACCACCTTGCCGTCCTTCAGCACCCGCACCGCCACACCGCGCGCCCCCGCCTTCCACGCGCCCGCGTACGTGGACGAACGCATGTCGACGGCCAGCCCGGGGACCCGGTCCAGCTCCCTGGTCACCAGCGGCCGCCAGAACGCCGCCAGACCGCCCAGCGGCGGCAGGCTGACCCCCATGGACAGCCGATACGGCGGCACGCGGTCGGTGACCCGCAGCACGCCCCACAGCCCCGAGAAGATCACAACGGACTCCTCCGCCCTGGCCCTGGCCAGGTCGTCCAGCGTGGCCAGGCCGAGGTTGTCGTAGAGGACGCCGGTGTAGAGCTCGGCGGCGGGCAGCGTCGCGGCCGTCTTGAGCGCCTGGTTCTTGTCCAGCTCGGCGGCCTGGCCCTGGCTGAGGCCGAGCACGTCGAGGGCGTCGCGGCGCTTGGAGGCCTTGACGAGGGCGCTCAGCACGCGGGTGCGGGGCCTGGCGAGGGTGGGGAAGGACAGGTCGCCGACAGCGGGACCGGTGCCGAGGTCGGCCTTGCCTTCGGACGGCGGGAGCAGAATGAGCACGGGTACGGGTTTACCACCTGGGCGGCTGACGTGCGACGTTGCGGGCCTCAGCCGGAGTCCTGCTGGAGTGGCGTGCCTGGACGGGCCGGTGGCGGTGACCGCGGTGGGCTGGGGCTCGCGTGCGGTACCCGAAGATCGGGACGCTAGGCTGCACCGATGGATTTCGACCGCCTTGTGGACGAGGCCTGGCCGGCGCTCGAACGCGTCGAGCTCGACGGGTGGACGCTTCGCCACGCCGAAGGGGTGACCAAACGGGCCAACTCCGTGCTGGTCACGGGTACACCGGCCGATCTCGGCGGCGCCATCGAGTCCGCCGAGGCGTTCTACGCCGACAGGGGTCTGCCGGCGGTCTTCTCGCTGGGGTCCCGCGCGGCGGCTCTCGACCCCGTGCTGGAGGAACGCGGCTACCGCCTGGTCGACCCCGTGCTGGTCATGGTGGCGTCCTCGAGCCCCGGCCCTGCCGCCCACGAGGTGCGCATCGAGGACGCCCCCTGGCAGGGCTGGCTGGAGTCGTGGTGGGCGGTCGACGGCCGCTACGGCGAGGGCATGGAGGCGGCGGAGAAGATCTGCACAGGAGTGCCCGCCTGGTACGCGGCGGTGGAGGAGGACGGCGTGGCGCTCGCCGTCGGCAGAGGCGTTCCCCAGGGTGACACGCTGGGCGTCTACTGCATGGCGACGCTCCCGCAGGCGCGCCGCCGCGGCCTGGCCCGCAGCGTCCTGCGAGCGCTGGTACGGCACGCGGGCCTGGCCTCGTCCTATCTGGTGACGAAGGCCGACAACGCGGCCGGCGTGGAGTTCTACCGCGGCGAGGGCTTCGCCGACGCCGGCGGCTACCACTACCGGGTCGCATGACAGCGCAGGCGACGGACCGGGAACACCGGGCCGCCGCCTGCGTTTGATGCCATATGGGGTTATGTCTTAAGACGAGCGCTTGATCAGCGTTCGTCGGGTCGTGCGTTTGTAGGGGTTTCGCTGAGCCGAGCCGACTCGTCCAGGATTTCGGCGCCCTTCTCGCGCAACACGGCCACGTGCTGACGCCCATGGTGGGCGCAGAACAGCAGCTCCCCGCCCACGGGCAGGGTCGCGCGAATGTAGGCCTGGGCGCCGCAACGGTCGCAACGGTCGAGGGCCGTCAGCGGCTTAACGGGGGCGAGAGCTCCAGTCACGTATCGCCTTTCGGGTCACCCCCGCCGAAGCGAGGATCTGGCGTCAGTCACTTGAGACAACATCTAACCGGACCTGGACGTTCCCAATCACCGCCGCGCTACGCCGAGAGCGGAATATGGCGGAAGGTAACGTCGGACGCGCCGTTGGTAACGCCAAACGTGACCTGATGGCAAGCTTGTACGCGCACGGACGGGAAGAACGGTAAGCTACGCACACGTGTTCGATGCTTGACCAGAGGAGCTGGAGTGACGGTAGTGGAGGCGGGTTACACAGCTCGTCACCTGTCGGTGCTTGAGGGCCTCGAGGCGGTCCGCAAGCGCCCTGGGATGTACATCGGGTCCACCGACAGCCGCGGGCTCATGCATTGCCTCTGGGAGATCGTGGACAACGGCGTCGACGAGGCGCTGGCGGGCCACTGCACGCGCATCGAGGTCGAGCTGCACGCCGACGGCTCGATCGAGGTGCGCGACGACGGCCGCGGCATCCCGGTCGACATCGAACCCAAGTCCGGCCTCGCGGGCGTCGAGCTCGTCTACACCAAGCTCCACGCGGGCGGAAAGTTCGGCGGCGGCTCCTACGCCGCCTCCGGCGGCCTTCACGGCGTCGGCGCCTCCGTGGTCAACGCGCTGTCCTCCCGCCTCGACGTCGAGGTCGACCGCGACGGCCAGGTCCACCTGATCAGCTTCAGGCGCGGCGTGCCCGGCGTGTTCGACGGCGAGGGCCCCACGGCCAAGTTCAAGAAGAAGTCGGGCCTGCGCGACGGCGGCAAGCTGCGCAAGAACGTCACGGGCACCCGCGTCAGGTTCTGGGCCGACAAGCAGATCTTCCTGCCCGACGCCGAGGTCTCCATCGACGAGATCCACGTCCGGCTGCGCCAGACGGCCTTCCTCGTACCGGGGCTCACGCTCGCCCTCATCCACGAGGGCAGGACCGAGGAGTTCCGCTTCGACGGCGGCATCTCCGAGTTCACCGAGTTCCTCGCCCGCGACGAGGCGGTCTGCGAGGTCCTGCGCATGCAGGGCGTCGGCCATTTCCACGAGACCGTGCCCGTCCTCGACGACCAGGGCCACATGACGCCCACGGAGGTGCAGCGCGAGCTCACCGTCGACGTGGCGATCCGCTGGGGCAAGGGCTACGACTCGACCGTCCGCTCCTTCGTCAACGTCATCGCCACGCCCAAGGGCGGCACCCACGTCACGGGGTTCGAGCGAGGTCTGGTCCGCACGCTCAACGAGCTGCTGCGCGAGACCAGGCTGCTGAAGAACGGCGACGACCCCGTCACCAAGGAGGACATCCTCGAGGGCCTGACCGGTGTGGTGACCGTCCGCGTGCCGGAGCCGCAGTTCGAGGGCCAGACCAAGGAGGTCCTCGGCACCTCGGCGGCCACCCGCATCGTCTCCCACGTCGTCTCGCGCGAGCTCAGGGAGCTGTTCGCCAACCCGCCGCGCGGCTTCAAGCAGCAGCTGCGCGCCGTACTCGAGAAGATCGTCGCGGCCGCCAAGGCGCGCATCGCGGCCCGCGAGCACCGCGACAACCAGCGGCGCAAGAGCGTGCTGGAGAACTCCGCGCTGCCCGCCAAGCTCGTCGACTGCCGCAGCGACGACGTCGACCGCAGCGAGCTGTTCATCGTCGAGGGAGACTCCGCGCTCGGCACCGCCAAGCTGGCGCGCGACTCGGAGTTCCAGGCGCTGCTGCCGATCCGCGGCAAGATTCTCAACGTTCAGAAGGCCTCCGTGGCCGACATGCTGAAGAACGCCGAGTGCGCCGCGATCATCCAGGTGGTGGGCGCGGGCTCGGGGCGCAGCTTCGACCTCGACGCGGCCCGCTACGGCAAGATCATCCTGATGGCCGACGCCGACGTCGACGGCGCGCACATCCGCTGCCTGCTGCTGACCCTCTTCCACCGCTACATGCGGCCGATGGTCGAGGCGGGGCGCGTCTTCGCCGCCGTGCCGCCGCTGCACCGCATCGAGCTGACCAACCCGGGGCGGGGGCAGGAGAAGTACATCTACTGCTACTCCGACGCCGAGCTGCACAAGGTGCTGCGGGATCTCGAACGGCGCGGCAAGCGCTGGAAGGACCCGGTGCAGCGCTACAAGGGTCTGGGCGAGATGGACGCCGACCAGCTGGCCGAGACCACCATGGACCCCCGCCACCGCATCCTGCGCCGCGTGCGCATCGAGGACGCCGAGGCGGGCGAGCGCATCTTCGACCTGCTGATGGGCAGCGACGTGGCACCGCGCAGGGAGTTCATCGTGAGCAGCGCGGCCGAGGTCGACCGGGATCACATCGACGCGTAAAGGCCCGGCCCTCGCCGCCCGCGGCTCGGGCCGGCCTCTCGGGGAACCTGACTCCCCCCGAGCAGGTGACCTCCCCACCGCTGGAGTGGCCTGCAGGCCATCTGGCGATGGCCTGCCCGCGTACTCCTTGACGGCCGCCTGCTCGCCTCCTTGATGGCGGCCTCCCCGCCGTTTTGGCGGTGGCCTGCCCGTCTCCTTGCCGGTGGCCTGTCAGACCTCTCGACGGTGGCCTTGCCGGACCTTTCGGCGGTGGCCAGCCGGTCGCCTCTTCTGCGGTCCGCCGGTCCCCCACCCCGGTCGTGTGGGCGGCTGCGGGGCTTACCTCGGCGGCTCGCTGCGCTCCGGCAGGGGATCCACGAGAGGCGGGAACACTCGCTCGGCGCGGCCGACCATGCTGGGGGTTGCGGTGAGCCGTCATGTGTCGCGACCGGCGACATCGAGCGGATGAGCCGTTACGCCGTCTCGCGCACGATTCCGTTGAAGGCCTGACTCACTCGAACCTCCAGCGTGTCGCGGTCAGGCCGTCCACGCCATAGCCGAAGGCGCGCGTGGGCGTGATCCGGTAGAAGCCGTACTCGGGCGAGCCGGGAAGCGCGTCCTCATGGACGGAGCCGTCGCGCACCGCGAGGTCCCACTCGTACTTCGCCTTGAAGGCGGCGGCCACCCGCAGGAGCTCGGCTTCGTCCCACGCTCGTACGGCCTTGCCTTCGACCACGAGGTCGAGGGCCTCGCTTCCCACAGTGACGACGCAATTGGCGTTTCCTGCGAGGTTCCTGCCCTTGCGGGACGTCGGTCGGGTCGTGATCCAGGGGGCGTCGTCGACCCACACCAGCAACACGGGCATGGCGTGCGCGCGACCGTCGGGCCGGACCGTCGACAACCACGCCTTCGGCGCGGCCTCGAGGCAGGTGCGCGCGTCGTCCCACGACTTCACCGTCGCCTCGTTCGTGCTGATCGGCGTCGCGTCGGCTTCGCCGAAGAGGAGTTCGGCAGTGGGTGTCGCTCTGGTCATTTTGAGGTCTCCTTCGCGGGTCTCGGCTCTGCGCCAGGCGCCGATCACCGTCGGGTGATCGGCGCTACGTAGCCGCTCTTCCTCTGCTGAGGCTGGGAGGGCGCCTAGCGCATTCCCTCAAGGAACTGACAGGGGAGACGCTAACAGAGACCATTCCTTAAGGGAACCCTCTCGCCTAGACTGGCGTCATGCAACGAACCCCGTTCGGCGACATGGCCTGTTCGATCGCCCGCACACTGGACGTCATCGGCGAGCCGTGGTCGCCGCTGATCCTGCGGAACGTCTTCGTCGGCATCACCCGTTTCGAGCGGCTCCAGCAGAATCTGGGCATCTCGCGCAAGGTGCTCGCGGAGCGGCTCAAGTGGCTGGTCGAGAACGGCGTGCTGGAACGGCAGGAGTACTCGAGCCGGCCGCCGCGCCACGAGTACACGCTCACCACCAAGGGCATGGAACTGTGCGACCTGCTCTTGGTGATGGTGCGCTGGGGCGACCGCTGGACGGCGGGCGAGGCCGGGCCGCCCGTGCTCTACCGGCACCACGCCTGCGGCGAGATCAGCCACGTCGAACTGCACTGCGCGGTATGCGACCGGCCCATGCGCGCGTCCGACATCGACGTCCTGCCCGGACCGGGGGCGGAGGTCCCGACCGCCTCAGCCTGAAGCCCCTGAGACCGGCCACGCATCACTCCATGTGTCCTGGAGGGACGGGATGGGTACGGCGGGGCCGAAGGCGGGCCCCCGCCGTACGCGTGCGTCAGGGAATCTCCACCGGCATCAGCTTGCCGGTGTGGACGTCGTAGATCGCGCCCGCGATCGGCATGCCGGGCGGCAGGAAGGGGCTGGTCCGGATCCGGGTCAGGTCGTGCCGGAGCGCCGCGTCCTGGTCGGGCACGGTGTGGAACTCCAGGCTCCTGGTGTCCACCCCGCGTTCCTGTGTCAGCGCGTGCACGTCGGGGTCGGTGACCTTGGCCATGCCGCAGTCGGTGTGCGGCATGACGAGCACCCGCTCGACGCCAAGCAGGTACACGGCCAGCACGAGCGTGCGCAGGACGTCGTCGGTGACCCTGGCGCCCGCGTTGCGCAGGATCTTGGCGTCGCCCGCGCGCAGGCCGAGCAGGCCCAGTGGGTCGATGCGGGAGTCCATGCACGTCACCACAGCCAGGCCACGCGCCGCCTTGCCGGTGAGACCGGAGTAGGCGAACGTCCGCGCGTAGGTCTCGTTGGCCGCGAGCAGGTCGTCGAACGCAGTCATGCCTCGATAATTCCGCATGACCGTTTCGTAATGGTTTCCGGGGTGCGAGTTGGCGAGCAAGTTGGCGAACGCCACACGATCATTACTCACTTTGCGTGATGATGTTGTAGCCCAACGTGTGTGATCTAAGAGGATGACGTGAGTAGGACCGAATCACTCGGCGCGTACCTGCGCGCTCAGGGACGTCGCCGGTTGGACCGGGTCGAGGTCTCCGACAACGGGCGCAACGCCCGGTGCGCGCTTGCGTTGCTCGACGCCGCGGCCTACGCCGAGGGTCTTCCTGAGGACGATCCGCTCGTCGAGATGCTGGAGCAGGCGGGATGTTTCGGGCCGCTGGGGTTCGACGAGTTCTCGCCTGGCGAGGAGGCCGCTCGCTTCATCCGCGAGTGGACGGGCAGCGAGCCGTACGAGCTCCTGCTCGCCCTTCCCGCTGTCTCCGCGTCCGCCTGACACCGGGGCTGAGGGTCGCGATTCACCCGCGCACGGGTCGGTACGGGCACCCCTCCATCACGCCCATGCCGTCCGCCCTCAGCTCCGGGCCCTTCACCCCAGTTCCGGCGCGTCCCTGCCCGCAGGCTCCACGAACGTCATCGCAGCTTCGGCGACCTGGCGCCCGCGGGTCCCGCGAACGCACCGCCGCATCGGCCCGTTCCTGCTCTCAGGCTTCGGGAACGTCGTCGCGGCGTCGGCCCGTTCCTGCTCTCGGGTTTCGGGAACGTCGTCGCGGCGTCGGCCTGTCCCTGTCTGCAGGCTCCAGGAACGTCGTCGCAGGTTCGACACGTCCTGATGCCCGCTGGTCCCGCTAACGCGCGTATGAGGCCCCGCCTGGGGGGAAGGGAAGCCTCATGGCAGGAATCGCGCGGATGCGCTCGACGGTCATCGACTGCGCCGACCCCCAGAGCCTGGCCAGGTTCTACGCCGAGTTGATCGGCTGGGACGTCACCTCCGACGAGGGGGACTGGGTCGTCGTCAGCGACGGCGGGCGTTTCCCGCGTCTCGCCTTCCAGCAGGTCGACGATCACCGGCCGCCGGTCTGGCCGAGCGCCGAGATGCCGCAGCAGTTCCATCTCGACGTCACCGTGGACGACATGGACAAGGCCGAGGCGCGGGTTCTCGCGCTGGGGGCGACCAAGCACGAGTACCAGCCGAGCGAGGATGACGACTTCCGCGTCTTCCTCGACCCGGCGGGGCACACGTTCTGCCTGTGCATCGGCGAAGACGGCTGACCCGCGCCGGTTTGTGTCCGGGTGCCGAGGGCGGCTGCCTCGCACCGGTTCGTGCCTGGGCGCCGAGGGCGGCTGGCCCGCGCCGCATCGTGCCTGTGCCGAGGGCGGCTGGCCCGGTTCGTGCCTGGGCGGGCGCCGAGGGCGACTGACCGAGGGTGGCTGACCGAGGGCGGGTGACCCGCGTCGGTTCGGGCCCCGGAGCGAGGGCGGGTGCCTCCACCAGCCGGCCCTGCGCGGGATTCGGCCTGGCCGCCCAGGAGCCGAGAGTGGTTGCTCCGGAGTTCGAGGCAGCTACCGGCAGGGGGCCGCACCCGGCTCAGGGGTCGGGTCTGAGCCGGGTGCGGGCGCGGTCGGTCAGCGGGCCGCCTGGGCCAGCAGGTCGACCGCCTTCCTGAGATTGCCTGACGCCAGCTCGTGGTCGGCCAGCGCCTGCAGATCGGTACGGCGTCCCGCGGCCTGGGCGATGTCCCTGGCCACCGACACCACCGCGTCGTCCTGCGCGAACGTGTCGCTGTTCGACCGTTCGAGCAGGGCCGCCGCCACGCCGAGCGCCGTCAGCACGACGCGGGTGTCCCGTGCCGTCCCGTCGGCGTTCCAGTTGCGCGAGGCCAGCGCCACGCTCAGCGCCGCCGCGGCTCCCCTGGAGGCCGCGTCACCCTTGGCCAGCGTGTCCCGCGTCGCCTTCAACCTGGAACGGCCCTGGTCGGTGCGCAGTCCCCAGCCGTAGGGGTAGAGCGGGTCGTAGGCGGCGTCGCCGACGTTGATCGGCAGCTGCTCCGGGGTGCGGAACCAGGTGAAGGGCAGCCTCCCGGTGTACGGCACGGCCCCGAACAGCGGGTCGCTCACGCCCGCCCCCTCGGAGCCGGGCAGCCATGACGCGACGACCGCCTCGACGCCGGACAGGTCGCCCAGTGACAGTGGCCGTCCCGACACCACGAGCACGACGCACTTGAGCGCCCCGCACACCTTGTCGACGGCCGCGCGGTCGGCCGGTGACAGCTCGAGCGTGCGGCCCTGGCGGCCGACGTCGCCGAACCCTTCGGCGTACGGGCGCTCGCCCACGACGACCACGCCCACGTCGTGCCCGGCCGTCGGCGCGGAGGCGTCGGCGGAGTGGGTGACGGAGGCCGCGCGGGAGCGGATGCCCTGCAGGATCGTGGTGCCCTCGGTGATGGGCCCCGGCGAGCCCTGCCAGCTGATCGTCCAGCCGCCCATCTGGTTGCCGAGGTCGTCGGCGTTGGAGCCCGCGACGTAGACCTTCGCCGAGGGCCGCAGCGGGAGCAGCCCGCCGTCGTTCTTGAGCAGCACCTGCGACTTGGCGGCGGCGGTGCGGGCCACGGCGCGGTGCGCGGCCGAGCCGACGTCGGGCAGGTCGCTCCGGTCGGCGAAGGGGTGCTCGAACAGGCCGAGCGCGAACTTCTGGGTGAGGATGCGGGAGACCGCGTCGTCGATCCGTGCCTGCGTGACCCGCCCGGCGCCGACCTCGGCGGTCAGCGCCCCGATGAAGCCCGTGTAGGCGTAGGGCACCATGATCATGTCGAGTCCCGCGTTGATCGAGGTGCGCACGTCGCCGGCGTAGTCGCCGGGGATCTGGTCGATGGCCTGCCAGTCGCTGATCACGAAGCCCTTGAAGCCGAGCCGCTCCTTGAGCACTCCGGTGATCAGTTCCTGGTGGGCGTGCATCTTGGTGTCGCCGACGCTGGAGAAGGACGGCATGACGGTGCCGACGCCGCGCTTGACGGCCTCGACGAACGGCGCGAGGTGGACGGCCTCGAGCTCGGCCCTGTCACCGGTGTAGACGCCCTGGTCGATGGTGTAGTCGCCGGTGGTGGACGAGCCGTAGGCGGTGCCGCCGTCGGCCACGTAGTGCTTGGCCGTGGCCAGCACGCCGTTCTTCTGCAGCCCCGTCACGATGGTGGCCATACGCGAGACCAGCGCAGGGTCCTCGCCGAAGGACTCGTAGGCCCTGCCCCAGCGGTCGTCGCGGGAGACGCACAGGCACGGGGCGAAGTCCCACGGGATGCCGGTCGCCTTGACCTCCGTGGCCGTGGTCCTGCCCGCCTGCTCGACGAGGGCGGGGTCGCGGGTGGCGCCCAGCCCCACGTTGTGCGGGAAGATCGTCGCGCCGACCACGTTGTTGTGGCCGTGGACGGCGTCGACACCGTAGATCAGCGGGATCTGCAGCCTGGTCTGCCGGGCGCGCAGCTGGTAGCCGTCGACCATGTCCGCCCAGCCCTTGGGCGTGTTGGTGGCGGGCGCGGAGCCGCCGCCCGACAGCAGGGAGCCCAGCAGGTAGGTGGCGATGTCGTCCTGCTTGGCCAGCGCGCCGCGCTCGGCCTGCGTCATCTGGCCGACCTTCTCGGCCAGGGTCATCCGCCCCAGGAGGTCGGCGACTCGCTGTTTCACGGGCCTGCGGGCGTCGAGGTACGGCAGGCCGTGCGCGTCGATCACCACGACCGCGTCGTCGGCGGGCGGGGTGACGCCCTCTCCCGACAGCACGACCGGGATGGTCTCGGCGACCTCGGCCTCGGAGTCGCCCCTGGTGGCGACGGTGAAGGTCTTCACCGTCCCGGCGGGCGAGCCCGCGGGAAACACCAGCGTCCCCTCGGTGGGCGTGTAGTCGGCGCCCGCGGTCGCGGTGCCCGATCCGGTCGCGTAGTGGACGGTCAGATCGGTGGGTGGCACGGCGGAGATGGCCACGCCGACCTGCGCCGAGCCCTTCTCCTTGACCGGGTAGACGGGCGCGGTCGTGGTCAGGCGCACGGGGCGGGGCGGCGCGGTGCCGTACACCTGGACGTCGTCCCAGAGCAGGGTGCCCGACGCCCCGGACGGCAGGCGCATCGAGTAGCCCCACATCGTCTCCAGGTCGAGCTGCCCGTCGGTCGGGGCGCCGCCCGGCTGGTAGTCGCCGCGCCTGACGAAGTCGGCGAACTTCACCTCGATCCGCCGCCAGCCCGCCTCGGTGTCGGTGAACGACGACTCGAACAGCTCCGAGCTGCCGGGCCCGCCGCCCCCGTCCTTGACCTCGAAGAAGATCTTCTGGCCTGACCCTGTTCCCTTCACCGAGAACGCGAAGCCCTCGTAGGGCGTCCAGTCCTGGGCGGCAGGGAGGTCGTGTGACCAGCCGCCCCACTGGCTGACGTTGTAGACGGTCTTCAGCACGCGGCTGGTGTCGGTCTCGATGGTGAGGGTGGGGGTGGACGCGCCGTCGTTGCCCCACGCGACGACGCCGGGCGGCAGCGTGTCGCTCTCGAAGTCCGTGATGGTCAACGGGGCGGCCGCGTGCGCGGCGGGGGCGAGACAGGTGGATAAGAGCAGCGCGATCGCGCTGAGGGCGCCGATACGTCGGGGGGTCACTGCGCCTCCTGGCCGAAGAGAGCGCTCTCTTGAGCGCACCATCCTGAATTCAAGGGGTGAGGGAATCTCACGTCAAGGCGTTCTTTCTGATCACGTCGCGCAGCCAGAGCGCGCTCTCCTTCGGGGTGCGGCGCTGCGTCGCGTAGTCCACGTGCACGATGCCGAACCTGGGCTCGTAGCCCCACGCCCACTCGAAGTTGTCCAGGAACGACCACACCAGGTAGCCGGTCAGCGGGGCGCCCTGGGCGATCGCCGCGTGGGCGGCGGCCAGATGGTCGCGCAGGAAGATCAGCCGGTCGGCGTCGTCCTCGAAGGCGGCGCCGTTCTCGGTGATCATCAAGGGGGTGCCCGGATAGTCGCGGTGCAGCCGGACCAGCAGGTCGGTCAGGCCATGGGGGGCGATCGCCCAGTCCATCGCGGTGCGTGGCAGGTCGGGCTCGGTGAAGTCCACGCCCTCGCTGCCGGGAAAGGCGGCGTTGGGCGGCCGGCCGATCGTGGTGCTCACCCAGGTCGGGCGGTAGTAGTTGACGCCGAGCAGGTCGATGGGCGCGGCGATGACGGCGGGGTCGCCCTGCCGTACGTGATCGAGGCCCGCGAACCTGTCGATCACCGGCAGCAGGTCCTCCGGGTAGGAGCCGCGCAGGATCGGGTCGAGGAACAGCCGGTTGTGCAGGCCGTCGATCCTGCGGGCCGCCTCGCCATCGCCGACGACGGGGGAGAGGTTGAGCGTGATCGACAGCTCGCGCGCGCCCGCCTCCCGCAGTGCCTGAACGGCCAGACCGTGCGCCAGCAGCAGGTGGTGCGCGGCCACGAACGCCGCTCCAGGTTCGGTACGGCCGGGCGCGTGCGCCCCGCTGGCGTAGCCGAGGAAGGCCGAGCACCATGGCTCGTTCAGCGTCGTCCATGTCCTGGCCCTGTCGCCGAGGCGGGCGTGCACGGCCGAGGCCAGGTCGGCGAAGTGGAAGGCGGTGTCGCGCAGCGTCCAGCCGCCCAGATCCTCCAGCGTCTGCGGCAGGTCCCAGTGATAGAGCGTGACCATCGGCTCCACGCCGGCGGCCAGCAACTCGTCGACCAGCCGGTCGTAGAAGTCCAGGCCGCGCGGGTTGACGGGGCCGCCGCCGTCCGGCTTGATCCGCGGCCAGGAGATCGAGAAGCGGTAGGTCGGCAGGCCGAGCTCGGACATCAGCGCGACGTCCTCGCGATAGCGGTGGTAGTGGTCGCAGGCGACGTCGCCGGTGTGTCCGAGGTGGACGCGGCCCGGGGTGCGGGCGAAGACGTCCCAGATGGAGGGGCCGCGGCCGTCCTCTGTGGCGGCTCCCTCGATCTGGTAGGCCGCGGTGGCGGCCCCCCAACGGAATCCGTCGGGAAAGCGTCGTTCCTGGGTCATCCCTTGAGGGCTCCTTGCATGATTCCTGCGATGATCTGCTTGCCGAACAGCACCGCAACGATGAGCAGCGGGATCGTGGCGACGGTCGTGGCCGCGAGCGTGAAGGAGTAGTCGACGGAGTAGCCGCTGGAGATCGACGACAGGCTCACCTGGACGGTCGGGTTCTCGGGGGTGAGGACCACCAGGGGCCAGAAGAAGTCGTTCCAGGCGTTCATGAAGGTCAACATGCCGAGCACCGCGGCCGCGGGCCGCGCCAGTGGCAGCACCACGCGCCAGAACAGGCCGAACGTCGTGCACCCGTCGACCCTGCCCGCCTCCAGCAGCTCGGTGGGGATGGCGGCCGACAGGTACTGTGCCATGAAGAACACGCCGAACGCGCTGATCAGGTTGGGCGCGATGACCGCGTACAGGGTGTCGATCCAGCCGATGTCGGCCATCAGCATGTACAGCGGGATGATCCCGAGCTGCGTCGGCACCATCATGGTCGCCACGACCGCCAGGTAGAGCCCGTTGCGGCCGCGGAAGCGCAGCTTGGCGAACGCGAACCCGGCCAGCGTCGACAGCAGCACCACGCTCACCGTGATCGACGTGGCGACGATCGCAGAGTTGAGGAGCGCGGTGGCGAAGGAGACGTTCGTGAAGACGCGCTCGATGTTGGCGATCAGGTTGCCGCCCGGCAGGAACGGCGGGGGCACCTGGCCGAGCGCCGAGTTGTCCAGCGAGCCGACGACCGCGCTGTAGTAGAGCGGGAACGCGGAGAAGAACGCGATGGCGGTCAGCGTGAGATAGGTCAGGCGGCCGGGCCTGGGCAGTCCCCTGCGCCTGACCTGGACGAGGGTCTGGGTGAGTGTCGCCATCAACTGCTCCGGATCCTGCGGACGAACAGGTAGTTGATCCCGGCAGCGATGACGATCACGATGAACATCAGCCAGGCGGTCGCCGAGGCGTAGCCGAAGTCGAACCTGCCGAACCCCGCCTCGAACAGGTAGAGGGTCAGTGTCTGGAACTGGTGGTCGTTGCCGCCCGTCGGCATGCCCCCGCCGAACAGCAGCGGCTCGGCCAGCATCTGCATGCCGCCGATCGTCGAGACGATGACGGTGAAGATGATCGTCGGTCTGATCGCCGGGATGGTGATCTTCCAGAGGCGCTGCATCGAGGTGGCCCCGTCGATGATCGCCGCCTCGTGCAGCGACTGGGGAACGGCCTGCATCGCCGCCAGGTAGATCAGGGCGTTGTAGCCGGTCCAGCGCCAGATGACCATGGTCGCGATGGCGATGTGCGAGGTCGCGGTGCCCGCCGCCCAGTCGATCTGGCCCGCGCCGAAAAGGCCGAGGATCCAGTTGACGACGCCGTAGTCGCGGCCGAACAGCTGGCCGAAGATGATCGCGACGGCGACCACGCTGGTGATGTTGGGCAGCAGCACGCTGACCCGCCAGAACGTCTGGCCGCGCAGCCTGCCGTTCAGCACGTGGGCCAGGACCAGGGCCATGAGCAGTTGCGGCACGGTGGACAGGATGAGGATGGAGATGGTGTTGAACAGCGCGTTCCAGAAGTAGGAGTCGCCGAGCAGCGTGAGGTAGTTCTCCAGGCCGAGGAAGGTGTGCCGGTCCTCCAGCAGGCTCCAGTCGTGCAGTGAGACCCAGCCGGTGTAGAGGATGGGAAAGGCGCCGAGGGCGGCGAAGAGCACGAAGAACGGCAGGATGTAGGCGTAGGGGGACGCCTTTACGTCGATACGGTACAGCCACGAACGGATCACGAAATTTCCTCCCAAACGTGGGCGGCCTCGTGTGGCCGCCGTCGCCGGGTGTTTTCCGGGGGAACGGGTCGGGCCGGGTGTGTCCCGTACGGCGGGACACACCCGCCGGGCGGCGTCAGAGGATCTTCTTGACCTCCACCATCGCCTGGCTCCACGCGTCGCCGGGGGACTGCTTGCCCTGCTCGACCCGTCCCAGCGCGTTGTTGATCGCCGTGTTGATGTCACCGGCCTTCGGGCCGAGGTACTGCGCCTTCATCGTCGCCACGGACTCGGAGAAGATCTTGCCGACCGGCGCGTTGTTGAAGAACGGGTTCTTGAAGTCGGTGATGACAGGGTCGCTGTAGAGGGCACTGGTGGAGGGGAAGTTGCCCTTGTTCCTGAAGACCTTCGCCTGCTGCTCGGGCGCGGTCAGCCAGCTCGCCAGCTCGAACGCCTTCTGCTGGTTCTTGCCCTGCTTCGGCATGGTCAGGAAGGACCCGCCCCAGTTGCCGGTGCCGCCGGGGATCTTGGCGATGTCCCACTTGCCCGCGGCGTTCTTGGCCTGCTCCTGGATGAACCCCATCATCCACGAGGGGCAGGCGATGGTCGCGAACGAGCCGCGCTGGAAGCCGGCGTTCCAGTTGGCCGACCACGCGGTGATCTTCGCGGACAGGCCCGCGTTGATGGCCTCGATCGTCTTGTCGTAGGCGGCGCGCACCGCGGGGTTGGTCTCGACGACCACAGTGTCGTTGTTGTCGTACAGGCCGACGTCGGCCTGGCCCAGGATCGACCGGTACATGACGACCGGCCCGTCGAAGAAGGCGGTCTTGGGCAGCTTGGCGGCGGCGAACTTCTTGCCGGTCTCGATGTAGCCGTCCCATGTCGGCCACAGGGCGGAGACCTCGTCACGGTCGGTCGGCAGTCCCGCCTGCTTGAACAGGTCGGTCCGGTAGCACATGGCCATGCCGCCCACGTCGGTGCCGAGCCCGATCTGCTTGCCGTCCTTGGACAGGGAGGTCTGCCACTTCCAGTCGGGCCAGCGGCTCTTGAGCTTGTCCGCGCCCAGGTCGAGAAGGTTGGCGAACCTGTCGGGCTGGGCCTTGAACTGGCCGATCCAGCCCTCCTCGATCGCCTCGATGTCGGCCGCGCCCTTGCCCGTCGCCAGATTGGTGGCGATCCGCCGGTGGTGGTCCTCGGCCGCGGTGACGCGCTCGACGATGTCGACGTCCGGGTGAAGCTTCTCGTACTCCTGGTAGAGGCTCTGGTAACCGAACTCGCCGAACGTGGCGACCACGAGCTTGGTCTTGGCGGTTCCCTGGCTGGTGGCCGGACCGCCACCGCCGCCGCAGGCGGCGAGGGTGGCGACGAGCAAGGCGGTGACGGCTGGAGCGATCATTCCACGCATCGCGCAGCACCTCCGAAGTCGGGGGGAAATTGCCCAGACCATACGGCGGCTTAGATCGGACTTCAATATAAGACGTAAAAAAAGCCGGGTAACGCTGCTGTAACGAGCTCTCCGGCGTCAGCGCAGGAAGCTCTCCACCACGAGCGTCGCCGCGCCGAGCGCCACCGCGTCGGGACCGAGCTCGCCCAGCTCGATCGTGGTCTGCCCGAACGGCAGGGCCAGCGCGTGGCGCCCGGCCGCCTCGCGGAGCGCGGGCAGGTGCCTGCGTCCCAGCAGCAGCCCCGCCCATCCGCCGACCACGATCCGCTCGGGGTTGAACAGGTTGATCAGGTTGCCCAGGCCCGCGCCAAGGAAGGTGACGGTCTCCTCGACCACCCGCCGGGCCGCGGGGGAGTCGTCCTCCAGCAGCGCGGCCAGCGCGGTCTGCTCGTCGCCCGTGGCGATGGCGCCGCCGGCCTCCACATGGCGGCCGAGGATGCCCTCGGCGCCGACATAGGCCTCCAGGCAACCGAGCGAGCCGCACCTGCACCTGCGCCCGCCGACGGCGACGGTCGTGTGGCCCCACTCGCCCGCGCTGCCCGTCGCGCCCCTGTAGGTGTCGGAGTCGGTGACGATGTTGGCGCCCACGCCCGAGCCCACCAGTGCCACGACCGCGTGCCTGGCGCCCCTTCCCGCGCCGAACCACAGCTCGGCCTGGCCCATGGTCTTGGCCCCGTTGTCGATGAACAGCGGAAGGTCCGTGCCCTGGCGTAGGAGCGCTCCCAGCGGAACCGACTCCCACCCGAAGGTCTGGGCGTGGATGACCGACTCGGGGCCCTGCTCGACGATGCCGGGCACGCCGATGCCGACGCCGAGCACGCGCTCGCGCCCCACCCCCGCCTCGGCGAGCACGACGTCGATGCCGGCCAGGATGTGCCTGGCCACCAGCTCCGCCTCGTGCCTCGCAGGGCGCAGCGCGTAGTCGGCCTTGGCGCGCTCGGTCATCGCCAGGTCGAACAGCTCGACCCGCACGTGCGTCTCCCCGACGTCCACGCCGATCGCGTAGCCGTGCTCGGGGTTGACCCGCAGCAGCACGCGGGGACGGCCGCCGTCGGACTCCACCTGGCCCGCCTCGACGATCACGCCCTCGGCCAGCAGATCGCCGGTCACGTTGCTGACCGTGGCGGCGCTGAGCCCCGTCGAGCCGGTGAGCTCCTGCCGGGAGGCGGGTCCGCCGAAGTAGAGCGCGCGCAGCAGCACGGCCCTGTTGCCCCGTCTGAGGTCTCTGACGGTCCTGCGCTGTGGTCCCGACATCATGGCCGCCATCCTCCCCGATCGCTGCGGCCATCTTAGGTCACGATGTGAATTAAGTCAGCGCGAGGTGTAGCGAGTTACTGCGAGATGTGAAATAAGTGCCGCTATGAGCATTGAGGTTCGCGAGGGTGTGGTCGTGGTCGACGGCACGCCCAGAGTGCTGGTGACCGCTGACTACCCCTATTACAGGGACCGGCCCTCGGACTGGGCCGGCAGGTTGCGGGCGCTCCGCGACGATCTGGGCGTGGAAGTGATCACGAGCTACATCCCGTGGCGGCACCACCAGCCCGATCCCGATGTGGCTCCCGACTTCACCGACGTGATCGCCTTCTTCGGGCTCTGCCATGAGCTGGGGCTGAAGGTGATCGCCAAGCCCGGCCCCTTCATCCACGCGGAGACCAACTACGGCGGGCTGCCCGACTGGGTCGCCTCCTACGAGCCCGTGCTGGACTCCGCAGGGGAGCCGTTGCGCTGGGGCGGCCTGCCGCTGCCCGCGCCGCTGGGCGCCGCCTTCTTCGACAGGACCGCGCAGTGGCTCGCGGCGGTCGGCAAGGAGGTACTGGACGCCGCCACCCACCCCGACGGCCCTGTGATCATGATGCAGATCGCCAACGAGGGCCTGTACACCAACGGCGCGCTGCCCCTGACCTCCTACGACTACAGCGACTCCGGCCTGGCGTTCTTCCGGTCCAGACTCCAGCACTGGTACGGCACGCCGCAGGAGTACAACCGCCTGCACGACGCCACGATCACCTCATGGGAACAGGTCCCGCCCACCGGCGCCGACTGGGGCCGCTTCCACGCCGACTACCTCGCCGAGGTCTACCGGCGATGGGCCGACGCGGTCGGCTGCCGCGTGCCGGTGGTCGTCAACCTCAACCCGCCGACGGTCGCGCACCTGGACGACTGGCTGGCCAGGGTACGCCCCGCCACCTGGGACGACATCCACTACGGCTTCACCAACTGGATGGGCGTGGTCTCCGCCGACGCCGACGCGCACGCCCGCTACGTGATCGCCGCCAAGCTCGCCCCCGGTCCCAACATGGAGGAGAACTGGGGCTTCTCCGAGCTCTACGACCGCGCCTACGCCGACGCGACGACGAGCTTCCACCAGACGCTGCTGGCGATGGCGGCAGGGGCCACCGGGTTCAACGTCTACACCGGCGTGAACACCTCGTGGTGGACGGATGAGCTGGACGCCGGGCACGCTCCGCCGTACCCGGACTGCGCCCCCATCGCCGCGGACGGGACCGCCACGGAGAAGGCGCCGGTGGTCAAGGCCCTGGCGGACTTCTTCGGCAGGCACGGGGCGGAGTTCCTGGAGTGCGTGCCGGCCACAGGCGGCGCCTTCGGGCTCTACCTGCCGTACGCGGGGACCGGGGCGTGCGGGGCGGCGCTGCGGGCCTACCACGACAGGATGCGCGCGGCAGGGCTGGACTACGCGCTGCTCGACCTGCAGCACACCACGGCCGAGCGGCTGGCGGCGCACGGAACGGTGACGGTGCCGGGCGGGAGGCGCATGCACCGGGCCGTCCAGCGACTGCTGGCCGACCACGCCGCCGGTGGCGGGCGGGTGCTGGTCGACGGCGAGGTCCCGGTCGAGGACGAGGACGCGCGGCCGTGCGCGGTGCTGGCCGGCGCGCTGTCAGGTGAGGCGCAGCCCTTGCCCGTCCCTGCCGCGCGAGTGGTGCGCGGCAGGGCCGACGTCTACCTCAGGGCGCATCCGTCGAGCGGCGTCCGCTACCTCACGGTCCTCGCGCACAGCGACAACGACGAGCCGATCGGGGTGGAGGTGGGTGGCGACAGGCTGGAGGTCGTCACCTGCCGCGGTGGCGCGGCCGTGGCCAGGCTGGCCGGAGGGAGGCTCGACGATCACCTGGTCAAGGGGGTCAACAGCTTCCTCGACTCCGCCGTTTCCGCCGCCATCGCGTTCGGGGGCACGCGGTTCGCCGCGGTCGAGGCGGGCGACCTCTACTCCCTGTGACGTTCCCTGCGACCCTGGCCCCCGCTCGAAAGCGGGGGCCAGGGCCGGCGCTCAGGCGGGCTGGGGCTCCTCGGGCGCGGCCGGCGGCTCCTCGCCCCCGACCGCTCGCAGCGCTCCGCCGATCGCGGCGATCGTGTGGGTCAGGCGCAGCCCCGACCCGTCGCGCCTGCCGATCTCCTCGGGCAGCGGCACCGGCTTGCCCACCGCCGACACCGCCTTCGCCGGCCCGGGGCCCGCCCACGCCAGCAGCAGCACGTCCTCACCCTTGAGGAAGCGCTGCGCCCGCACGCCTCCCGTCGCCCTGCCCTTCGGCGGGAACTCCGCGTAGTCGGACACCTTGCCGCCGCCCACCTGCGTGCCGGGCAACGCCGTCGCCGATCCGGCGATCGTCACCACCTGTGAGGGCTGGGCGGGGTCGACCGCGCCGAACCAGACGACCGTGGCCCCGCCGTCGAGCCTGATGCCGGCCATGCCGCCCGCCGGGCGGCCCTGCGGGCGCACCACCGAGGCCTGGTAGCGCAGCAGCTGCGCGTCGGAGGTGATGAACACCAGGTCGTGCTCCTCCGATTCCAGCTCCACCGCGCCGACGACCACGTCGCCGTCCTTCAGCCCGATGACCTCGAAGTCGTCGCGGTTGCCCGGGTAGTCGGGCACGACCCGCTTCACCACGCCCTGCGCGGTGCCCAGCGCGAGCCCTGGACTGTCGGGATCGAGCGAGCCCAGGCCGACCACGACCTCGTCGGGGTTGAGCGAGACGTACTCGGCGATCGGATGGCCGCCCGACAGCGAGGGCGGATTCGCCGAGGGCGGCAGAGTCGGCAGGTCGACCACGTTGACGCGGATCATCCGGCCATGGGAGGTCACCACGCCCACGTCGCCTCTGACGGAGCTGCGCACCGCCGAGACCAGCACGTCATGGGCCGACCGCTCGGCGCCACCGGCCAGCGGCGAGGCGTCGCTGGTGCGGGCCAGCAGCCCCGTCGACGACAGCAGCACCAGGCAGGGGTCGTCGGCGACCTCCAGCGTCACCGCGGCGCTGCGCGTCACGCCCGACGACTCCAGCAGCACGGTACGGCGCGGCGTGCCGTACTTCTTGGCCACGTCGGCCAGCTCGCCGGAGACCACCTGGCGCAGCCGGGCATCGGAGGACAGGATGTCGCTCAGATCGGCGATCTCCTCCGACAGCGTCTGCTTCTCCCTGTCGAGCTCCAGCTTGTCGAAGCGGGTCAGGCGGCGCAGCGGCGTGTCGAGGATGTAGGCGGCCTGGATCTCCGACAGGTCGAAGACCTCCATCAGGCGGGCGCGCGCCTGCGCGGAGTCGTCGCTGGAGCGGATGACCTGGATGACCTCGTCGATGTTGAGCAGCGCGATGATCAGGCCGTCGACCAGGTGCAGGCGCTCCTCGCGCTTGCGCTTGCGGTGCTCGGAGCG
The DNA here is from genome assembly GCF_057708945.1 of Nonomuraea sp. bgisy101. Classification (NCBI taxonomy): domain Bacteria; kingdom Bacillati; phylum Actinomycetota; class Actinomycetes; order Streptosporangiales; family Streptosporangiaceae; genus Nonomuraea; species Nonomuraea sp. bgisy101. The sequence continues at coordinate 119,969 of NZ_JBYITD010000007.1, forward strand.
GCGCCGCACGACCTCGAGCCGGTGCTCGACGTAGACCTTCAGCAGCTCGCGCAGGCCCAGCGTGCGCGGCTCGCCGTCGACCAGCGCGACGTTGTTGATGCCGAAGGACTCCTCCATCGGCGTCAGCCGGTAGAGCTCCTCCAGCACGGCCTCGGGGATGAAGCCGTTCTTGATCTCGATGACCAGGCGCAGGCCCTTGTGCCGGTCGGTGAGGTCCTTCAGGTCGGCGATGCCCTGGAGCTTCTTGGCGTTGACCAGCTCCTTGATCTTGCCGATCACGCGCTCGGGGCCGACGTTGAACGGCAGTTCGGTGACGACGATGCCCTTGCGGCGCGGGGTCGTCTGCTCCACGGCGCACTTGGCGCGCATGCGGAAGGTGCCGCGCCCGCTCTCGTAGGCGTCGCGGACCCCCTGCAGCCCGATGATCGTGCCGCCCGTCGGCAGGTCGGGCCCCGGCACGTACTTCATCAGCTCGTCGAGCGTCGCGTCGGGCTTCTTGATCAGATGGCGGGCGGCCGCGACGACCTCGACGAGGTTGTGCGGCGCCATGTTGGTCGCCATGCCGACCGCGATGCCGGTCGTGCCGTTGACCAGCAGGTTCGGGAAGGCCGACGGCAGGACGGTCGGCTCGGTCTCCTGGCCGTCGTAGTTGGGCTTGAAGTCGACGGTGTCCTCGTCGATCGACTGCACCATCAGCATGGCGGCGGGCGCCAGCCTGGCCTCGGTGTACCGCATGGCGGCCGGCAGGTCGTCGGGCGAGCCGAAGTTGCCGTGGCCGTCGACCAGCGGGATGCGCATGGAGAACGGCTGGGCGCACCGCACCAGCGCGTCGTAGATGGCGCTGTCGCCATGGGGGTGGAGCTTGCCCATGACGTCGCCGACGACGCGCGAGGACTTCACGTGCCCGCGGTCGGGGCGCAGGCCCATCTCGCTCATCGAGTAGAGGATGCGCCGCTGGACGGGCTTGAGCCCGTCGCGCGCGTCGGGCAGCGCGCGCTGGTAGATCACCGAGTAGGCGTACTCGAGGAAGCTCGTGCGCATCTCAGCGGAAACGTCGATGTCGACGATCCGCTCCTCGAAGTCCTCGTCAGGTGGGGGTGTGGTCGTCCGTCGGGCCATGTCGAACATTGTGCCGAAGAATCTTGGGTGCACGCGACTCAGCCACGTGTTTGCCCGGCTCGCGGTCGAAAGTGCCCCTGCGCGTCAGGATGGTCGGTGTGCGCCGGGCCACGGTCCCGGGGTCTCGCCCTCGTCCACGTCGCCGGGCTCGTTCAGCCGCTCGTCGTACACCTGGAAGCCGCGTGCCAGGTAGTTCGCCAGAGCGGCAGGCCCGTCGAGCGAGCAGGTGTGCAGCCACACGCGTTCGGTGGCGGGAAGCCCTGGCCAGCGTGAGGCCAGGTCCCATGCGCGTGCCGTACCGACCGAGAGCAGGTGGCCGCCCACGCCCCCGCCCATCGCGAACGGCAGCAGCCCGAAGTAGGCGATCTCCACCTGCGCGCCCTGCTGCGGCTCCAGTTCGACGTAGCCGGCGGGGGTGCCCCTGTGCCAGGCGACCCAGGTCTCGATGCCGGGCCTGGTCAGGTACTCCATCCACTGGTCGTAGGTCCAGGTGAGGCGTCCCGTCCACTGCCAGTCGCCGCCGACGGCCGTGTACAGGAACCGGCTGAACTCGGGAGAGGGCACCTCGGCCCGCACCACCTCGACCGGCAGCCGAGGTGGTTTGGCCGGGATCAGCGCGTCGGGCGAGCGTTGCTCGAGATACGAGGTGATGACATCCACGCCCGATATTTCAGCACGTGGTCCCCTTGGCAGGGACGACCAGGTCCGTCAGGTAGCGGTTGACGTGGTCCCTGGCGCAGGCGTTGCTCGGGTAGAGCGTGTGACCCGGCCCCTCGTGCCGTACCAGGCCGCTGCCCGGCACCTGCGCCAGCACCCGCGCCACGGCGTCCGACTCGCCCCAGGCGCCCGCGCCGAGCAGCGGCGGCAGCCCCTTCGGCAGCGGGCTCGGCGGGTTGGTCACCTTCACCGGCCACCCCACGCAGGTGAGGGTGGCCGTCGCCAGCGTGTTCGCGGTGCCGGCGCTCGGCGCGATCGCGTTCAGCCTGGCCACCGTCGCGGCCATCTCCTTGCGCGTGCCGAAGCGCGGCCAGTCGACGCACTCGGTGACGCCCGTCGCGACGTCCGGGTAGCGCAGGCCGCGCGGCGGCACGAAGCCCGACGCGTCGCCGCGTGCGGCCTTCTCGATCGCCGCGGTCAGCGTCTTCCAGCCCTCCGGTCCCTGCCGGACGAACCCCATCGCCAGCCCCTGCAGGTCGCGGCCGTCGTAGGCGACGCTCGCCCCGGCGGGGACGGGGGAGCGGTCGGCCCTGGCGACGAGCCGGCGCCAGAAGGACGGCTTGCACGCCGCCGCCTCGCACGAGGCGAAGTATCGGCCCATGGCCTGCTCGTTCTGCCGCGCGGTGTCCTCCAGCTCCCGGGTCCAGTCGGCGGTGGCGTGGTTCCATGTGCCGTCCAGGACCATCGCCCGGACCTTGCCGGGGAACAGCCTGGCGTAGGCCTGGCCGTAGAAGCCGGCGTAGGAGGCGCCGTAGAAGGTGAGCTTCGGCTCGCCGAGGGCCTTCCTGATCGCCTCCATGTCCCTGGCGTGGTCGGCCGAGCTCATGTTCGCGAACAGTTCGGGGTCGCGGTTGCGGCAGGCCTCGGCGATGCCCCTGTTGGTGTCGGTCATCCTGGCGAACTCGGCGTCGTCGCGCGGGAAGGCGGGGATCGGAACGCGCGTCCAGACGCACGGCAGTCCCGTGCTGGTGCCCTGGAACTGCTCGCCGTAGCCGCGGGTGTCCCAGGTGACGATGTCCATCCGCTTGCGCAGGTCGGCCCACATCTGGGGCATGGACTCCGTCAGCCTGATCCCTGGGGCGCCGGGCCCGCCGTACGCGATGAGGACCGACCCGGCCGACCGGCCCGTGGCGCGCAGCCTGCCGACCTTGAGAGTGAGGCTGCGCCCTTCGGGCTTGGACCAGTCGACGGGGACGGTGACCTCCAGCCTCTCCATCCGTTCGGCGGGCACGGAGGCCGAGGCGGAGGGGGCGGGAGAGGGATCGAGGGCGGCCGAGGGCATGGGCCCCAGCAGCGCAAGAGTCAGAACGGCGTGTGCGATCATGCCGGACACGCTGCCGAATCCCCTGGTTCCCGCACATCAGACCACGGTCTGACATCACTCACCCGCCGTTGTCTTGACCAAGCAATTGCTTGGCAAGTACGGTCCCGGAGAGGAGATCCCCTGGAGGCGTCATGATCGAGTTCCATCCGGTGACCAAGCACATCGGCGCCGAGGTGACCGGCGTCGACCTGCGCAAACCGCTATCGCCGGAAGAGGTCGCCACCATCAGGCAAGGCTGGCTCACCCACCTCGTGCTCTTCTTCCGCGACCAGCACATCGACGACGAGCAGCACCTGCAGTTCGCGCTGAACTTCGGCACGCTGAACCATCCCGCCTTCAAGAAGGACGGCGCCAGCCCCATCCACGTGCTCGACCAGACCGACCCCAAAGGCGAGGGCGGCGACGAGTGGCACAGCGACAACACCTTCGAGCCGACCCCGCCGATGGGTTCCCTGCTGCGCTGCGTCCAACTGCCCAGCGTCGGGGGCGACACGCTCTGGGCCAACACCTACCTCGCCTACGAGACCCTCTCGCCACCTCTGCAACGCCTGTGCGACGAGCTGACAGCCGTGCACGACATCACGGCCTCCATGAAGAAGGCCATCTCGAAGGGGCACCCCTTCGACCTGGCCGAAGTCCAGGCCAAGTGGCCGCCGCTGGTACGCCCCGTGGTCCGCACCCACGCCGAGACGGGACGCAAGGCGCTGTTCGTCAACCGGTCGTCCACGACCCGCCTGGTCGGCCTCTCTGACAGGGAGAACGAGGCGCTGCTCCCGCTGCTGATCGACCACATCCGCTCCGCCGAGTACCAGGTGCGGCTGAGATGGCGTCCCGGCACGCTCGCCTTCTGGGACAACCGCTCCACCCAGCACTACGCCGTCGCCGACTACACCGAGCGGCGTCGCATGCACCGCGTCACCGTCAACGCCTTCCCCGAGCACGCCGACCCCGCCTGATCCGCCTCGCCGGGCCGCGGGCGGGCGCGGCCCGGAGAGCGCCGGTCCTGTCCTGGAACACCGCTCGCGGGAGAATTCGTCGGCGGGACCTGGTAACAAGGAGCACATGACTGAAGCGGTCGCGATGATGCGGGAAGAAGCCGAAGCCCATCTCCGCGCTCTGGCGGGTGATCACGCGCGGCTGCGTGACGACCAGTGGTCGGCGATCGAGGCGCTCGTCGTCGACCGGCGCAGGGTCCTAGTCGTGCAGCGCACCGGCTGGGGCAAGTCGGCCGTCTACTTCGTCGCCACCGCGCTGCTCAGGGAGCTGGGCGAGGGGCCGACCGTCATCGTCTCCCCGCTGCTGGCGCTGATGCGCAACCAGATCGCCGCCGCCGAGCGCGCCGGCATCCGCGCCGTCACCATCAACTCGGCCAACCCCGAGGAGTGGGAGGAGATCTACGGGCGCGTCGCCGAGGGCATGGTCGACGTGCTCCTGGTCAGCCCCGAGCGGCTCAACAATCCCGACTTCCGCGACAACGTCCTGCCCGAGCTGGCCGAGAGCGCGGGGCTCGTGGTCGTCGACGAGGCCCACTGCATCTCCGACTGGGGCCACGACTTCCGCCCCGACTACCGCAGGCTGGCGACCCTGTTCGAGGACCTGCCGCCCGGCATCCCCGTGCTCGCCACCACCGCCACCGCCAACGCGCGCGTCACCCGCGACGTGGCCGAGCAACTGGGCGGCGACGACGCGCTGGTCCTGCGCGGGCCGCTCGAGCGCGACAGCCTCCACCTGTCCGTCGTACGGCTGGCCGGCGCCGAGCAGCGCCTGGCCTGGCTCGCCCAGACCCTCAACGAGCTGCCGGGGTCCGGCATCGTCTACACCCTCACCGTCGCGGCCGCCCACGAGATCGCCGGCCACCTGCGCGACCAGGGTCACGAGGTGGCCGCCTACTCCGGCCAGACCGAGCCCGCCGAGCGCCTGGCCGCCGAGGAGGCCCTGCTCAACAACAAGATCAAGGCGCTGGTGGCGACCAGCGCGCTCGGCATGGGCTTCGACAAGCCCGACCTGGGCTTCGTCATCCACGTCGGCGCTCCGCAGTCGCCCGTGGCCTACTACCAGCAGGTCGGCCGTGCGGGCCGCGGCGTGGAGCGAGCCGAGGTCATCCTGCTGCCCGGCACCGAGGACCGCGACATCTGGGCGTACTTCACCTCGCTCGCCTTCCCGCCCGAGCCGGTCGTCCGGGCCACGCTCCAGGCGCTGGAGCAGAACGGCGGTGTGATGTCCACCCAGGCCCTCGAGACGGTCGTCGACCTCAGCCGCAGCCGCCTGGAGATGATGCTGAAGGTCCTCGACGTCGACGGTGCGGTCCGCAGGGTCAAGGGCGGCTGGACGGCGACCGGCGAGGAGTGGGCCTACGACGCCGAGCGGTACGCCAGGATCGCCGCCGAACGCCGGTCCGAGCAGGAGGCCATGCTCGGTTACCTGACCACGACCGAGTGCAGGGAGGAGTACCTGCGCAGGCGGCTCGACGACGAGGCGGCCACGCCGTGCGGGCGGTGCGACAACTGCACGGGCGCGCACCGCTCGCCGGAGATCGCCGCGGTGGCCGTGGAGAGCGCCAGGCAGGCGCTGAGCAGGCCGGGCGTCGAGGTCGAGGCGCGCAGGCAGTGGCCGACAGGGCTGGCCGACCTGTCCGGGCGCATCAAGCCGGAGCTGGGCGCCGAACCCGGCAGGGCGCTCGGCAGGCTGACCGACATCGGGTGGGGCAACAGGCTGCGCGAGCTGTTCAACGCGCCCGACGCGCCCATGGCCGACGACATGTTCAAGGCGGTCGTCCACGTGCTGGCCGCCTGGGAGTGGAAGCAGCGGCCCGTCGCGGTGGTGAACGTGCCGTCGGCGTCGCGCCCGCTGCTGGTCAGGGGATTCGCCGAACGCCTGGCACAGGTGGGCAGGCTCACCTACCTCGGCGAGCTGGGCTACCGGGCGGGCTCGCCCGGCCAGCAGTTCAACAGTGCCAAGCGGGTGCAGGCGATCAGAGGGACGCTGGCGATGCCCAAGGAGCTGGGAGCGGCGATCGCGCAGTGCGGCGGGCCTGTGCTGCTGATCGACGACCGGGTCGACACCGGGTGGACGATGACGCTCGCCGCGGCGCTGGTCCGGCACGCGGGCGCGCCCGCCGTCCTGCCCCTGGCCCTGGCCACCACCTCCTGACCGACGGGCGTCAGGGGGCGACGCCCATCGTCGTGACGTCGTAGTCGTGGTAGACGGCGCTGACGTGCACGTTCGTCGCCCCCTTCCCCCTGATCAACCCTCCCTTGATCCACAGCAGCGGCAGCACCAGTCCCTCCTCCAGCACCAGCCGCTCGGCCTGCCGCCACGTCCGAGCCCTGGCCTCCGGGTCGAGCGTCCTGCGCGACTGGTCGATCAGGCGGTCCACCTGGGTCAGCCGCACTCCCAGGTTGGTGGAGAACCCGCTTTCGACGATCTCCCTGCTGTCGATCAGCGGCGACAGCATCGGGTCGGCGTCCGGCCAGTCCGGGGACCACCGCCGCATCACCAGCCCGACCTTCTGCTTGGTGTGCGCCGCCGGGTTGCCGAGCGTGTCGATCTCCTCCAGCAGCGGCACGTTCTTGACCGTGACCTCGATACCCGCGGCCGCGAGGTTGTCACGGATCACGTTGCCCGCCGAGACGTCCGTCTCGCCGTCCCTGGTCAGCAGCGTGAACGAGACCTTCCCGCACGACTCGGGCGGCCGGGCCGCCGACGCCAGGGGGCGCGGGTCGTCCAGCTCGCCCCGTCCCGGCATCGACGGCGGCTGCAGGCGGGTGGCGATCTCGGTGCCGAAGGGGCCGTCGCCGTACACCCGGTGCAGCGCCGCCCTGTCGACGGCGGCCAGGACCGCCTTGCGGCACTCGGCCCTGTCCAACGGCGCGAGGCGCGTGTTGACGGCGAGGAAACGCAGGAAGTTCATCGACGGCGCGTCGCTCCGGACGTTGAGCGCCGGATCGGCCCTGACCTTGTCGAGGGTGGCGCTCGCCGGTGTCGACATCACCTCCAGCTCGCCCGAGAGGAGCTTCCTGCCGGCCTCCTCGGCGTTCATGTTCCAGGTGAGCTCGACCCGGTCAGGCAACGCCGTCCTGTGAGGGTCGCCGGCGCCGCTCCAGTGGGCGTTGCGGACCAGCGTGACGGAGGTGCCGCTCCTCGCCCCCACCTTGTAGGGGCCGGAGGAGAGCGGCTTCGTGGAGCCCATGCGCACCGGCATGGTGACGGGCAGCGTCGCGAGCTGGTTGAAGCTGGACATCGGGTGCTTCAGCCTGAAGACGACGGTCCTGGCGTCAGGGGTGCTGATCGCCTTGCCCGCGTCGGCGGCGGTGTAGGCACCGGGCATGTCGAGCAGCCGCACGATCGCATCGGTGCCGTTGGGCATGAGCTCCCTGTCCGCCGACCGCATGACCGCGTACTTCACGTCCGCCGAGGTGATCGGCGTGCCGTCCTCGAACAGCAGCCCGTCCCTGAGGGTGAACGTCCAGGTCCTGCCGTCGTCGGAGGTCTCGCCCAGCTTCTCGGCCAGGTCGGGGACCACCTCGGTGCCCGCGGCTCCCGGTGCGGGCCTGTACATGGTCAGCGACCGCCCGTAGAGGCGGCCGTAGTTCCACAGCTCGGTGTTGAAGCTGTTGGCGGGGTCGATGTCGTCCAGGGCGGCGGTGGTGCCGATGCGCAGCGTGCCGCCCTTCCTGGTGGACGGGGCGACCACCCCGGTCAGCGCCGCGTTGAAGGCCGCCGGCCGATGCGTCGGGGCGGACTGGGGTGTCACCTGGCCGCCACCGTCCGCGTTCGTGCGCGGCCACGCCCACACCGCGACCCCCAGCAGGACGGTCATCGCCGCCGCCCCGATCGGCACCAGCACCTTCGGCCACCGGCCCGGCTTCTCCGCCACCGCCCCCGACACCGGATACCTGGCGGGAGGCAGAGGGGCGGGCGGGCCGTGCGGGTACCGCGGAGCGGTCGCCGGCGTCACCCCGTGCGGCAGCGGGGGGTAGGGCGGCGCGGGGACCGGTGCCTGGGCGCCCGAGCCGAACCCGATCAGCGCCCGCACCAGCTGCTCGGCCGTCGGCCGCGCCGCGGGGTCCTTGGCCAGCGACGCCCACAGCAGCTCCCGCAGCGGCTCTCCCACGCCCGACAAGTCGGGCTCCAGCGCCAGGATCCGATGCATCACCACCGGCAGCGACCCGAACCCGAAGGCCCCGCGCCCCGTGGCCGCGTAGGCCATCGTCCCCGCCCACGAGAAGACGTCGCCCGCGGGTGTGGTGTCGCCGTGGAACTGCTCGGGCGCCATGTAGGCGGGCGTCCCCACCACGCTCGTCGTCAGGCTCTGGCTCATGTCCAGCGCCCGCGCGATGCCGAAGTCGATCACCCTGGGGCCGTCGGCGGCCAGCAGCACGTTGCTCGGCTTGAAGTCGCGGTGGACGACCCCCGCCCGGTGGATCGCCGCCAGCGCGGTGGCCGTCGTGACCGCCAGCCGTACCAGAGAGGCGCCCGTCAGCGGCCCCGACTCGGCAACCTGCCGCTGCAGCGAAGGGCCGTCGACGAACTCGCTGACGATGTACGGCTGGTCGTCGAGCGCGCCGACCTCCAGCACCTTGGCCGTGCAGAACTCCGCGACCCTGCGCGCCGCCTCGGCCTCGCGCCTGAAGCGCCGCACCGCCGAGGCGTCGTCGGCGAACCTGGCGTGCAGCATCTTGATCGCGACCGGTTCGCCCGAGGGGGCGAGACCGAGGTAGACGCTGCCCTGGCCGCCCTCACCGAGGAACCCGGTGACCTGGTAGGCGCCGACCATGTGCGGATCGCCCGGCCGTAACGCACGCACGCGGGTTCTTCACTCCCTTGTCGCGACATCAGGAGTATCCACCATAGGTGGCGCTAGAGGCGGGGGCGAGCCCCGAGGTGAGAGATCGCCTTCGAGGCCAGGCGGCAGCCCGCCGCCAGCGCCTCGGCGGGCGGCTTACCGGCCAGCCACTCGGGCAGGAACCCCGCGGCGAACGCGTCGCCCGCGCCGGTGCCGTCGACCACCCGGTCCACCGGCTCGGCGGCGACCTTGACCGGCTCCGGCCTGCCGTTGGTGTACCAGAGGGCGCCGTCGACGTTCATCTTGATGACGACCTGCGGGAACCACGCGGTGAGCACCTTGACGGCCGCCTCGGGGTCGTCGCGCCCGGTGAGCACCTTGGCCTGGTCGGCGTTGGCGAACAGCAGCTTGGCGCCGTTGGTCCACTCGAGGAACGGCTCGGCGCCCGTGCGCTCCAGCGGCGCGGAGGAGGAGCAGTCGACCGAGATCGACATGCCGGACCTGCGGGCCATCTCGAGGGCGGCCAGACCGGCCTCGCGGGAGCCCTCGTTGATCAGCGTGTAACCGGACAGATGGAGGTGGCCACCCGAGTTGAACAGGTCGCGCGGCAGGTCCTCCGGCGACAATGCGGCGTTGGCGCCAGGATCGGACAGCATGGTGCGCTCGCCCTTGTGCGTGACGAGCACCACGCAGGTGCCCGTGGGACGCTCGGGATCCATCACGAGCCTGGCGTCGACGCCGTAGCCCATGAGCTCCATGTCGCGGTTGCGTCCGGTGATGTCGGCGCCTCGGCGGCCGATGAAAGCGACCTCCGCACCCTCGACCGCAAGCCACGAGGCGATGTTGGCCCCCGAGCCGCCACCATGCATGGTGACGATCGCCGGGGTGTCGCTCGCCCTGGCCAGCGCGTAGCGGGCGCGCGCGACCGCATCGGTCATGAGATCGCCCACCACCACGACCCGCGTCATGATGTCACCGCCTTGCTGCAATCCTTCGCGCCTGACGCCGAAAAACTTAACAGCTTCAGGCCTGCTCGTGGGGCAGACACCGGACACGCGTTCATAGTCGATGCACAAGCGTTGCCCAACGGGCGCCGCACCTGGGGCGCAGGTCTACGCTCGGGACTGTGGAGGCAACCCAGTATCCGGCCCATTGGGAGGCGGACGTCGTCCTGGCCGACGGGGGCACCGCGCACGTGCGCCCGATCAGGCCCGCCGACGGCGACCGGCTCCGCGCGTTCTACTCCAGGCTGTCGGCCGAGTCGATCTACTTCCGCTACTTCGGGCCGCGGCCCAGGCTGTCGGACAGGGAAGTGACCTTCTTCACCAACGTCGACTACGTCGACAGGGTCGCGCTCATCGCCACCATCGGCACCGAGATGGTGGCCGTCGTCCGCTACGACAGGGTCAGCCCCGCCGAGGCCGAGGTCGCCTTCCTCGTCGAGGACGCCCACCAGGGCAGAGGCGTGGCCTCCGTCATGCTGGAACACCTGGCCGCCACCGCCCGCGAGCGCGGCATCGAGACCTTCATCGCCGACGTCCTGCCCGCCAACATGCGGATGATGGGCGTCCTGCGCCAGGTGGGCTACACCGCGCAGAGCCGCTTCGCCGACGGCGTGGTCCGCATGACGCTCGACCTGACTCCCACCGAGACCTCGGCCGAGGTCACCGCCTCGCGCGAGCACCGCGCTGAGGCCCGCTCGATCGCCAGGCTCCTGACGCCGGGCTCTGTCGCGGTCATCGGCGCCTCACGCGAGCCGGGCGGCGTCGGCCAGACCGTGCTGCGCAACCTGCTGGCCGCCGACTTCACAGGACCCGTCTACCCCGTCCACCGCGAGGTGCGGGCGGTGGCGGGCGTGCGGGCCTATCCGAGCGTCAAGGACATCGACGGCGAGGTCGACCTGGCCGTGCTCGCCGTACCCGCCGACAGCGTGATCGACGTGGTCAAAGAATGCGCGGAGAAGGGGGTGCGCGGGCTGGTCGTGGTCTCGTCGGGCTTCGGCGAGACGGGGCCGAAGGGGCGGGCGCGCCAGGACGAGCTCGCCAGCATCGCCCGCGCGTACGGCCTGCGCGTGGTCGGGCCCAACTGCCTCGGCATCGCCAACACCGATCCCTCCGTACGGCTGAACGCCACGCTCGCCGCGACCGTCCCCGGCAGGGGCAGGGTCGGCTTCTTCAGCCAGTCGGGCGCGCTCGGCACCGCCCTGCTGCAGCGGGTGGCCCAGCGCGGCATCGGCATCTCCAGCTTCGTCTCCGCGGGCAACAGGGCCGACGTGTCGGGCAACGACCTGCTGCAGTACTGGGAGGAGGACGAGGCGACCGAGGTCATCCTGCTCTACCTGGAGTCGCTGGGTAACCCGCGCAAGTTCACCCGCCTGGCCAGGCGCATCTCCCGCAGCAAGCCCATCGTGGTGGTCAAGAGCGGCGGCACCACCCAGGGCGTGCCCATCGGCCACTCCGCCTCCGCGCTGCGCCTGCAGGACAGCGCGCTCAGCTCGCTGTTCGAGCAGGCGGGGGTGATCAGGGTCGACGACCTCATCCAGCTGTTCGACGTCGGCCAGCTCCTCGCCTGCCAGCCGCTGCCCGCCGGGCCGCGCGTCGGGCTGGTCAGCAACTCCGACGCGCTCGGCCTGCTGGCCGTCGACGCCTGCGTCAGCGCCGAGCTGGAGCCGAGGCCGCCGGTGAACCTGGGCGCGACCGCGGGGGCCGCCGAGTTCGGCACGGCTCTCGCGGGCGTCCTCGCCGACCCCGACGTGGACGCGGCCGTCGTGATCTACATGCCGCCCATCCCGGGCGACGCCAGGTCCGTGGCGGCCGAACTGGTACGGGTGTCGCGGCAGGCGGGCAAGCCCGTGCTCGCGACGTTCGAGGGGCAGCTCGGGATGCCGCCGGAGCTGCGCACCGACCCGTCCGCGCTGCCCGAGCGCGGTTCCGTGCCGTCGTACGCGGCGCCGGAGGAGGCGGTGAGGGCACTGGCCCACGTCGTCAGGTACGCGCTCTGGCGCAAGCAGCCGCCTGGAGCGCCGCCCGAGCTGGACCGCCTCGACACCGAGACCGCCCGCGAGATCGTCGCGTCGGCCCTCACCACCGCCGCCACCGACCACCAGGCCGCCACCGACCACCAGCCCGCCACCGACCACCAGCCCGCCACCGACCACCAGCCCGCCTCGGAGCCCCGCCCCGCGCACCACACCAGCGTCACACAGGAGACCAGCGCCGCCCCGGACACCAGCGCCGCCCCGGATCCGAGTGCCGCGCAGGAGCCCATCGCCGGACAGGAGCCCGGCGCCGCCGAGGTGATCTCACCCGGGGCCGCCTCATCCGACGGTGAGCGGCAGGGCGGGGAGACCGGAACGGGTCCCGTCGAGATCGACGCGAGCGAGCTGCTCGCCTGCTACGGCCTGACCGTCTGGCCCTCCGAGGTCGTCGCCACTCCGGAGGAGGCGGTCGGGGCCGCCGAACGCCTCGGCTGGCCCGTCGTGCTCAAGGCGGCCGACCCCGAGGCGGCCAAGCGTGCCGGCACCGTACGCCTGGGGCTCACCTCGGCCGGAGCCGTCCGCCACGCCTACGCCGACCTCGCGGGCCAGCTCGGCGCCGACGTGGTGCTCGCCGTGCAGCGGATGGCGCCCCAGCCCGCGGTCCCGACCGTGGTGAACGTGCTGGAGGATCCCGCGTTCGGGCCGGTCGTCTCCTTCGGGCTCGGCGAGGTGACCGCCAGGCTGCTGCGCGACCGCGGCTTCCGGCTCGCCCCGCTGTCCGGCGAGGACGCTGCGGGCCTGGTGCGTTCGGTGCGGGCGGCGCCGCTGCTGTTCGGCGAGTACGGCTACCCGCCCGTCGCGGTCGGCGCGCTGGAGGAACTGCTCGTCAGGGTCGGCCGCCTGGCCAACGACCTGCCGGAGGTGTCACGGCTCGACCTGGATCCCGTGCTCGTGGGGGAGTCGGAGGTGCTCGTGCTGGGCGCGCGTGCCGTCCTCAGGAGCCCCGAGGGTCCGCGGCGCGACGGCGGCCCCCGTCGCCTGGCCTGAGCTCCACCTCGTTGCTCCGATCAATGGCGGTAATTACATTCCCCCATTCACCACAAAGTTTGCCCTCAAATTGCAATAAAGGTAATTATCAGGATATGTGGTGGTTTGTCGCGCGAGTGTGAGCGGTGCCCGGGGGCTGGCAGGATGGATGCCATGAGGGAAACCCGAGTCTCAGCCGCGGGCCTGCGTGAAGCGATCGAGCGCAGCGGCTACTATCCCGACCTCGTCACCGATGCGGTCGAATCCGCGCTGGGCAAGGAGGCGGTGACCGCCTACGTGGTGCACCACGAAGCCACGTTCGACCCGGCCATGGAGGTGCGCAGGCACGTCACGGTCCTGGTCCTGACGGGCACCCGGCTGCTGGTCTGCCACACCGACGAGCACCCGCCCGCCGAGGGGGTCTCGGCCTCGCACGCCTCCACCACCACCGAGGCGGTACGGCTGGCCCGCGTCCAGTCGGTCGCGGTGACCAGGGTCGTGCCCGACCCGGCGTCCTACGTTCCCGGCGTACCGCCGACCGAGGTGACGCTCACCATCGGATGGGGCGCCATCTCTCACGTCGACCTCGAGCCCGCCACGTGCGGCGACGAGAACTGCGAGGCCGACCACGGCTACACCGGCGCGATCACCGCCGACGACCTGTCGCTGCGCGTCAGCGAGGCGGCCGACGGCCCCGAGGCGGTGGGCCACGTCCTCGCCTTCGCCAAGGCCCTGTCCGAGGCCACGGCCCGCGCCGCCACCTGACCCACCCGCTCTTCCACCCCCTCACCCGCACCCTCCACCCCATCCGAACCGCGACCCCCATGCGGACCGCGACCCCCACGCGGCCCCATGCGGGGACCGGCGACCCCCATGCGGGACCGCGAATCCCTGTCCAGGACCGCGACGCCTGCCAAGGGCGGGCGCATCCCACCTGGGATGGCGCATCCGCCGGGGGTGGAGGATCCCGCCAGGGACCATCAACCCCTACACAGGACCGCGAATCCCGTTCCGGGAGCGCGACCCTCGCCAAGCGTGGGCGCATCCGCTTGGGGTGGAGCATCCGCTTGGGGTGGAGCATCCCGCGCGGGGCCATCAACTCCTACGCAGGACCGCGAATCCCGTTCCGGGAGCGCGACCCTCGCCAAGCGTGGGCACATCCCCCGGGGCGGCGCATCCCCCCGGGATTGAGCATCCCGCCCGGGGCCGTGAACTCCCACGCGGGACCGCGAACTCCTGTCCGGGACCTTGACCTCCACCAAGGACGGGCGCATCCCGCCCGGGGTCGCGTATCCCGCCCGGGGTCGCGTATCCCGCCCGGGGTCGCGTATCCCGCCCGGGGTCGCGTATCCCGCCCGGGGTCGCGTATCCCGCCCGGGGTCGCGTATCCCGCCCGGGGTCGCGTATCCCGCCCGGGATCGCGCGTCCCGCCTGGAGTGGCGCGTCCCGTCTGGAATGGGCGCGTCCCGCCCGAGGTCACGTATCCCGCCCGGGACGCGTGTCTCGAGCCTTCAGCGGTCCGCCGCGTTCCGCGCCGCTCCTGGCAGGACCACCGGTCGTCGACAGGCCGGGCGGCACGGTTGGCGAAAGGCCGGGCGCGTGGACGCGGAAGGGGTGGGCGCGTGGCTCTCGAAGGCTCAGGCGGGTGGCTCCCGATGGCTCGGGTGCAGGGCTCTCGAAGGCTCGGGGTGCAGGGCTGCGGATGGGTCGGGTGCGTGGGGCCGATGGGTCGGGTGCAGGGCTGCCGATGGTCGGGTGCGTGGGGCCGATGGGTTGCGTGCGTGGATGCCGAAGGGTCGGGTGCGCGGTGCCGAAAGGGCGGGCGGCAGGCCGGAGTCGGGGCGCCTGGTGCGCGTCGGGCGGGCGAGCCGTCCTGATCGGTCGAGCCCGCCCCCTACCGCGGGGCGGGCGGGCCCGCTAGAACGGTTCCAGACATCCACGCGAGCGAGGTGCCTGATGGACGACAACCCGGCCGCGGCCGTACAGCGTCACGACCGGGCCCCCCTGGTCCCCGCCTACGGCGGCGCTTCCCTCGCCGACCTGCCGGGCTCCCTCCTGGCCGCGCTCGGCGCCGCCCCCGCCGACGCCAACGTGCTGGGGCTCGAGCCCGTCGACCGGGTGTGCGTCTTCGTGGTCGACGGCCTCGGCGCCAGGCTGCTGGACGCGCACGCCGACCGCGCCCCCTTCCTCGCCTCCACCAGGGCGCGAGCCCTGACCGCCGGGTTCCCCGCCACCACGGTGACCAGCCTGTGCACGCTCGGCACGGGACTGCCGCCCGGCGAGCACGGCATGCTGGGCCTGACGCTGGCCGTTCCAGGACGGAACCACCTGTTCAACTGCCTGCGCTGGACCCTGCCCAGGGGCATGCCGCCCATGGACCCGCGCACCTGGCAGCCGGCCGAGACCGTCTACCAGCGCGCCGCGAGGGCCGGCATCGTGGCCAGCTACGTGGCGCCCGCCGCTTTCGAGGGGACGGGCCTGACCGACGCCGTCTACCGTGGCGTCCGCTACGTGCCCGCCGACACGGTGGACGAGCGGGTGGCCGGAGTACGGGCCGCGCTGCGCGATTCCCCGCGCGCCCACGTCACCGTCTACTACGGCGACCTCGACGCCACGGGCCACATGGTGGGCTGGGGCGCCCCGCAGTGGCTCGACCAGCTCGAGATCGTCGACAGGATGGCCGAGCGGCTGGCCGGGGCACTGCCGCCCGGCGCCGCCCTGTATGTCACGGCCGACCACGGCATGATCAACGCCGAGGAGAAGATCGACGCCCAGACCACGCCAGGGCTGAGCGCGGGCGTGGCGATGTTCGGAGGGGAGGCCAGGGCCAGACACGTCTACACCGAGCCCGGCGCCGCCCCTGCCGTGCTGGAGGCCTGGCGTGAGCTGCTGGAGGGCAAGGCGTGGGTCGTGTCCAGGCAGGAAGCGGTTGATTCGGGCTGGTTCGGCCCAGGTGTGCGCAGCGAATGGCTGGGCAGGATCGGCGACGTCGTCGCCGTGCCGTACACCGACTGTGCCATCCTCGCCTCTGAGACCCATCCGGTCGAGGCGGTATTCACCGGCTACCACGGCTCGCTCACCGCCGCCGAGCAGCACATCCCACTACTGGAGGTATCCACCCGATGACCCTGATCAACCCGGCGGAGCTGGCCGCGATGGAGGGAGCCAGCGTGCTCGACGTCCGCTACCGGCGGGGCGGCCCGTCCGGGCGCGAGTTGTACGCCGAGGGGCACGTGCCCGGCGCCGTCTACTGCGACCTCGACGCCGACCTGGCCGGGCCGCCGAACGGGGGCGGCCGTCACCCGCTGCCCTCGGCGGAGGCTTTCACGGCCTCGATGCGCAGGCTCGGTGTGAGCAGCTCCCGTCCCGTGGTCGTCTACGACGACGCCGACTCCATGGCGGCCGCCAGGGCGTGGTGGACGCTGCGCTACTTCGGGCACGAGGACGTCAGGGTCCTGGACGGCGGATTCCGCGCGTGGGCCGAGGCGGGCCTGCCGGTCTCCAAGGAGGAGCCGGACGTGTCGGGCGACTTCACCGCCAGGCCGGGCGGCATGCCCATGCTGACCGCCGAGCAGGCGGGCGAGCTCGCGGGCTCCGGCGTGCTGATGGACGCCCGCGCGGCCGAGCGCTACCGCGGCGAGGTCGAGCCGATCGACCCGGTGGCGGGGCGCATCCCCGGCGCGGTGAGCGCGCCCACCGACCAGAACGTCGGACCTGACGGCCGCTTCCTCGAACCCGCTGCTCTGCGCGCCCGGTTCGACGCCGTCGGCGCGGTGGAGGGGGCCGACGTAGGCGCCTACTGCGGGTCGGGCGTGACGGCCGCGCACGAAGTGCTCGCACTGGAGCTGGCGGGCGTCCACGCGGCGCTCTACGTCGGCTCCTGGTCCCACTGGATCAGCGACCCCGCCAGGCCCGTCGCCACCGGCTGACCCGCCCTGGTCGGCCGGTGGTCACCAAGCTGACCAGCTGCGGCCGGGCCCGTCGCCACCGGCTGACGCGCTCCGGCCGGGCTCGTCGTCACCTGCCGGCTTGCCCAGGCGCCCGCCGTCACCGGTTGGCCTTCACCCGACCGTCCTCCACGGTGACGACGGGGTGCCCGCCCGCGCCGAAGCAGGCGAACCCGAGCACTCCCGTCTTGCACGAGGCCTCCGCCAGCGCCGCCGAGGGAGCCCCACCCTCGGCGAGCAGGCCGTGGAAGACCGTCATCAGCGCCAGCGCCTCCTCGTCGGGCACCGGGATCAGACCCGCGACCACGCAGGAGGCGCCCTGCGAGAGGAACGTCCCCGCGAGGCCGAGCGGCGCCCCCTCGGCGGGCACCCTGGCCATCCCCGAGTCGCACGCCGACAGCACGACCAGGCTCGGCGTCATGGTCAGGGGCAGCAGGTCGTAGGCCATGAGCGGCCCGTCCTCCAGCTCGATGCTCGACAGCAGCGGGCTGCGGGAGTGGAAGGTGCCGTGGGCGGCCAGGTGCAGCACGTCGGCCCTGCCGAGCGCGGAGGCCACGTCGGCGGTGCGGGCGGGCACCCGCTCGGCACGCCGGTGGGCGGCCAGTACCCGTCGCACCTCCTCCTCGGCGTGCTCCAGTCCTGGCCCTGACGCCGCCACCACGAGCGGCTCGCCACCGCCGAGCGAGCCGCCGGCCCCGAGCCGCGCCTCGTGGCGGTCGCGGGCCGACAGCCAGGCGGCCGCGCTCGGGGCGACGCTCAGCGGGAGAGCGCGCAGGAGCGGCAGCGTCGACCACGGCAGCGTGTGCAGCGGACCGGCGGGGACGATCACCAGCGGGCGGCCCTCGACCAGGTCGGCGATCGGCCCGAGCAGGACCCGCTCCAGCCATGAGGCCTCGGCCGCCACCGGATCCCCATGATCGCCCGCGCCGTCGCCGAAGCTGGCTCGGCGCAGGCCGTACCGCAGCCTGATGACCGCCTCGGCCACGTTCGTGATGTCGGCGACGTTGCGCAGCTCGCATCCCGACGGGGTGATCACCACGGCCAGCAGCTCGCCGTCGTGGCACAGGAACTCCACCAGCGCGGCCCCGTCGAGCGCCGCCGTCACGGCGCCGAGCGAGGGCGCGGAGGGCCGGCCGCCGGAGACGGCCCGCCAGCGTTCGGCCCACCCGAACACCGCCTCGGGACCGCCTCGCGAGATCGCCAGGCCCAGCCCGAACGAGGCCAGCCGCCCGCCCGCTCGCACCCGGTGTGCCCTGAGCGAGGGATCGTCGAACCGTTCGGCGTCGGCCCCGAGGTCGGACAGGCCGCGCAGCACCGCCGCGAAGGCATCCGTGTGGTCGCCGTCGACCCCGGCGAGCAGCGCCGCCGCGTGCCAGCGCACCAGCGACGGCACCTCGTCGGGCCCGTCGTCGTCATCGGCCAGATGCTCGGCCTGCTGCGCGGAGGCCAGCCTGGTGAGCCGCCGCATGGCCAGGGTGGGCGCGTCGATGAGGGGCGCGAGGCGGCGCGCCTCCCGCGCGGCCGCGCCCGTCGAGGAGGCCGAGCGGGGGTCGAGGCGGGCCAGTTGCGCTGTGGCCGTCTCCGTGTCGCCCATGGCCAGCGCCAGCTCCGCCGCCGCCAGCCGCAAGGCGGCCGCGCCCGCCGGGTAGGAGCAGGCGGCCAGCTCGTCGGCGCAGGCCAGTAGCTCGGTGGTCAGGCCGGTCGAGCGCGGTTCGAGCACGAGCCTGGCGCGCAGCGCGACCTCGGCGGCCAGCGGCGCGGCGCTCTCGCGGCCGTGGGCGCGCAGCTCGGCCTCGGCCCTGCGGGCGACGGCCAGCGCCTGGCGGGCGTCGCCGGTCAGCAGCTCCACCTGGGCGAGCAGCAGCCTGGCATCGGCCAGCGCCGCGTGCGCGCCGGCCGCTTCGAGTTCCGGTACGGCGAGGCTGAGCATGGCCCTCGCCTCGCCCGGCAGCTGCGCAGCCAGCAGGGCTCCGGCGAAGTCGGCGCGCATCGTGGCCAGGCGTTCGGGAAAGCCGAACAGCGTGTCCTCGCAGGCCCGGTAGTGGGCGAAGGCCGTGGGGACGTCGCCCTGCCGTACCGCGAGGAAGGGCAGGTTGGCGGCGGCGAGGCGGGCCAGATGGGCCAGCCCCGCGCTCTGGGACAGCCGCAGGCACGCGGCGATGTCGTCGGTGGCCTGTGACCAGCGGCTCTGGTAGGCGTGCACCAGGCCCCTGTTGAGCAGCCCGCCGGCCAGGAAGCGCTGGTCGTCGATGGTGCCGGGCGCCTGGGTGAGGACGGCGATCGCGCGGTCGCAGGAGGCCACGGCCTCCTGGTAGCGGCCCAGGTGGGCCAGCGCCACCGCCCGCTGGGTGTCGAGCTTGGCCCGGTCGAGAGGTGACAGGTAGGCCCAGGCCATCGCGGCGATGCGGAGCGCCTGGAGCGGGTGACCGCGCTGGGTGCGGACCGTCACCAGGGACAACCTGGCCTGGGCCAGGCGATCGGCGGGTGCGCCTCCCGTGGCGATCGCCTGGCGCAGATGTCGTTCGCTGGCCTCCAGGTCGCCAAGCTCCCTGGAGGCCAGCGCCATGGCGCGTAGAGCGACGACGGCTGGTTCGACGGCGCCTATCCCCTCGGCGGCGGCGTGAACGGCGCGGGCGTCTGCGAGTGCCCGCGCGGGGTCGACACCGGATTGGAGGATCGCGTCCTCCGCCATCGCGACCAGCCTGTTCGTCACGGACGGATCCGCACCCAACCGGTGGCCACAGGGGTGAGCCCCGGCCGGTGGCAGACCACGCTGAACCAGCCCGGCGGCAAGCCCGTCGCCGCGAACTGGCCGGACTCCCGCAGGTCGCGAGAGACCGTGAGATGTGGTGTGCGGATGTCTATCGTGGCCCCGTCACCAGGATGAGGTGACACCCGCCCTGCCACATCGATGAGACCGTCCCCGATGGTCACCTCCAGATCGAAGGAGAGGTCCGCCGTGGCGAACCTGACCATACGCGGCCCGTCCGCGTCACGAGTGCCCCTCGTGGCCACGCACTCCACGGGCCCGGCGGTGACCACCTGGGCCAGCCGGAGGGAGTACGCGTCACGGGCGGCGGCCGAGACGTGGGCGGGAATCGGGTCGTGCCCCGCGGCGATGCGGAGCGCGGCCAGGAGATACTCGTCGCCACTCATGGCACCGCTTCCTCTAGTGAGATTCGGGTGCGCAACTTCTGCAGGCAGCGAAGGCGGGTCGGGCCCACGCTGCCGACCGGCACGCCCAGCCGAACCGCCATCTGGTGCGTCCCCGCGTCGGGAACGGTGGCCATCAGGCGGAGCAGGGTCCGGCATGGTTCGTGCAGATCAGACACCGCCTGCCAGAGCAGACGTCCCTCATCGGCCTCGAGGACGGCCGACGCCGGGTCGGGATCGATGGGACCGCCTTCGGGAAGGCAGAGGTAAGGGTGATTCCCCATCCCTTTCCTCTTGATCTGGAGCGCCTCGCGTCTGGCGGCCGTGGCCAGCCAGGCGCCGACGCTCGCCGGATCCCTGATCGAGTGAAGGTGCTCAAGAAGCCGCAACCATGCGCCCTGCACGGCGTCGGCGGTGTCGGCCTCGTTCAACCCGCACGCGCGAGCGACCGACCACATCCGCTGCCCGAACCGGTCCTCGAGGCCGGTCCAGGCGGAGTGGTCGCCGTCGGCAGCCGCTGTCAGCAGCTCCTCCGGGAGACGGGCGTCGCTCACGTTGTTGCCTCCTCGTAATGAGACGAGGACTGAGCGTAAACTCTACAGACTCGCGGGGACGAGAACTCCGAGATCAGGAATTTCCCGTGAACCTCGGAGGTCGGCTGCCTCTCGCGCCGACGGCTCGGCGGCGAACGCGCCCGACACCAGCGCGGCGGCGAAGGACGTTCCGCTCCACCGCGCGTAGCCGGCGAACTCGCCCCACTCGAGGAAGGCGCTGGCCAGCCACTCGCCTCTGGCCCACGCGTCCACCCATGGGCCGAACCCGGAGTACGGCGTCGCGCTCTCCTCGGTGACGCCGAGCGCGCCCACGCCGACGACGCCGGGCAGCGCGGCGGGCCAGAACGGCCGGTCGGAGGCGGTGTTGCCGGCGCAGGCCACCGTGATGGTGTCCGGCAGCGCGCCCAGAGCGCTGGCCACCAGGCTGCTGGGCTCGTCGTCGAAGGTGTGGCAGCCGAGCGAGAGGTTGAGCACCTGCGGCGGATCGTCGCGCAGCCGGTGCAGCGCGCGCAGCAGGCCCGCCTCGTCGCCGACGCCGTCCGCGCCCAGCACCCTGCCCACCCGCAGCACGCTGGCGGGGGCGCGGCGCTGGATCAGCCCGGCGACGAACGTGCCGTGCCCGGCCTGCCGGGCGAGCCCGCCGTTGCCGTTCCCGTTGTTGCCGTCGGTGGGCCGGTCGGCGGCCTCGGGGCCGAGCCGGCCGTACCAGTCGCTCTCGGCCCACCAGGGATGGGCGGCCACTCCCGTGTCGAGCACGCCGACCGTCACCTGCGGGCCCTTGCCGGAGGGCCGGTCCACCGGCGGGGAGGGGAAGGGCCTGGAGGCGGGGCCGCCGAACCACAGCGGCTGCCCGGTGAGCACGTGGTTGGGAGAGGCGCGAAACCCCTCCTCCCGCAGGCGCAGCGCGATCTCGCATGGATCCACGCCCGGCGTCAGCATGATGCGGAAGACACCCTCGGCCTCGGCCACCGCCTGCGTCCACTGCTCGGCCGCGGACGTGGCGCCGCGCTCGGTGAGGATCTGGCCTGGTCGGATGAGCGCCGCGCCGACGGCTTGGATGTCCATGGCCCGATATCTTCCCTGCCGGACCAGGCGTCACGTGCCCCAGCCGCAACATCTTGGTATAGCCCCCCACTAGCACCGGGCGGCGACCGACGGTAGTCTCTCCCTAGTCACTTGTGATCATCCCAGGACGAGGCCGTTGGGGAAGGCGCACCTCGTACCGAAACGGGAGGTCCGGTGTCTGCTCGTGGCGTGCTGTACGTCCACTCGGCTCAGCCCGCGCTGTGCCCTCATATCGAATGGGCAGTCGCGGGTGTCCTTGGCGTGCCCGTAGACCTGACGTGGACGCCCCAACCGGCCGCGCCGAACGTCGTGCGCGCACAGGCCGAGTGGGAAGGACGAGCGGGTATCGCCGCGGCCATCACCTCCTCGCTCATGGGGTGGCAGCGGATCCGCTTCGAGATCACCGAGGACGGCTCGCCCGGTGTCGACGGCTCCAGGCACGCCTACACGCCGACGCTCGGGGCCTTCACCGCGGTGATCGGGGCGGCGGGTGACATCATGATCCCCGAGGACCGCCTGCGCGCGGTCATGCTCATGGCCGCCCAGGGGCGGTGCGTCCTGGAGGACGAGTTGGACAAGATGCTCGGCAAGCCGTGGGACGAGGAGCTCGAGCCCTTCCGCTACGCCGGCGACGGCGCCCCCGTCCGCTGGCTGCACGCCGCCGTCTGACCTCTCGCCTCCCCCTGCCCGTGAGCCGGTCCCAGGCTCACGGGCTGTTTTGCGTGGGCGGAGGAGAGCCGGGGGTGGCGTCAGGCAGGACCGGGGCCGAAGGGCGAGATGATGTCGCCCCCTTGGACCAGGCGCTCCATCGTCTTCTTGATCGCTTCGGAGTCGTTGAGGTGCGGGAAGGGCTCGCCGGAGGGCACGGCGACGTCCAGGAACCGGCACAGCGGCTCCCAGCCCTCGCGCACGTCGAAGACGAGAAGCCGGTCGGCGGGCAGGCTCTCCTTGACGGCGGCGACATGGCGGTGGAAGGCCGCGACGGCGACCTCCTCCTCGGGCATGCCTGTCCTGAAGCTGTAGCCCTCGCCGAAGGTGGAGGCGACGATCAGCTCCATGACGGGGGCGAGGCGCCGCATCGACCCGAACACGGTGGCGGCGGGCTCGGGCAGGTCGTCGGGCAGGTCCCTGCCAGGCCCGTTGGCGATCAGCTGCCGCATGCTGAGATACCAGCCATGCGGATCCCGCACGGTCAGGACGACCTTCGCCCCAGGGTAGGCCGCCGCCTGCTCGCGCCAGAAGTGGCTGGCCGGCCAGTCCTGGGTGGACCGGTAGCCGTCGAGGACCTCGTCCCAGTCCACGGGCTCGCCGGACAGGACGGGCAGCCACCTGTCGACGTGGTCGGGCTTGGTGAGGATCTCGAACATGTGGTAGCAGGGGCCGACACCCAGCCGCTCGAGCGCGGCCTTCATCGAACTGGTTCCGGTGCGCGGGAGTCCCGCGCCGATCACGTGCAACACGTCGAACCTCCGGTCGGGGTGTAGCCGGATGCCCGCGCGCCTGGCTCTCGCGCCGGTTCGTTCACATCCTGAGAGCTCTGGCGGCGGCGCGGTGTGACATGGCCGGTCAAGAACTGTCACACCGAGACGTTTCCTGTCGCTCTCAGGATGCACGGAGAGATCGCGAGAGCCAAGCCCCGGCGCCGGAGGCCAGGTTCAGGAGCGCTTCGGCTCGTAGTGCAGCGCGGTGATCCCGCAGTCGAACGCCTGGGCGGAGACGAGGCGAAGTCGCTGGTTGTCGCCGATGTTGGCGAAGACGGGCATGCCGGCGCCGATCGCGGTCGGGTTGACGAACAGGTGCAGCTCGTCGAGCAGCTCCTTGGCGATCAGGTCCGCCACGAGCGTGCCGCCTCCGTAGGCGATGATGTCGCCGCCCGGCTGGGACTTGAGCTTGTTCACGGTCTCGGCGAGGTCACCGCCGGCGACGACGGCGTTGTCCCAGGGCGACTCGGTGAGGGAGTTGGAGATCACGACCTTGGGCGTGTTGTTCATCCAGTCGATGGACTCCTGGGTCTCGCCCTCAGGCCCGGCCGCCCACGTCGGGATGAACCCCTCGGCGAGCTTGCGGCCCAGCACGATGCAGTCGACCGGTGCGGTGAGCGCGTCGATGTAGGCGCTGATGTCGTCGGTCCACGGGAACGTCATCCAGTCCATCTCGCCGTTCGGTCCGGACATGTAGCCATCGACGGTGGTCTGGACCTGGAGCTTGAACGTGCGCATGAGGTGCTTCCCTTCGAGGTTCGGGGTGGTGCGGGAGTGGCGGGTCCTTCAGGCCCCGCTGTTTCCTCTGTGCCTTCAGCCTGGCGGAACCCGCTTACGGATCGTTTAAGGCATCCCTACCGCCCCCATAAGGGGGAGAGCGTGAGCGCACACGACAGTGCCCCTCCACCCTTGTGCTGGGTGGAGGGGCACCGGTCGTCGATCGGCTACAACGGGATGTTGCCGTGGGCGCCCCTGGCGGGGGTCGCCGCGGCCAGCACCTTGGCGATGGCGCCGCGGGTGCCGGCGGGGTCGATGACCTCGTCGATCACGCCCAGTTCCTGGGCCCTGTGCAGCCCGCCGGCCAGCTTCTCGTGCTCCTCGGCCAGGCGCTGCTCCAGCTCGGCGCGCTCCTCCTCGGGAGCGGCCGCGAGCTCGCGCCGCTTGAGGATGCGCACGGCCGCGACGGCGCCCATGACGGCGACCTCGGTCGTCGGCCACGCGAAGACCTTGGTCGCGCCGAGCGAGCGGGAGTTCATCGCGATGTACGCGCCGCCGTACGCCTTCCTCGTCACGAGCGTGACGCGCGGCACGGAGGCCTCGGCGAAGGCGTGCAGGAGCTTGGCGCCGCGGCGGACCACCCCGTCGTGCTCCTGGCCGACGCCCGGCAGGTAACCGGGAACGTCCACGAGGACAACCAGCGGGACGCCGAACGCGTCACACATACGAACGAAGCGAGCGGCCTTCTCGGCGGACGTGGCGTCGAGGCAGCCGCCCAGCCGCATCGGGTTGTTGGCGATGACGCCGACGGTCCTGCCGCCCAGGCGGCCGAGCGTGGTGACGATGTTGGGCGCCCACTTGGGGTGCAGCTCGATGCCCTTCTCGTCCAGCAGGCCGTTGACGAGCGGCTTGACGTCGTAGGCGCGCCTGGCCGACTCCGGAAGGAGCGTGGAGAAGTCCATCTCCTCGACCGAGGAGGTGCGCACCCTGCCCTGGTGGCCGAGCAGGACGGCCAGCTGACGCGCCTTGAGCAGCGCCTCGGCCTCGGTCTTGGTGACGACGTGGACGACGCCGCTGCGCTTGCTGTGCGGCTCGGGACCGCCGAGCGCGGCGCTGTCGACGTCCTCGCCGGTGACGCTGCGCACGACGTCGGGCCCCGTCACGAAGATGCGGCCCTGGTCGGCGAGGATCACGATGTCGGTGAGAGCGGGGCCGTAGGCGGCGCCGCCCGCGGCCGGGCCGACGACCACGGACAGCTGCGGCACGACGCCGGACGCCTTGGTCATCGCGGCGAAGACCCGGCCGACGGCGTGCAGCGACTCGACGCCTTCGGCGAGTCGCGCACCACCGGAGTGCCAGACACCGATGACCGGCACCCGCTCACGGACGGCCACGTCGTAGGCGTGCACGATGTGCTCGCAGCCTTCGCTGCCCATCGCGCCGCCCTGGAAGCGGGCGTCACTGCAGAACGCGACGACGGGAACGCCCTCGACGCGGCCCGTGGCGGCGAGGACGCCGCTCTTGTCCTCGGGAGTGATCAGCCTCAGCGAGCCCTCGTCGAGCAGCGCGGCCAGGCGGACGATCGGATCGCGGGGATCGGCGGGCGTCTCATCAGAGGCGCCCGTCACCACCCCGTTGTCGAGCACGGTCATCTGTGGCTCCCTCAGTGCGTGGTGAAGACGACGGTCACGTTGTGACCGCCGAACCCGAACGAGTTGTTGACCGCGGCGATGTCGCCCTGCGGCAGCCTGCGGGACTCGCCGTGGACCAGGTCCACCTCGATGCCGTCGTCCGGGTTGACCAGGTTGATGGTCGCCGGCACGACACGGTCCTCGAGTGCCTTGACGGTGAAGACCGACTCGATGCCGCCCGCGCCGCCCAGCAGGTGGCCCGTCATGGACTTGGTGGAGGTGACCAGCGGGTGGGTGCCGATGGCCTTGGCCACCGACTGCACCTCGATGACGTCACCGGCCGGGGTGGAGGTGCCGTGTGCGTTGATGTGCTTGACGTCCTGGCCCGTCACGCCCGCGTCGGTGAGCGCCTGGGTCATCGCCATGATGATGCCTCTGCCCTCGGGCTCGGGCTGGGTGATGTGGTGGGAGTCGGCGGAGTATCCGACGCCGGCGGCGTAGGCGAAGATCTTCGCGCCGCGCGCCTTGGCGTGCTCCTCCGACTCCAGCACGACGATGCCCGCGCCCTCGCCGAGCACGAACCCGTCGCGGTCGCGGTCCCACGGGCGCGAGGCGCCCTGCGGGTCGTCGTTGCGGGTCGACATGGCCCGCGCGGCCGCGAAGGCGGCGATGTTGAGCGGGTGGATGGCCGCCTCGGTGCCGCCGGCCACGACGACGTCGGCGCGGCCGGACCTGATCATGTCCATCGCGTAGCCGATCGCCTCGGCGCCGGAGGCGCAGGCGGAGACGGTCGCGTGGACCCCGGCCATCGCGCCCAGGTCGAGCCCGATCCACGCGGCGGGACCGTTGGGCATGAGCATCGGGACGGTGAAGGGCGAAAGGCGGTTCCAGCCCTTCTCCTTGAACGTGTCGTAGGCCGAGAGCGTCGTGGTGATGCCGCCGATGCCGCTGGAGACGACCACGCCGAGCCGCTCGGGCGCCACCTGCGGCGCGCCCGCGTGCTGCCAGGCCTCCCGCGCCGCGACCAGGGCCAGCTGCTCGCTGCGGTCGAGACGGCGCGCCTCCGGTCGCGGCAGCACCTCGGACGGGTCGACGGCCGCGACGCCCGCGAACTTCACGGGGACGCTGTCGACCCAGTCCTCGGTGAGGGGCCGCACACCAGACTGACCGGCGAGGAGCGCCGACCAGGTCGAGGTGACGTCTCCACCGAGGGGCGTCGTCGCGCCAAGCCCGGTGACGACGACTCGTGCCCGGTTCGCACTCACGTGGTTACGCTCCTTGCTGATCAGAAGGGAAGGTTCAGGCCTGGATGAAGTTGAGGACGTCCTTGACCGTCTTCAGGTTCTTGAGCTGGTCGTCGGGGATCTCGACGCCGAACTCGTCCTGCGCGGCCACGGCGATCTCGACCATGGACAGGGAGTCGATGTCGAGGTCGTCCACGAAGCTCTTCTCCGGGGTGACCTCGGACGCCGGGATCCCGGTGATCTCGTTCACGATCTTGCCGAGGCCCTCGAGGATCTCCTGCTCGCTGACTGCCATGTCGGTAGTTCTCCTTTGGGTTTCTTCTTGGGTTTTGTACGGCAGGCCGCGTCGGCGGCGGCCACGCCGTACAAGCTATGGGATCTCGACGACCTGGCCGGCGTAGGTCAGACCGGCGCCGAAGCCGAGAAGGAGGGCCAGCTGGCCCGACTGCACCTCGCCCCGCTCGATCATGCGGGAGAGTGCCAGCGGGATGGACGCCGCGGAGGTGTTGCCCGCCAGCACGATGTCGCGCGCGATGATGGCGTTGTCGGCGCCGAGCTTGCGGGCGATGGCCTCGATGATGCGCAGGTTGGCCTGGTGGGGCACGAACGCCGCCAGATCGGCGGGGTCCACTCCCGCGCGCTCGCAGGCCTCCTTGGCCACGGGGTGAAGTGCCGTGGTGGCCCAGCGGAACACGGTCTGACCTTCCTGGTGCAGGAAGGAGTCACGGTCCTTGATGATGATCGCGTCGTACTTGTCGCCCGCGCTGCCCCACACCACGGGGCCGATGCCGGGCGTGTCGGAGGCCGTGACCACGGCCGCGCCCGCACCGTCGGCGAAGATGACGGCCGTCGCCCTGTCGGTCCAGTCGATCCACTGCGACAGCTTCTCCGTGCCGACGACCAGCACGTTGGTGGCCTGCCCCGACCGTACGGCGGCGCTGGCGGTGCCGAGCGCGTAGCAGAAGCCCGCGCATGCGGCGTTGACGTCGAAGGCGCCGGGAGCCTCGATGCCCAGCCGGGTGGCCACCCGCGCGGCGGCGTTGGGGATCTGCGACTCGAGCGTGCAGGAGGCCACGATGACCAGGTCGATGTCACCGGCGCCGAGACCGGAGCCCGCCAGCGCCTTGCCGCCCGCCTGGACGGCCATGTCGATCTCGGACTCGTTGGCGGGGGCGACCCTGCGCTCCTTGATGCCGACCCGGGACTGGATCCACTCGTCGTTGGTGTCCATGGTCTTGGCCAGGTCGTCGTTGGTGACGATGTTGGTCGGCTGGTAGTGGCCGAAGGCCAGGATCTTCGCTCCAGGGGCGACGTCGGGGATCCTCATGACTTGATCAGCTCCCTGGCCGCGTCGAGGTCGTCGGGGGTCTTCAGCGCGACGCTCTCCACGCCGCGCAGGGCGCGCTTGGCCAGACCGGTCAGGGTGCCGCCGGGCAGGAGCTCGACCATCCTGGTGACGCCGAGCGAGGCCATGGTCTCCATGCAGGAGTCCCAGCGGACGGGGTTGCTGACCTGGTTGACCAGGAGCCCGAGGAATTCGGCGCCGCTGTCGACGACCTTGCCGTGGGCGTTGGACAGCAGTTTGGTGTGCGGGTCGCCCGGCGTGACGCCGGCGGCCGCCTCGCGCAGGTGCTCGACCGCGGGGGCCATGTGGACGGTGTGGAACGCGCCGGCGACCTGCAGCGGGATGAGCCTCGCGCGGGCGGGCGGCTCCTGTTTGAAGGCGGCCAGCTGCTCCAGCGTGCCCGCCGCGACGATCTGTCCCGCGCCGTTGATGTTGGCGGGGGTCAGCCCGTGTTCGTCGATGGCGGCCAGCACGTCGGCCTCGACGCCGCCGAGCACGGCGGTCATGCCGGTCTCGGTGACCGCGGCGGCCTTGGCCATGGCCTGGCCGCGCTCGCGGATCAGCGCAAGCGACTGCTCGGGGGTCAGCACTCCGGCCAGCGCCGCGGCGGCGAACTCGCCGACGCTGTGGCCGGCCAGCAGGTCGGGGGTCGCGCCGAGCGCCTCGGCGGCGGCGAGCGAGGCGGCCACCAGCAACGGCTGGGCGACGGCGGTGTCCCGGATCTCGTCGGCGTCAGCGGTGGTGCCGTAGGCGATCAGGTCGAGCCCGGCGACCTCCGACCATGCCGAAAGCCTGTCTGCGAGGCCTGGTAGCTCTAGCCATGGCGACAGGAAGCCTGGGGTCTGGGCGCCTTGGCCCGGGGCGACGAGTACGAACACGGATTCCACCATGCCCTGTAGAAGTCCGACACGAGGATAGAGATCCGTACGAACTTTGTCCCAGGCATTTTGTAGGAACCATACAGTGGGGGTTTCGATGGTGTTACGTTAGTGCGCGCCAGGTCACGGCGCTCTCGGAGAGCCTGCCCAGAATCAGCCCGACCTGCAGGGTGAAGGCCGATCGGCCCTCCGTCGGCTGGTAGCCGGTCAGCTCGGTGATCTTCTTCAGCCGGTACCTGACCGTGTTCGGGTGCACGAACAGCAGCCTGGCCGTCGCCTCGAGCGAGGTGCCCTGCTCCAGGTAGGTGGCCAGCGTGTCGAGCAGCGGGGTGCCGGCCAGCGGCAGGTAGACGTTCTCCACCAGCTGCTCCCTGGCGTCCTCGTCGCCGTCGAGCGCCCGCTCGGCCAGCAGGTCCTCCGCGTGCACGGGCCTCGGCGCGTCGGGCCAGCCCGAGGACGCCTTGAGTCCGGCGATCGCCGCCCTGGCCGATCGCGCCGCCGCGTGCAGGTCGGGCACCTCGGGGCCGATGACGATCGGGCCGGGCCCGAAGCGCGGCACGACCTGCCTGGAGGCCTGGTCGACGCTCTGGGCGCCGCCCACGATCACGATCAGCCGGTCGGCCTGGACCCCTGCGAGCAGGTCCATGCCGATGCGCCTGCCCTTCTCGCGCAGGGAGTCGATGACCGCGCGCGGGTCGTCGTCGGGCGCGTGCCCCGCGAGCACCACGACGGGCGAGGAGGTCCAGCCGAGCGCGGCGGCCCACGAGTGCAGGCCGTCGTCGACCTCGCCGCGCACCAGTGCGTCGACGATCAGCGCCTCCAGCCTGGCGTCCCACGCTCCACGCGCCTCCGCCTCGCGGGCGTAGACCTGCGCGGCGGCGAAGGCCACGTCGCGGGTGTAGCGGAGCATCGCCTGCTCCAGCTGGTCGCCGCCGCCTGGCGCGGCCAGCTCGTCGGTCATCGTCTCGACGACCTCGACGACGATACGGACGATGTCGACCGTCTGCTGCAGGGAGATGGAGCGCTTCAGCTCGCGCGGCGCGGTGCCGAAGAACTCGATGCTCGGGGTGGGACGGCCCTCGCCGGCATGGGCGAACCACTCGACGAAGGCGGCGATGCCGGCCTGGGCGACGAGGCCGACCCAGGAGCGGTCCTCGGCCGAAAGGGCGCGGAACCACGGCAACCGCTCGTCCATGCGCGCCATGGCCGCGGTGCCCAGGGTGCCCATGTTGCGTTCGAGACGCCTGGTGGTGTCCTCACGCATACGGTCCTCGTGGTCTGTCACGCCTCTAGAGTGCCAGGTCCGCGAGAGTGCGCCGGTCCTGCCCGAAACGGGCCGCGCCATCAGGTCCGGAACGGCGAGCTCGCGGTGGACGTTCTCCAGGTGCTTGTCGACCGTGCGCCGGGAGATGCCGAGCCGTCTGGCCGTCGAGCGCCTGGACAGGCCCTTTGCGCACCAGGTCGAGCACCTCGCGCTCGCGCGGCCTCAGACCGTCGGGGACGGTGTTCCTGTGCGTGCGAGCTGTGGATGCGGCGCGGGGGCGACGAGGTGCGGATCCTGCCGAGGGGTGGGCAGACGGGTGTTCGAACGCACCGCCGTCGGGCGGACGTCTCGGCCGTCCTCGGCGAGGTGCCGTCCTCGGCGGCTAGATGACGGCCACGGCGGTGATGAGGCCGATCGCCAGGTGCGTCACGGCCAGCAGGCGGGCGCCGGGCTGCAGCTCGCTCTCCTTGATCAGCTCGCGCACCGAGATGCCCGCGACCAGGTCGAACACCAGCATGGCCACCGTCTGCACCGCGATGCCGACCAGACCGAAGACGGCGGTGGCGAGCAGGCCCTCGTGCAGGGCGCCGCCCGACGACCAGATCGAGGCGGCGACGATGAGCCCCACGGCGCCCAGCCCCGAGGAGGCCAGGAGGGTGGCGTTGGGGTTGCGCTCGTTCTTGATGACCGAGCTGAGCTTGCCGGGCGTGGCCAGGTCGATGACGTAGAAGCCGACGATCAGCAGGATCATGCCGAGGACGGCGTAGGCGGCGATGGCCAGGGCGCCGGAGGCCAGGTGGTCGATGAGGTTCACGGTGACTCTTTCTTCGCCGAAGAGAGGGACGCCTCGGCGACGGCGGGTGCGGGGGATGCCGCCGGCCCCTTCAGACCTGCGTCGGAGGAGGCAGGCGGGCCGGGGGGACGGGGGGAGGGGGTCACGGGGACTGCTCGATCCTGTGGGGGACGAAGGACGAGGTGTCGTCGGTGATCAGCCCCGAGGTCTCGCGGATGCCCAGCCCCGCGGACTCGTCGGCGACCACCCACGCGCCGAGCACCGGCCGCTGCCCCTCGAACGAGGGAAGCGCCTCGAAGCCCTGATGGACGAAGCCCTCCGCGCCGTAGGAGCCGGGCGTCTCGGCCACGCCGGAGGGGGTGACGATCCGCATGGAGGCGCCCTCCCTGCCGAGCAGCGGCTTGACGATGTAGGAGGTCAGCTCGCGCGGGCCGTCGAGGTAGGCGGGCAGCAGGTTGGGGTGGCCCGGATACAGCTCCCACAGCACCGCCAGCAGCGCCTTGTTCGACAGCAGCGCCTTCCACAGCGGCTCGATCCACGTGGTCGAGGCGGCGTGCCGTACGGCGTGCTCGCCGAAGCCGTCGGTCAGCATCCACTCCCACGGGTACAGCTTGAACGCCGAGCGGATCACCCTGCCACCGGTATCGACGAAGCGCCGGTTGAGCGGATCCCAGCCGATGTCCTCCATCGCGATGGCGATCGTGCCGAGACCCGCCTGGTCGGCGGTTTCCTGCAGGTAGGCGACGGTCATCGCCTCTTCGCCTGTCTCGTCCATGTTCGTCCAGGCGAAGTGGGTGGGGCCCGTCGGCAGGACCAGCGAGCGCCACCTGTCGATGAGGCGCTCGTGGATGGAGTTCCACTGGTCGTCGCCAGGGAAGCGGTCCTGCAGCCAGTACCACTGCACGACGCTCGACTCCACCAGGGAGGTGGGCGTGTCGGCGTTGTACTCCAGCATCTTGGGCGGGGAGACGCCGTCGTAGCGCAGGTCGAAGCGGCCGTAGACGTGCGGGTCGCGCCGCTCCCACGAGCGGGCGATCTCCTGCCAGGTCCACTCGGGCAGCGCGAAGTCGGCGAAGCGCCGCTCGGCGATGACGTGCTCGACCGCGGCCAGGCACATCCGGTGCAGTTCCTCCACCTGCTCCTCGAGCTCGAGCACCTGCTCCATGGTGAAGACGTAGTGGACGGACTCGTCCCAGTAGGGCCGGGGCAGGTGCGCGGCCTGCACGGAGCGGTGGAAGGCGAGGCCGTGGCCTTCGACGATCTTCTCCCAGCCTTCGCGGGGAGTGGCGTGCTCGCGTCGCATCAGGATCCCGTCGAGGTGCGGTTGCCGAAACCGTTCGTGGTGACCTTCCCCGAGCGGGTGATCTCGTCGCCGCTCCTGGTCACGACGTAGGAGTGGCGCGGCCGGTTGGTCGTGCCCTTGGAGACGCGATTCCTGACCTTGGTGCCGCCGTAGTACCAGAGGTAGGCGCCGTGCCTTCCCGCGCCGTCGCAGCGGTCGTCGTCCACGACCACGTAGCGGCCGTGGTCCTCGCTGTTCCGCCTGACGCACCGGGCGACGACCTCGTCGTCCGGCTCCTCCTCGTCCTCTTCGACTTCGTCTTCGACGTCTTCCTCGACGTCTTCTTCGACGAAGTCCTCTTCGGAGGAGGAGTCCATCACGACCTGGTCCGAGCCGGCGTACACGGAGTCGCCCGAGGCGCAGCCCGACAGGACGACGGACGAGACGGTCACCACGGCGCCGAGCCTCACCGCGTGCGAGGAGAGCCTGCGCGCCATCAGCTGCCGCCCCCGCCCCTGCCGCCGAACCCGCCGCGCTGGACGACGTGCCCGTTCCTGCTGCTGATGCGCGCCTCGGCGGGCCTCACGGTGGTGCCCTTCAGCACCCGCATGCCCGTCCTGACGCCGCCGTAGTACCAGCCGTAGGCGTGGTGGGAGGAGTGGGAGCCGCCGCCGTCGTCGTCATCGCAGTAGTCGTCGTCGACGACCTGGTAGGAGCCGTCGGGGAGCTGGGTGTTGAGGTCGACGCAGTCGGCCGCGACCTCTTCGTAGTCGTCCTGCGCCGAGCAGAAGCCGACCACCATCAACGAGATCACGCCGAGCGCCGTCAGCGTGATCACCTTGGTCGACTTGCGGGAGCGGGTTTCTGCCATGGGGCTCCAGAGCTTATCGGGGCTTTATAGCTGGAACAACGGGGGTGTGCAGAGCAGGGTTCCCTCTGGGTAGATATGTCGGCATGGAGCCGGTCCAGGCACTGCGTGACATCGCGTTCCTCCTGGAACGCGCGGGCGAGCCGACCTACCGGGTGCGAGCCTTCAGGCGGGCCGCCGCCGCGGTCGAGGACCTGCCGCAGGACGAGCTCGTACGGCTGGCGAGGGCCGACGCCCTGGCCGACCTGCCGGGCATCGGCAAGGTCACCGCGCTGGCCATCACCGAGGCGCTCGACGGGAAGACCCCGACCTACCTGCGCAGACTCCAGGCCACCGAGGGCGCCGACCTCGACGAGGAGAGCGCCGCGCTGCGGGCCGCGCTCAAGGGAGACCTGCACTCCCACTCCGACTGGTCGGACGGCGGCTCCCCGGTCGAGGAGATGGCCGCCTCGGCGAGGGCGCTCGGCCACGAGTACTGGGCGCTGACCGACCACTCTCCGCGGCTGACGATCGCCAACGGCCTGTCGGCCTCGCGGCTGCGCAGGCAGCTGGATCTGGTGGCGGGGCTGAACGAGAAGCTCGCGCCGTTCAGGATCCTCACCGGCATCGAGGTGGACATCAACCTCGACGGAACGCTCGACCAGGATCCCGCGCTGCTGGCCCGCCTGGACGTGGTGGTGGCGAGCGTCCACTCCAAGCTGCGCATGAACACCCACGAGATGACCCGCCGGATGGTGACCGCCGTCGCGAACCCCCACGTCGACGTGCTGGGTCACTGCACCGGCAGGATCGTCAAGGGCGGTGGCAGGCGGGGCGGCCTGCGACCCGAGTCCGACTTCGACGCCGAGCTGGTGTTCGAGGCGTGCCGCAGGTTCGGCGTCGCCGTGGAGATCAACTCCAGGCCCGACAGGCTCGACCCGCCGAAGCGGCTGCTGCGGCTGGCCTACGAGATGGGCTGCGTGTTCTCCGTCGACTCGGACGCCCACGCGCCCGGGCAGCTGGACTGGCAGCGGTTCGGCTGTGAGCGCGCGGCCCAGTGCGGGGTGGAGGCCGAGCGGGTCGTCAACACCTGGTCCGTGGAGCGGCTGCTGGACTGGACGGCCGGCTAGCGGCGACGAGCGTGAGGCGCCGGTTTCGGCATGCCTGCCGTACTGCCTGATTCTTTGAAAGTTTTCGCTTCAGTATTGCAAGCGATGGAAACGCGGAGGTAGCGTCTGGGCGCGTCAGGCCGTTCTCTGCACCCCCCTGGAGACCCCCATGGCCCACCTCGACCGCCGCCGTTTCCTTCAGCTCAGCGCCCTGGCCGCCACGGGAGGCGCGCTGAGCGCCTGTGGCGGCGGCACGTCAGGAACCTCGGCCGCAGGCAGCGGGAAGATCACGGTGTGGAGCTGGCAGGGCCCGGCCGCGATGATGAAGCAACTGGTCCCCGCCTTCGAGAAGCAGTTCCCCGCGATCAAGGTCGAGGTCCAGGACATCGGCAACCCCGCCATCTGGGACAAGATCACCGCAGGGCTCGCCGCGGGCGGTCAGGGGCTCGGCGACGTGCTCCACATCGGCGTGGACTACCTGCCGGCCTACGTCGAGAAGTTCCCCGACGGGCTGGCCGACCTGACGCCCCTGGGCGCGGGCAGGCACAAGACGGCCTTCGCGCAGGGCATGTGGGAGACCGTCAGCCGCGACGGCAAGGTCTACGCGCTGCCGTGGGAGGCCAACTCCGCGGGTTTCTACTACCGGGCCGACCTGTTCGAGAAGGCAGGCGTCGACGTCGAGGCGCTGCGAACCTGGGACGAGGTCATCGAGGCCGGCGTCATGCTCAAGGAGAAGACCGGCGTCCAGCTTCTCGGCATCGACAAGCCCGCCACCCAGGCCGACTCGGCCAACCTCTTCCAGATGCTGCTGCAACTGCAGGACAGCTTCTACTTCGACATGGCGGGCAACATCACGCTCGACACCCCGCAGGCCGTCACCGCGCTCACCATCATCAAGAAGCTCAACGACGCGGGCCTGGTCGCCGACATGGCGGGCGGCTGGAACACGATGATCACCTCGATCAAGAAGGGCTCGGTCGCGGTCCAGGCCATGCCGACCTGGTTCGGCGGCATCATCGAGGAGACCGTCCCAGGCGAGAAGGGCAAGTGGAAGGTACGGCTGCCGCCGGCCGTCGCCGCGGGCGGCAAGGTCTCGGCCACCGTCAACTCCACGCACCTGGCCGTCGCCAACACCAGCAAGGACAAGGCCGCCGCCTACGCCTTCGCCGAGTTCGTGCTGACCAGGCCCGAGAACCAGGTCGCGATCTACAAGGGCAAGGGCATCGCGCCCGCCCTGATGAAGGCCTACGACGACCCCGTCTTCCACGAGGCTTCGGCGTTCTTCAGCGGGCAGAAGAAGGGCGAGATCTTCCTCGACGCGCTCAGGCAGCCCTCCTACGTCACCAACTACTCGGCCGACTACCCGCGGGCGCTGAAGGCGGTGACGGACGCGCAGAGCAAGGTCCTGCTCAAGGGCGCCGACCCCGCCACGGCGCTCAAGGAGGCGGCCGAGCTCGTCGCCCAGCAGACCGGCAGGAAGGTGCTGCGGTGACGGCGCTGGCGTCGCGCGCCACCGCGGCGAGGGCGACGGCGGCGCGGCGGTTTCCCGCGATGAAGGCGGCCCCCTACTTGTGGGTGCTCCCCGCCGTCGCGCTGTTCGCGATCTTCAAGCTGTATCCGATCGCCTGGTCGTTCTGGCTCAGCCTGTTCAGGACCGACGGCGCGCTGCAGACCTTCGCGGGCGTGGCCAACTACCAGCGCCTGGCCGGCGACCCCCTGTTCTGGACGGCGTTGCGCAACACCGTGGTGATCCTCGTGGTCCAGGTGCCGCTGATGCTCGCCATCGCGGTCGCGCTCGCGGTGGCGTTCAACTCGCCGCTGCTGCGGTTCAAGGGCCTCATCAGGCTCGGGTTCTTCCTGCCGATGATCACCGGCCTGGTCGCGTACGGCCTGCTGTTCGCCGTCCTGCTCAACCCGCAGTCGGGGCTGGTCAACTGGGTGCTCGGCCTGGCCGGCATCCCCCCGGTGCCCTGGCTGACCGACACGGTGTGGGCCCGCATCGCCCTCGGCCTCGCCCTGACCTGGCACTACACCGGCTACAACGCGGTGATCTACCTGTCCAGGCTGCAGTCGCTGCCCAAGGACCTCTACGACGCGGCGGCCGTGGACGGCGCGGGCGCCTGGCGCCGCTTCGTGCACGTGACGCTGCCGGGACTGCGGCCGGTCATCCTGCTGACACTGGTGATGTCCACGATCGGCACGCTCCAGCTGTTCGACGAGCCCTACGTCCTGACGAACGGCGGACCCGACAACAGCACGCTGACGCTCGGCCTGTACCTGTACAACAACGGCTTCAAGTACCTCGACTTCGGCTACGCCTCGGCCATCGCCTACGCGCTCGCCGTCATCATCGGGATCCTCGGCATCGTGCAGTTCCGCGTGCTGGGAGACAAGCCGTGAGCCGAAGCATCATGCTGACCTCCACGCTGCTCGTCGCGGTCGCCGTGGTGCTGGTGCCGTTCTACTGGCTGGTCGTGGCCGGCACCCACAGCAGCGCCGAGGTCTTCGGCAGCCCGCCGCCGCTGCTGCCCGGCGGCCACCTGCTGGACAACCTGGCGGGCCTCGAGGTCAACGTCGGCTTCAGCCGGGTGGTCGGCAACTCCCTGCTCATCGCCACCGTTTACACACTGCTGGCCGGCCTGGTCTGCACGATGGCGGGCTACGGGTTCGCCAAGTACAGCTTCCGGGGAAAGGAGTTCCTGTTCGGGCTGCTCATGCTGGGCCTGGTCATCCCCAGCCAGGTCACGCTCGTGCCGCTGTTCAAGATGATGCTGGCACTCGACTGGCTCAACACCTACCAGGCGATCATCCTGCCCAACCTGGCGCTGCCGTTCGGCGTCTTCCTCATGCGCCAGTCGATGTCCGCCCTGCCGTCCGAGCTGCTGTCGGCGGGAAGGGTGGACGGCTGTGGCGAGCTGCAGCTGTTCGTGCGGGTGGTGCTGCCCCCGATCAGGCCCGCGCTGGCCGCGCTCGGCATCTACCTGTTCCTCTACCAGTGGAACGACTTCGTGTGGCCGTTGATCGCGCTGCGCACCAGGGACGCCTACACGATCCCGCTCGCGATCGCCGCACTTCAGGGTGCCACCGAGACCGACTACGGCCAGATCCTCGCGGGCACGGCCGTGGCCGCGCTCCCGATGGCGGTCCTGTTCCTTCTCCTCCAACGACACTTCGTGTCCGGACTTCTCGCTGGAGCGGTGAAAGAGTGAGCGTCACGACCGCGGGCCTCGCGCCCGCGCCCACCGAGCCCCTGCTCGACGACGTACGGCTGGCCGTCCTGACGGACGCAGGCACGGCCGCCTGGCGGCTGCTCGGTGACGTGCTGGAGATCGGCTCCCACGAGAGACTGGAGATCCGGCTGTCGGTGCCGCTCGGCGACGCCGTCGGCTTCTGGCACCCGGCCTGCGACTGGCACCGGGCGCTCGTCGCCGACTGGGCGGGCTACCAACGGACTTCGCTGGTCGACGGCGCGGCGGCCGGCTGCCTGTACGACAGCCAGGGCCGCACGCTGCTCGCCTTCGCGGCCGAGGACGCGGTGCCCGAGGTGACGATGCGGTTCGGGGTGTCGGAGGAGTCCAAGACCTTCGTCGTGCACCTAGCCGTGCCCGCGGGGCCGTACCGGATCCACTTCGCCAGGAGCGCGCCCTCGGTGGCGACGGCGATGCGCGCGCTGCGGCGCGCGCTGGCGCATGCGATGGGGCAGGGCGCGACCGAGCCCGCGGAGGGGGCTCGGGAGCCGGTCTACTCCACCTGGTACGGCTTCGCCCAGGACGTCTCGGCGGAGGGCGTCGAGGCGGAGGCGGCGCTGGCGGCGTCGGCCGGGTGCGGCGTGCTCATCCTCGACGACGGGTGGCAGGAGTTCGGAAACGGGCGTGGATACGGGGGAGTCGGCGACTGGGTGCCCGACCGCCGGAAATTTCCCGACTTCGCGGCGCACGTCGCGCGCGTGCGGGCGCTCGGGCTGCGCTATCTCGTGTGGGTCGCGCCCCTCCTGCTCGGGCCGGGTGCGGCCTGCTTCGACGAGCTGGAACCCTACGCGCCCGCCTCGGCCGGAGCGCCGGGCGCCAGGGTGCTCGACCCGCGGCGGCCCGAGGTCAGGCGGCACGTCGTCGCGCTGTGCGCCAGGCTGATGGAGCTCGGGGTCGACGGCCTCAAGATCGATTTCCTCAACGAGGCGATGGCCTACGCCGGCAGTCCCGCGCTCGACGCCGACGTCCACGACGTGGGCACGGCCATGCGGATGCTGCTCGTCGAGATTCGGCAGGCGGTGGGGGAGCGGGCGCTGCTGGAGTTCCGCCAGCCGTACGTGGGGCCAGGGACGGCAGGGCTCGCCGACCTGCTGCGAGCCGACGACTGCCCGGCTGACGTGACCGCGAACAGGGTCAGGACCATCGACATCGCCTTCCTCGCCGTCGCGGGCACCGTGCACGGCGACATGCTGATGTGGGATCCGCGGGCGGGCGCGCACAGTGCGGCCAGGCAGATCATCGGGTCGCTGCACGCCGTGCCGCAGATCTCGGCGCGCCTGGCGGGGCTGCCGGAGGAGCAGCGGCGGATGGTGACGTTCTGGCTGGGGGAGTGGCGGCGCGTGCGGCACGTCCTGCTCGACGGCCAGGTCGAGCCCGGCAGGCCGGACGAGCTGTACCCGGTGGTGATGGCCGCCCGCGGCGACGAGTGCGTGATCACGGTGGCCGCGGAGCGGGTGGTGGCGGTCGACACCGCGGCCCACCGATCCATCACGCTGGTCAACGGCACGGGCGCGGGGCGGCTCGTGCTCGAGGTGTCGGGGCCGGGCGCCGACGTGGCACGCCTGCACGGGCCTGACGGCTCTAGGATCGAGCCGGTGGTACGGCGGCTGGAGGCGGGGCTGGTCTCGCTGGCCGTACCCGCTTCGGGGCTGGTGGTCCTGGAGACCTCGGGTGCGGCGGTCGTGGAGGAGGAACGGTGAAGATCGGTATCACCGAGGTCGCCGCGCGGGCGGAGGTCAGCGAGGCCACGGTCAGCAGGGTGATCAACCGGCGGGCCGGCGTGTCGGCCAGGACCCGCGAGGCCGTCGAGCGGGCCATGGCCGAGCTCGGCTACGAGCGCTCCACCAGGGGCCAGATCGTCGCCGTGATCACGCCGTGGCTGTCCAACCCGTGGTTCGCCGACGTCGCCGAGCTGATCGAGGCGGCGCTGGCGCCGCACGGGCTGAAGGGTGTGCTGTGCCCCGCGCTGCCCGGCGGCATACAGGAGCGCGAGTTCGTCTCCGCGCTGGCCGAGCACGGCGTGGCCGCGGTGGTGTTCCTGTCGGCCAGCAACACCCTCGACGACCCCGACCCCGAGACGTGCAACATCCTGGCGGCACGGCGGATCCCGTTCGTCGGCGTCAACGGCGGGTTCGAGGGGCACTCGATGCCCGTGCTGTCCACCGACGACGTCATGGCGGCCGAGCTGGCCGTCGACCACCTGTGGCGGCTGGGCCACCGCGAGATCGGGATCGCCTCGGGACCCGTCGGCAACAGGCCGGCCGACAGGAGGGTGGAAGGGTTCATCGCCGCCATGGCACGGCGCGGGGTGCAGGACCCTGAGTCCCTGGTGATGCGGCAGTACTACACGATCGAGGGCGGGCAGTCGGCGACGGCCGCGCTGCTCGGACGGGGGGTCACGGCCGTCGTGGCGGCCAGTGACTTCATGGCGCTGGGGGCGGTCAGGGCGATCAGGCGCGAAGGCCTGGCGGTGCCCGGCGACGTCTCCGTGGTCGGCTACGACGGTTCGATGATCATGGAGTTCGTCGACCCGCCGCTGACGACCGTCAGGCAGCCGATCGACCGGCTGGCCAAGGAGGTGGCGCGCAGCGTCGTCGCCCTGGTGAGCGGGCGCGGCGTGCCGGCCGGCGAGCTCATGTTCAGCCCTGAGCTGGTCGTGCGGGCGTCCACGGCGGCGCCTCGCTGAGAGCCGGCGGGTGCACGGTGGTGCCCCGCTGAGACTCCGCATCCCACTGCCAACGGATTGTGCCCATTCGATTCATCCGATGATCGGGAGTATCCATGAGGATGTTACCTGTCCTGCTCAGCTCCGTCCTGGCCGCAGGGCCCGTCGTGGTCGTCAACCCCGGCTTCGAGAAGGACACCGAGGGGTGGACCTTCACCGCCGGCACCGGCGTGGCCACCAACATGCCCCATGGCGGGGCCAAGCTCATCTACCTCGACGCGGGCCCCGGCAGGAGCGTCAGCCAGACGATCACCGTGCCCGCCGCGGGCACCTACTCGGTGTCGGCGTGGATCGCGACCGGCGGCGCGGGCGGCACGTTCACCGTCCTGCGCGGCGGCACGCCCGTCCAGACCCTCACGCTGCCCTCTCGTTCCACCTACTCCCGCTACACGATCTCCGACGTCGCGGTGGGCGAGGGCGACCGGCTCGGCATCGTCTTCGGGTCAGGATCCGGCTGGGTGAACGTCGACGACGTCATGATCTCTCCGGGGGCGAAGGCCTCGCCCACGGTCAGCTCGTCCAACCCGAAGATCGTCGAGATGTTCGGCTGGGCCAAGGCCAAGGCGGGATCATGGGTGCACCAGGACGGCGTGCCCGGCCTGCTCGACGTGGACGAGCGCCAGCCCGGCGGCACCGGTGAGGGCGTCTACACGCCCTCCTACTGGGCCGGGTACGCCAACCGCAGCGGCTACTACTCGCGCGACTTCGCCCACCAGCTCGCCGGCGCCCACATCCTCGGGCTGGCCGCCGAGAACAAGAACATGCTGCGCTCCTTCGCCCGGTCGGCGAGCGAGGAGCACAAGTACTACCCGGTGTGGGCGCTGAACTTCGACGCCTCCACCTACCTGTCCATCGACTACCGCTCGCCCACGAACTTCGTCCGCGAGGTCCCCGCCACCTTCGAACTCGTCGAGAAGGCCAACCAGGCCTTCCGGTGGTCGGGCGACCGCGCCTACGTCGACGACCCCGTGTTCTGGGACTACTACAAGCACGCGACGAACGAGTTCGTCGCCCTGCACGACGGCCAGCTCCCCAACGGCGTCGCCGAGGGCACCGGCAGGGGCATCTTCCAGGGCGCCGCCAGCTACAACGAGGTCAGCGGCGAGCCCCTGGCCGAGGCGGGCGACGCGATCGGGTCGCAGTACCAGGCCCACAACGCCCTCGCCGCGCTCGCGCTCGACAAGGGCGACCTCGCGCTGGCCCACGCCCAGGCCAAGCGGGCCCGCGCGGTCAAGGAGTACTTCAACAAGACGTGGAGCGTGAAGCAGGGCGGCGAGGACCTCGTCAGGGCGTACACCGTGGACGGGACGCCGCTGACCGGATTCGGCAAGGAGAACAGCTGGTTCATGCCGATGAAGGGCATCATCGACGCGGGGCCGCGCAACGACGCCTACCTCGACTTCGTCGACGCCGAAGCCACGGGGGCGGGACGGCCGCGCAACGTCGAGGCGCTCACCTACCTGGCGGACACGTTCTTCCGGCACAACCGCGCGGGCACGGCGTGGAAGTGGATGCAGGACGTGTACGACCAGCGCGAGGCCAGGCACGTCAACTCCCGCCAGGGACTGAACGGCGACTACCCGGAGGTGCCGTTCACGCTGGTCAGCCAGACGGTGGAGGGGCTCATGGGCATCCAGCCCGACGCGCCCCGCAGGACCGTGGCCACGCAGTCCCGGCTGCCCGCGGACATCGGCTGGCTGGAGGTGGCCGACGTGCCGGTCGGCTCCGGCAAGGTCACCGTACGGCATGACGGGGCGGTTTCCAGCACGTTCACCAACAAGGGGTCGTCGCCGGTGTTCTGGGACGCGCGGTTCGCCGGCAAGCACCGGTGGCTGGAGGTCAACGGGCACCGTTTCCCCGGAATCCCGCAGGTGATCGACGGGGTGACGTACACCGTGGCCAAGGTCCCCGTGCGCGCCGGCGGGACCGCGACCGTCAAGATCGCCTCCTAGCCGTCCGGCCCGCCGTACCCCACCCCTCCGGGAGTACGGCGGGCCGCACCGCGTACCGGCCACCGACCGTGACGGGCGGGCGACACTCCTCTCACCAACTCCTGTCACGCCGGCGGAATTGTCGGCATCGGCGCGTACCGTGCCGATTGTGAACCGTACCGATCGGCTCTACGCGCTCGTCGAGGACCTGCGCGCGATCTCCCCCAGGTGCCGGTCAGCGCGCCAGCTCGCCAAACGCTTCGAGGTCAGCGTCAGGACCATCGAGCGCGACATCGCCGCCCTCCAGGAGTCCGGCGTGCCCATCTACGCGGAGCCGGGCCGCAGCGGCGGATACGCGATCGACAAGACGCACTCCCTCCCCCCGCTCAACTTCACCCCCGCCGAGGCCGTCGCCATCGCGATCGCGCTCAGCAGGGCCGGTGACCAGCCGTTCGCCCGACAGGCGCGCAGCGCGCTGCGCAAGGTCGTGGCCGCCATGCCCGGCTCGGAGGGGGAGCTGGCCAGGGAGCTGGCCAGCCGCGTGCAGCTCATCGCCCCCGTGGAGACCGGCGAGCAGATCCAGCCGCTCGGGCGCGCGGGCGTCTCCCGCACGATCGAGGACGCCCTGCTGCGCAGGCGTGTCCTCCACCTGGAGTACGCCGACAGGAAGGGCGCTCTCACCTCGCGCGACGTCGAGCCCGGCGTGTTCCTCGGCGGGCGGGGCGGGTTCTGGTACCTCGTCGCCTGGTGCCGGCTGCGCGACGACGTGCGCGTGTTCAGGCTCGACAGGATCGCGGGCGCTTCGGTGAGCGAGGAGCGCTGCCCCGACCGGCCGCTGGAGGGGTACGTCTCGGACGTCCCCGACATGATCGTCCATGGCACGGTTCTCGATTAGTCGATCGAAAACACCGACATAGGGTTGTCGCATCCGCGTCTTATCGTTGTCTTGTTCGAGAGACTTGACGACTTGGAGCGCACATGCTGAACACCGTGGCCTGGTTCGAGGTCGGCACCGACGACCCCGACGGAGCGCAGCGGTTCTACGGCGACCTTTTCGGCTGGACGTTCGCCTCCGACCCGAAGGCCCCGATGGACTACCGCTTGATCACCCAGGGTGAAGGCGACCGGCCCTCGGGCGGCGTGTACGGAAGCAAGGGCGAGTTCCCCAACTACGCCATCTTCTCCGTGCTCGTCGAGGACGTCGAGGCGACGTGCGCCAAGGTCGAAAGCCTGGGCGGCAAGGTCGTCCACAAGGTCATCAGCGCCGACGACACCAGCTTCGCCTACCTGAGGGACGTGGGGGACAACCTGTTCGGCGTCTTCACGCCGCCGGCCGGCTGACTCGCGTCACCCGTCCACTGACGGGCGCCGGGCCTTTCCCCCCGCCGCCCTGACAGGCGCCTTCCCCGCCATGGACGGGACGCGTGACGACCGCCTCCTGGGCGGTCCACCCTCCCTGGGCACGCCGCCAACCGCCGAGCGGCGGCGCGCCCAGGGCGTTCGCACCTCTGGCCGGTCCCTGCTCATCTCGCTCACCCGCCCGTCCCGGGCCGGTGCCCACCGGTTCAGGCAGGGCAGGATGCGTCCTTGTCCGGGACCTTGCCGTCGATCAGGTACGCGTTGACCGCGCCCTGGATGCACTTGCTGCCCGACAGGTAGGCACCGTGCCCCTCACCCTCGTAGGTGAGCAAGGTGGCGGTCTTCAGCTGCTCGGT
Source organism: Nonomuraea sp. bgisy101 (assembly GCF_057708945.1). Lineage (NCBI taxonomy): Bacteria > Bacillati > Actinomycetota > Actinomycetes > Streptosporangiales > Streptosporangiaceae > Nonomuraea > Nonomuraea sp. bgisy101. The sequence continues at coordinate 163,846 of NZ_JBYITD010000007.1, forward strand.
CAGCTTCGGCCCCCACTGGTACGGCGTGGCAGGGTCGCCCTTGCCCGCCACCACCACGATCGGCCCCGAGCCGGTGGCGTTGATCTTCCTCGCCTCGTTGCTGCCCGGCACCGGCCACGGCGTGCAGAACGTGCCGGCGCCCGCGCTCCCGAACAGCGGGGAGATCTTCAGCGCCGCCTTCTCGGTCCGGGCCAGCTCCTCCCTGCCCGGCCGTTCCGCGGTGTCCACGCAGGTGATGGCGGGGAAACTGGACATCTCGGTCGTGTAGCTGCCGTCCGGCCTGCGGCCGGTATAGGTGTCGGCCAGATACATCAGCGCCCCGCCGTCCCCCTTCAGCCCCGACGACAGCGCGCTCTCCAGGAACGGCCAGCTCAGCTTGGAGTAGAGCGCGGCCGCGACCGCGGTGCTGGCCAGGCCCTGGGTCAGCGGGCGGTCGCCTACCTGCAGCGGAGAGACGACCATCTTGTTCAGGAAGGACTCGACCTTCTGGTTGGCCGCCTCGACGCTGCCGCCGAGCTCGCAGCCCTGGCTGACGCAGTCCTTCAGGAAGCTCTCGTAGGCCTGCTGGAAGCCTCTGCTCTGCGCCAGCGTCCGCTGCTCCAGGGTCACGCTCGGGTCGAGCGGCGCGTCGAGGACCATGCGGCCCACGTTCTTGGGGAACTTGGTGGCGTAGACGGCGCCGAGCTGCGTGCCGTACGACATGCCGAAGTAGTTGAGCTTGGCGTCGCCGAGGGCGGCGCGCATCCTGTCCATGTCCTGGGCCGCGTTGACGGTCCCGACGTACGGCAGGACCGGGCCGGAGTCCTTGTCGCACAGCCGCGTGAACTGCTCGGTGCCGGCCTGGACCTTGGCCCTGGTCTCCTCGTTGGAGGGCAGCGTGTTGAGCGAGACATAGGCGTCCATGTCCTTGCCGGTGCCGCAGACGACGCCGCGGCTGCGCTGGACACCGCGCGGGTCGAAGCTGATCAGGTCGTAGCGGGCGTTGAGAGCACCGAACGCCTTGACCGCCCGCGCCATCGTGTCCACGCCGGACGCGCCGGGGCCGCCGAAGTTGAACAGCAGCGACCCGAGCCGCTCGCCTGGACCCTTGGCCGGGATCCTGATCAGCGCCAGGTCGATGGTCTCGCCGTCCGGCTTGGCGTAGTCGAGCGGGACGGCCAGCTTGCCGCACTGCAGGCTGGCGTCGGGCGTGGCCGGCTGCCCGTCCGGCATGGTCAGGTCGGTGCAGGCGGCCCAGGTGATCTTCCCGGTCGCCCCCGCGTCGCCGGGTGCCGAGGCCGATCCGCCGGATGTCGGGCCGCCGGAGGCGTCGGTGGAGGTGCCGCAGGCGGCGAGCGAGATGGTCAGCCCTGCCGTCACGGCGACGGTGGTGAGTTCGCGGCGCATGGAATATCCCCCGATATCGAGTACCGGGGAAAATCCTTTCACATACCCAGCCTGGACGCCGAGCACGCCGCGCACGCCTCCCCTGGCGAGGCGGTCAGGGTGGGTAGAGGCGGCGTGCACCCCTCCAGAACACGCCGCCCCACGTATCAAAGACAGCTCGCGGGCCCGCCTATGACGCGGAAATCGAGGAAAAAAATGAACGAGCCCGCGCCGGCAGGGCGCGGGCTCGTTTTCTGCGACGGATCAGACGCCCATCGACTGGGTGTCGTTGCTCTCGGCGCCACCGGCCTCGGTGACCCCGTTCTTCAGGTGGTAGCGGGCGATCGCCTCGCGCAGCACCTCGCCGTCGAGCTCGCCCCGCTTGACCAGCTGGGTGAGCACCGCGAGCGTGATCGACGCGGCGTCGACGTGGAAGTGACGGCGCAACGCCGAACGGGTGTCGGACAGGCCGAACCCGTCGGTGCCCAGCGAGCTCCAGTCACCCGGCACCCACTGCGCGATCTGGTCCTGCACCGCCTTCATGTAGTCGCTGACGCCCACGAACGGCCCCTGCGCGCCCTGCAGGGCCCTGGTGACGTACGGCACGCGCTGCTCGGAGTCGGGGTTGAGCAGGTTGTGCTCCTCGCAGGCCAGCGCCTCGCGGCGCAGCTCCGACCAGGACGTCGCCGACCAGACGTCGGCCGAGACGCCCCACTCCTCCGCCAGCATGCGCTGGGCCTCCACCGCCCACGGGCCCGCGACGCCCGAGGAGAGGATGTTGGCCTTCGGCCCCTCGGTCCGGGGGGCGGCGGCGAACCTGTACAGGCCCTTCAGCAGGCCGTCCACGTCGAGGTCGGCGGGCTCGGCCGGCTGTACGTAGGGCTCGTTGTAGACGGTCAGGTAGTAGAAGACGTTCTCCGGCTGCTCGCCGTACATCCTCCTGAGGCCGTCCTTGACGATGTAGGCGGTCTCGAACGCCCATGAGGGGTCGTAGGAGACGGCCGCCGGGTTCGTCGAGGCGATCAGCGGGGTGTGGCCGTCCTCGTGCTGCAGGCCCTCGCCGTTCAGCGTCGTACGGCCGGCCGTCGCGCCGATCAGGAAGCCCCTGCCCATCTGGTCGCCGAGCTGCCACATCTGGTCGCCGGTCCGCTGCCACCCGAACATCGAGTAGAAGATGTAGATCGGGATCATGTGCTCGCCGTGCGTGGCGTAGGAGGTGCCCACCGCGGTCATCGAGGCCATGGAGCCCGCCTCGTTGATGCCCTCGTGCAGGATCTGGCCCTCGGTCGACTCCTTGTACGACAGCAGCAGATCCCTGTCGACGGCCTCGTAGGTCTGGCCGTGCGGGCTGTAGATCTTCGCCGTCGGGAACATCGCGTCAAGGCCGAAGGTGCGCGCCTCGTCGGGGATGATCGGCACGAACCTCTTGCCGATCTCCTTGTCGCGCATGAGGTCCTTGAGCAGACGCACGAAGGCCATCGTGGTGGCCACCTGCTGCTTGCCCGAGCCCTTGGAGAACTGCTTGTAGACCTCGTCGCCCGGCAGCTTGACCGCCTTGGCGCGGACCATGCGCCTGGGGAGCACGCCGCCCAGCGCGGCGCGGCGCTCCTTCATGTAGGCGATCTCTTCGTCGTTCTCGCCCGGGTGGAAGTACGGCGGCAGGTCGCCCTCGAGCGCGGAGTCGGGGATCGGCAGGTAGAGCCGGTCGCGGAACTCCTTCAGCTCGGTCTTGGTCATCTTCTTCATCTGGTGCGTCGCGTTGCGCGCCTCGAAGTCCTTGCCGAGCGTCCATCCCTTGATGGTCTGGGCGAGGATGACCGTCGGCTGGCCGACGTGCTCGCGGGCCGCCTTGAAGGCCGCGTAGACCTTGCGGTAGTCGTGGCCGCCGCGCGACAGCTTGCGGATGTCGTCGTCGTTCAGGTGCTCGACCATCTTGCGCAGGCGCGGGTCGCTGCCGAAGAAGTTGTCGCGGATGTAGGCACCCGACTCGACCGAGTAGGTCTGGAACTGGCCGTCAGGCGTGGTGTTCATCTGGTTGACCAGGACGCCGTCGACGTCGGCGGCCAGCAGCGGGTCCCAGTCGCGGCCCCATACCACCTTGATGACGTTCCAGCCGGCGCCGCGGAAGTACGACTCCAGCTCCTGGATGATCTTGCCGTTGCCGCGGACGGGGCCGTCGAGCCGCTGCAGGTTGCAGTTGATGACGAATGTGAGGTTGTCGAGCTCCTCGCGGGCGGCCAGGCCGATCGCGCCGAGCGACTCGGGCTCGTCCATCTCGCCGTCGCCGAGGAAGGCCCAGACGTGGCTCCTGGAGGTGTCCTTGATCTGGCGGTTCAGCAGGTAGCGGTTGAACCGGGCCTGGTAGATCGCGCTGATCGGGCCGAGGCCCATCGACACGGTCGGGAACTCCCAGAAGTCCGGCATGAGCCGCGGGTGGGGGTAGGAGGGCAGGCCGTGGAAGCCGTGCGACAGCTCCTGCCGGAAGGCGTCGAGCTGGGCCTCGTTGAGCCGGCCCTCGAGGAAGGCGCGGGCGTAGATGCCCGGCGCGGCGTGTCCCTGGAAGAAGACCTGGTCGCCCGACTCGCCGTGGTCCTTGCCGCGGAAGAAGTGGTTGAAGCCCACCTCGTACAGGGAGGCGGCGGAGGCGTACGTGGCGATGTGGCCGCCGACGTTCGTGCGCGCGTTGGCGCGCGAGACCATCACCGCGGCGTTCCACCTGATGTAGGCCCTGATGCGACGCTCGACGTGCTCGTCGCCGGGGAACCAGGGCTCGCGCTCCGGGGGGATGGTGTTGATGTAGTCGGTGCTGCGCAGGCCGGGCACGCCGACCTGGTGCTCACGGGCCCGCTCCAGCAGGCGAAGCATCAAGTAGCGGGCGCGCGTGCGACCCTCGGTCTTGATGACGTTGTCGAGGGACTCGAGCCACTCGTTGGTCTCGCTGGGGTCGACATCAGGCAGCTGGCTGGGTAGGCCGTCGCTGATGATCGAGAAACGCTGGCGTCCGGAAGCCACTGGGTCTCGCCTTCCGAGGATCGACTGATGTCTGGGTTGGGTCGCCTTCCATCCTGGTCGCTAACTCCGGAAAGTGCATCTCTACTGACCGGTAACCAGAACGTCCCTGCTGGCAGTGACGCTGATGGTGGCCTAGACCACCGATGGTAGGACGAATCGCCACCAAAGGTTACAGTGCAGGCCAGATTTATCAAGACTAGAAAAGATACGAAATTTCGCCCGGTGCTGTGGCCTCGGGGGCGGGTGCGACGGAGCGGCGCTCGCCACGCAGTATAGGAACGGTCTCGCGCACGCCTTTCGCCGGGACCACGCGTCGCTCACCACGGTCCCGCAAGCGCGGGAAGCCGGAGTTCACCGGTCGCCCGTCACGGTCTCGCGCGCGCCGGAGCATGGGTCGCGTGTCACGGGCTCGCTGGCGCGGGCCGTCGGATCGCGGGTCGCTTGCAATGGGCCCGCGCGCCGACCGTCGGATTGCGGGTCGCTCGTCGCGGTCTCGCACGCGTAGGCGGTCGGATTGCGGGTCGCTCGTCGCGGTCTCGCACGCGTAGGCGGTCGGATTGCGGGTCGCTCGTCGCGGTCTCGCACGCGTAGGCGGTCGGGTCGCGGGTCGCCGGTCGCGGTATTGCGCGCGGCGGCCGTCGCGTCGCGGGTTACGGTCTTGCGCGCGCCCGTCGCCGGAGCCCCGGGCGCTCGCAGGCATCGGTACGGCAGGCGGCCCCGCCGTACCAGCGTTCGGCGCTGGCAGGGCTCGGCTCGGTCGGGCTCGGCGCGGCTCGGTCGGGCTCGGATTCGCGTTCAGGCGGGGGCGGCGAGCTGTGTCGGCTTGCGATCGGGGCTCTGCGGTGTCGGCTCGCGATCAAGATCGCGGTATCGGCGTCGCGATCAGGCGGAGGCGGCGAGTTCGGCTCTGGCGGCCGCGACGACGGCGTCGCCCGCGACCTTCAGCGCCTCCGTGTCGCGCAGTGACCTGCACAGCACGAACGCCCCCTCCAAGCTTGTCACCAGGCAGATCGTGAGCCTGCGCGCCGCCTCGTGCGACAGCCCGAACCTGGCGAACCCCTCTGTGCCCGCGGCGATCCACGCGGTGAAGACGTCGGCGGTCGCCCTGCGCAGGGACTCGTTCGTGCCGGCCACCTCGAGGGCGACCGTGGCGATGGGGCAGGCGTCGGCGTAGCCGGTCTCGACCAGCGTGTCGGCCGCGGCGGAGAAGAACGTCTCGATCCCGCTGACGAGGTTGGGCGCGGGCGCGATGAGGACGTCGAAGAGCTGGACGTACGACATCCCCGCCGTGCGGATGACCTCCTCTCCCAGCTGCTCCTTGCCGCCGGGGAAGAAGTGGTAGAGCGACCCGAACGGCGCGTTGGCGGCGGCGACGATCTGCTTCAGGCCCGTGCCCGTGTAGCCGTTGCGGCGGAAGAGCTCGGCGCTCGCGTCCAGGATGCGTTCCTTCGTGTTGCCCACCATTCGACTCTACCCTACTCTCTCGCTAGAGCGATCTATCAAATCGGAGGCGATCGTGCCGGAGATCGAGCTGTCGGCAGGGACCATCGACTACGAGGACACCGGGGGCGAGGGGCCGGTCCTGGTGTTCCTGCACGGGGTCACGATCGACGGCTCCGTGTGGCGCGAGGTGGTGGCCGGCCTGCGCGACGGCCACCGGTGCGTGTGCCCGACGCTTCCTCTCGGCGCGCACCGCAGTCCGATGCGGCCCGACGCCGACCTGTCGCTCCAGGGCCTGGCCCTGCTGGTGGCGGAGTTCCTCGAGCGGCTCGACCTGCGCGACGTGACGCTCGTGCTGAACGACTGGGGCGGCGGGCAACTGCTCGTCCCGCTCGGAAGGGCCGAACGGGTCGGCAGGCTGGTCCTCACCGCATGCGAGGCCTTCGACAACTACCCTCCGGGGCTGCCCGGCCGCCTGATCGAACTCGCGGCCAGGACCCCTGGCGGGCTGTGGCTGACCGCTCGGATGCTCGGGCTCAGGTCCTTCCGCAGGGCGCCAGGCGGGTGGGGCTGGATGAGCAAGCGGCCCGTGCCCGACGAGGTGATGGACCGCTGGTTCGGGCCCGCCAGGGCCAGCCGGGCGATCAGGCGGGACCTGGCCAAGTACGCGGTGTCCGTGCCGCCGCGGCGGGTCCTGCTCGACTGGGCCGAGGGACTGCGGTCCTTCAAGGGGCCCGTCCTGGTGGCGTGGGCGGTGGAGGACAGGCTGATGCCACGGGATCACGGGCCGAGGCTCGTGGCGCTGTTCGAGGACGCGAGGCTGGTGGAGATCGAGGACAGCTACACGCTCATTCCCGAGGACCAGCCCGGGGTGCTCGCCCGCGCGATCGAGGAGTTCGTCGGCGAGACCGCCACGGACGGATCGCCCGCCTGACACCGCCCATCCGACCCGTCCCGCTGTGCTCCGACCCGTCCCGCTGTGCCCGGAGGAGGGGGTGGATCGCCCGGCCGGCAACGCCCGGTCGTGTCCGGGGAGGGGGTGGACCGCCCGCCTGGTAACGCCCCGCCGTACCAGGCGGAAGGGGGTGGATCGCCCGCCTGAACCCGCTCGGCGTGCGCGGCGGGGCCGGGGAGGACGTAAGGAGGGCCGGGCGGTTGGGGCCTTCTGGAAAGCGTGTGGGCGGAGCGTAACGTTTCGATTATCTTTTGCCCTTCTACCTCGGTGGAGGGGCTTTTCGGATCGGCTCCGCCGTACGAAGGTGGAGGTATGAACGCGACGGTAGGCGACCGGCTCCTTATGCACGGGAACACCGTTGGAGAAGGGGACCGGCGCGGGGAGATCATCGAGGTACGCGGCTCCGACGGGGGGCCTCCGTACATGGTCAGGTTCGAAGACGGTCACACCGGCCTGGTGTTTCCTGGCCCGGATGCGGTCGTCGAGCATGCGTAGGATTTCCATGTGAAATCCCAGATCATCTCGCTGACCACGGGGTCGCGCGAGACGGTACTCGACATCACGAGCGAGTGCGCGGACTTCGTGCGCTCGGTGGGCGGCGACGGCTTGCTGCACGTGTTCGTGCCGCATGCGACGGCGGGAGTGGCGCTGCTCGAGCTCGGCTCGGGCAGCGACGACGACCTCCTGGCCGCACTCGACGACCTGCTGCCTGCCGACGACAGGTGGCGACACGCCCACGGATCACGGGGTCACGGCCGGTCTCACGTGATGCCCGCCCTGATCCCGCCCTACGCCACCGTTCCCGTGCTGGGCGGGCGGCTGGAGCTGGGCACGTGGCAGTCGATCGCCATCGTCGACCTGAACGTCGACAACCGTGAACGGCAGGTTCGCTTGTCGTTTTTGTCTGATTAATTCGTGTGGAGTACGGCCGTCATCGTGGCGACCGTTGACGACTGAGGGTCACAGCGTGTGGACTGTCCCGAAGCGATGACCGCATATCAGGAGGGATACAAGTGAGCGCGACCGCGGGTCAGGCGCAGGGCGAGCGCGGCCTGGCCGAACGACTCGGCCTCAAGCCGGGTCAGGTGGTGCAGGAGATCGGTTGGGACGAGGACAGCGACGATGAGCTTCGCGAGTCCATCGAGAACCTGACCGGCACCGAGCTTCTAGACGAGGAAACCGACGAAGTAGCCGACGTGGTGCTGCTGTGGTGGCGCGACGGCGACGGCGACCTCTTCGACGCTCTCAGCGATGCGATGCGATCTCTGGCCGACGCGGGCCAGATCTGGCTCCTGACTCCCAAGGCCGGCAGAGACGGCCACGTGGAGCCGAGCGACATCGGGGAGGACGCCGCCACCGCGGGCCTCTCGCAGACCAGCAGCATCTCCGCAGCACCCGATTGGTCGGGGACCAGGCTCGTGGCGCCCAAGGGCCGTCGCTAGCTAGACGTGACGCCTGCCGTACGACCGAGGAGGTCGTACGGCAGGATGAATCGCATGGCTCCCGACTTCGAACTGCCCGACCAGCACGGCACCCCGGTCAGGCTGTCCAGCCTGCGGGGCAGGCGGGTGCTGTTGATCTTCTATCCGCTCGCGTTCAGCGGCGTGTGCCGCAGCGAACTCGGCCAGGTGCGCGACGAGCTCATCCCACGCCTGCCCGCCGACGTCCAGGTGCTGTCGGTCTCCGTCGACTCCATGTTCACCCATCGTGCGTGGGCGGAGCAGGAGGGGTACGAGTTTCCCCTGCTATCCGACTTCTGGCCACATGGACAGGTCGCTGAGGCGTACGGTGTGTTCGATGAGACGAAAGGGCTCGCCAAGCGCGGGACCTTCCTCATCGATGGCGAGGGCGTGATCAGGTGGTCGGTCGTCAACCCGATCTCCTCGGCGCGTGATGTCGCCGACTATCTCAAAGCATTGTCCTGACTGTCGTATCGGAGGACACCATGCCCTGCTACCGGTGCGGGGCCCGGCAGACCGACCCGGTTCGCGGCGCGAGTCCGTGGCGGCGTGGGGTGCGCGGCGAGGTCCAGGTGCTCATCTGCCCTGACTGCCAGCGTGCCCACGACCTCGAACTCGACCTGTGCGAATCCTGCGGCTCCACGTCGCTCATCTGCCGGCTCGGCGAAGTCGAGTGCCGCGACTGCGGCTCGGTACGGCTCGCGCGGCTCACCGAGCCCGCAGGATCGGAGCCGCCCCCCGGCCTGGCCGACGAGGTCGAGGCGGCCCTCAACAGAGTGCTGGGTCTTTCCCGACAATAGGGTGCGCTATCGTTCATAGCCGTTGACCTGCCACCCGCCTCCCAGGATGACCGCTATGAGTTCCTACGTTGTCGCGCTCGATGTCGGCGGCACGTCCATGAAGGGCGGCCTCGTCAGCGAGAACGGCCAGGTGCTGGTCACCGACCGGCGCGCCACACCGCGCGCCGAGGGGCCTGACGCCGTCGTCACCGCCATCCGCGAGTTCATCGCCGACCTCGCCGCCCGCGGAGGGGCGGGCCTCGCGGGAGTCGGCCTCGCCGTCCCGGGGCTCGTCACGGCCACCAGCGCCGTCTACGCCGCCAACCTCGGCTGGCGCGACGTGCCCGCGCAGGCCTTCGTCGACATGGACGTCCCCGTCATGCTCGGACACGACGTCCGCACCGGCGGGCTCGCGGAGAGCGTCCTCGGCGCGGGACGCGGCGTGTCCGACTTCCTGTTCCTGCCCATCGGCACCGGCATCGCCGGCGCGATGATCCTTTCCGGCCGGCCGTACGGCGGCGCCGCAGGCTGGGGCGGCGAGATCGGCCACATCCCCGTCTTCCCCGACGGCGAGCCGTGCGCCTGCGGTCAGCTCGGCTGCCTGGAGACGTACGCGTCCGCGGCCTCGGTCGGACGGCGCTACAGCGAGCGCTCAGGCGTGCCAGGGGTCAAGGCGGAGGAGGTCGTCGCCTCCGACGACCCGGTGGCCATAGAGGTGTGGGACGAGGCCGTTGAGGCGCTCTCACTGGCGCTGGCCACGTACACGCTCCTGCTCGACCCCTCCGTCATCGTCCTCGGCGGCGGCCTCGCCGAGGCGGGCCCCGCCCTGTTCGATCCGGTACGCACGAGGCTGGTCAAGCGACTCGCGTTCCGCGACGCGCCCCCGCTGGTGCCGGCGTCGCTGGGAGTGAACGCGGGCATGCTGGGCGCGGCCCTGCTGGGCTGGACCGCGGCCGGCCGGCCTTCGGTAGGGGAAGGATGGACAATGGATGTGCGATCGGCGCCCGCGGTGTCGTAAGGTGTAGTGCCGATCAGGGGCGGTTAGCTCAGCGGTAGAGCACTCGCCTTACAAGCGAGGGGTCACTGGTTCGATACCAGTACCGCCCACCTGCACAAAGAAGCCCGGTAGCGATCTTGCCACCGGGCTTCGTGCCATTAGCGTGCCATTAGATTGAGCTGATCATGGCGTCTATCGCGTTGACGATCTTGCGGTCCGCCTCTTCGGTGTTGTGCTGGTAGATCAACGCGGCGCGCACCGAGTCGTGCCCCATCCGCGCCATGAGATCTTTGAGGCTCGCGCCGGACGCGGAGGCGATCGTGTTGCCTGTGTGGCGAAGATCATGGAAGTGCAGACCGGGCATGCCGATCTTCTTCGTGTTCTCATCCCACTTGGCCGCGCGCCTGAAGTTGCTTCGGCGCAGGACACCGCCCCGGGAGCCAGTGAAGACCAGGTCATCGGGTTCCGGTCCCGTGAACGAGTCGAGATGTTCCTGCACGGCGGGGATGATCGCCCGGGGGATGGCGACCATGCGAACACCGGCGCGTGACTTGGGCGGCCCGACCAGGAGTTCGCCCGTGTCCAGTTCGACGTGCTGTTGCCGAACGCTGACCGTGCCCTTCGCCAGGTCCAGGTCCATCCGCCGCAGGGCAGCCACCTCACCCCACCGCAGGCTCGTGAAGGTGGCCAGGAGGATCAGCGCCCGCAGACGCTTCACGACGAGGTCGGCCAGCTTGAAGACCTGCGCCACCGTGAGCATCGGTCGCTCATCGGGCTTCTCTTCACCGGCTCCCCTGATGCGACAGGGGTTGCGCGGGATGATCAGGTCGTCTGCCGCCGTCATGAGCACGGCACGCAGGAACCGGTACGCCTTGGCCACCTCCGACGCGCCGACGCCGTTCGAGATCAGCGCGACCCGCCACTCTCGAACGGCCGACGTGTCGATCTTTCCGAGAAGGAGCCCAGCGCATCAAGGCCAGGGGTCAAGGTCGTTCGTCCAGTAGGGCGCTCCACCTTGACCCCTGGCCTTGATCCGCTGCATTGCATGTGGGACGAGGCAGACGGGAAGATCGGGCAGGGCGGAGCGCGATGTAGAGGATTCCTGCCGTTCGATCCCATGTGGGATGCTCTGCGCTGTGACTGAGCCCGAGGATCCCCAGCTCTACCGTTCGCCGACCAATGCCCCCGAGGGCTATGAAACGGTCCGAATCATAGGGACTGTCTCCATAGTCGCCGGTGTCGCCGTATCTTTCGGGATTCTGATCTTCGATGAACGATCCCCCTCGTGGCCATGGCTCGTTGGTCTGTGGATCATGGCCCTAATCGGCGTTGGCTTGCGGGTTGAGGCGGGAATTCGTGAGCGTCGACGCTCTTAAGCATTGGCGTGCCATTAGAGCCACCTGAGGGACCACATCGGCCGTGAGTGTGAGCCCGCCAACTTCACAGATGCCCATGATCGCCGTGCCATTAGCGTGCCATTAGGCCACGTCGAGCGAGCCTCATGCCGCGAGGTGAACGAGGCTCCCACGCACGTCAGCCGCGCTGCAAAGGCGATCTTGGCTCCTTACAAGCGAGGGGTCACTGGTTCGATACCAGTACCGCCCACCTGCGAAAAGGCCCCGTCTCCGACTGCGGAAACGGGGCCTGAGTGACTAAGTGAGTGACTAACTCCCAAAGATCTTGTCCATCGCCGCAGCTCCTTGCATGATCACCGGCCGGATCTGGTGCCGGTAGACCGTCTCGGTCACCACCGTGTTGGAGTGGCCGACCAGGCGCGAGATGTCCTCGATCGGGACGCCGGAGTCCGACAGCACCGACACGAAGCTGTGCCGCAGCTCGCGCGGGGACCATTGCTTGCCGACGAGACCGGCTGCATCCACCACCTTCCGGAAGTCGCGTCGTACGTTGTGCGCGGTGACCGGCGTTCCCGTCCTCGTGCAGAAGACGAGGTCGGTGTCCTGCCATCGCTCGCGCGCCTTCTCTCGTGCGGTCTGCTGGACGTCCCAGAGCAGACGAAGCGCCTCCACACAGCGGCGGGGGAGCTTGAGCGAGCGCCGGGACTTCACGGTCTTCGTGTCGCCCTTCTGCCGGACGGAGCGCCACACGTAGATCGCGAACTCCTCGTGGTCCCATCCCGCCTCTGCCACTGGTAACCACGCCTCGCGCTCTGCGTCGTATGCGACGACGTGAGACCAGAGCAGCGCACGCAGTTCCTCGGTACGCGCGCCGATCAGCAGCGACAGGACGATGTACGCCCTGATGCGCTCGCCGCTGGTCTCCGCCTCGGCCAGGACGGCCAGTGCTTGAGCGAGGGTGAGCGCCTTGGAAGGTCGGCCCGCGCGACCGTCCGGGATGTCGCAGAGATCGACCACGTTCCGCTTCACCATGTCGCGCCGCATGGCGCTCTTGACGGAGCGGTTGAGGATGCCGTGGATCAGCTTGAGTGACCTGGTGCCCAGCTCGTCCGTCTTGCTCGCGAGCCAGCGATCGACGTCCTCCACGGACAGGTCACGAAGCTTGCGAGCACCGAGCGCCGGGATCACGTGCTTGTCGGCGTACGTGTGGTACATGGTGACCGTGGCCGGGGATCTGCCGCTCAAGGACTCGCTTCGCTCGCCACGCCGCCGCCCGCTCCGGGCGGCCTGCGCGCCGGGCGTGCGGCCTTGGGGGCCGGTCCCGGCGCGCACCGCCCCCGCTCCTGGCGGCGTGACGACCAACAAGCACAGGCCATGCAGGACGCTGAGTCCAGCAAGCCACCTGATGGCCGTTCCGCCGCCGGCCCCCACCGCTACGCGGCCCCTACGGGGTGCTTCGCATGCGCGCCGGCCGCTGCACTCCGAAGACGCATGGATCACGGGCTGAGGTCCGTACCCCTGCCCCCGATACCGCATTGTTCGTGTCCCTTGGTCGGCGTCAACTCCGTCTGCACGCCATGGACGCAGGACGCGTGGAAGCCGCACGGCAACGGCTCCGAAGACGGAGTTGACACCTCGGTCGGGCCACACAATCTGGCAGCTATCGGGGGCGGGGGGGAGGAGTGGGCTGTGGGAAGAACCGACCCACGACCAACGGCACGACGCTCCGGCTCGTTCGACGGCGATGCTCATGGGAGCGCTGCCAGGTGAATGCAATTCGGGCAAGCCCGGTCCGCTGTGGGCGAGAACGGCATCGACCAGCCGCACACGGGCAATGGGTACACCGGCTCCCCGCACAAGCTGATCTTCGTGTCGAGTGGTACGGCGTGCTGCACCGCTTGCCGTCCAGTGCCGGACAGCCCGAGCCGGTAGGCCTCGCAGGGATGGTCCGACCCCGATTCCGTGCCGTACACGAGCAGGTCGTCCCAGTGAACCGGCCAGCGCCGAACGCCGCCCGGTAGATCGTGGGCCGCGTCGTCGAGCTCGAACAAGGCCAGGGTGCCGTTGCGCAGGACCATGACCACGGTTCCACGCTGACCGATCAGCCACGCGCCAGAGCCACGGGTTCGAGCGGGACTGTGCAGCAAGTCCACGATCTTGGCACGCACCCCCGGCATGTGCCGAGGCGATGTCACCCCGGTGCCTTGCTCGCTGTCCCCACGTCATCAGATACGGCCGACAGCGGTCGTTTCTCCCGCAGGTCGGCGTAGCGGAAGGCGATTCGTCGAGCGGCGCGTGATGGATCCATGGCCGGATGACGGGCGTACACGGCACGCTTGCGCCGCTCGTCCCATCCCGACCGCCACCAGAACCACTCGCCATCGCACCACACCACCAGCCCGACCCAGACGGAGACGAGCGCCATGCCGTACCCGTCGTGAGTGTCCGCTGCTATGTCGTGCCCTTGCCGCAGTGCGTCGCGCAGTATGTCTGCCGATAGCACTGCTTGTGACTCCTTGCCGTTCCTGGGCACGGCAGTAATCTGGTTCTGCATCGTTGACGCCCCAAAGCTCTCGATGCGTTCTGGACCCCCGTTGTGGGCGGTGTTCCAGCACCGTGCTCCCATGGCGGGGGTCCTACTTAGTCCCCCACTTTAGGGGGGCTAAAGTCGAGGGTAGAACCTGGCCTTAGCCCTCGCAATAGGGGGGCTAAAACCGGCTCGCGTCAGTCGCTGAGGAGGCATTGCCCGGATGGATCTGAAGACGCTGAGGGAAGTCGCCCAGATGAGCGACCCCGTGGAACGAGCCCGCATCCTCAGTCGCCTCATGACCGAGGAGCAGGGCTTGGTCACCGAAGCGGCGAAGATGCGACGCCAGGCGATCGCCGAGGCACGCGAGTCCGGCATGAGTTTGGAAGAGATCGCCGGGCGCTTGGGCGTGTCTCCCGGCCGCATCTCGCAGATGAGGAGAGGGCCAGCGGCCCGCGCGCCAGAAGGGCCAGCTTCTCCGGCACCCAGGGTGCTGGTCCAGCGAGCGTTGCCGACCGAGCCAGCCGTACGCGGCTCGAAGTCGCTCTTCCTCGCAGAGGCGGAGAGGCAGGGGCTCAAGGCCGACCGGCGGATGCTGTACGTCGGGCTGGAGCCCGCGAGTGATCATGTAGCGGCTTGCCTCCGTGCCGAGCCGGGCGCGGAGATCGTCGCGAGACGCAAGATGATGTTGGCCAACGACGTGCCGGTGAGAATCGCGACCAGCTACTTTCGCGCCGACCTGTTCGGCGACACCAGGCTGGCCGAGCCCGAGTTCGTGCAGCCGTCGTTGCAGTCCGCCTTGACCGCCCTGGGCTACACGTTCGGCCACGCGGAGGAGAACCTCACCGCCAGGCCGCCGACACCGTTCGAGCGGGAGACGCTGGAGCTTGAGCCCAGCGAGTGGATCGTTCAGGTCCTCCGGGCGAGCTACTCCACCGAGGGCACGCCCATCCACGTCCTGGAGACGATCTGCGCCGCCAACCGGCACATCTTCCCCATCGGACAGGTCTCCGGGTACGACGAATTCTGAGAAGACGATTGAGAAGATCGGATGCTCACGTATCAAGATCAGACATTCATCAATTTTCGTCAGTTCACCTCAGGCGATCATGCACGTCGCTGGGTCGACATCAAGCGCTTCGGTCTGTCCCGCCCGGACGCCGACGTTACCCATCTGCTGACGGAGCTGATTGGCCAAGAACAGTACCGGGATGACTATGCCGGAGGAGGAGTCGAGGTCAATGGGCTCCGTCATGGCCCCTACTGGCTACGGAACGTGAGCCCGGCCGCCTACGTGCGCGTTGATGAGGCGAGCGCGAACGCCATTCTCCGCGACTGGGCGGCACAGTTCGGTCCTCTTCCGGTGGCCCTCTCCGCCCGGCTGGAACACGAGGTTCATGCACTGGTCGCAGGAGCCACTGAGAGGTACCAGCTCAAAGATCTCGGTTATGAGGCGTTTCACGACTGGGGCGGGGTTCATAACGACTTCCACGAGCTGGTTGTCATCGATCGCCCTGCCAAGGCTCTGTCGCTCCTGGTCGCCGCCGACGACTGAACGTTTTGAGGGGACTGGTAGTCGGCTGGACGGGCGGCATGCCGAGTGACTAACTGGGTGACAATAGCCTCGGACGACCATGGACTAGAGGGGATCGCCCTGGACCGTAAGCGCAGGTGAGCCTCGTAATCCGAGGTGGTCCCGCCCTCTTCGAGGGTGCCTTACAAGCGAGGGGTCACTGGTTCGATACCAGTACCGCCCACCAGCGCAAAGAAGCCCGGTAGCGATCTTGCTGCCGGGCTTCGTGCCATGAGCGCGCCATGAGGTCGAGCTGATCACGGCGCCTACCGCGTTAACGATCTTGCGGTCGGCCTCGGTCGGTGCCCGCGCTGTAGCGAGGACCAGGTCTCCGTGCGGTTGAGCCGAGTCGGTCTGGGTCCGGATGTGGGATGTGGCAGACGGATGGGACCGTCAGACCGGGCCTGCAGAAGTCGACGTGCCGAAACGTGTCGCTAGATCGCCCGGGGCCGGTTGTCCGCAGGGTCCACATGGACGATCTCCTCCACCGTCACCCTGTGGTCGCGGCCGTTGTGATAGCCGAACGACTGGCCGGGCTCGTTGGCGAGCTGTGAAGGGGTCGCGTCCGGAGTTTGCATCGTTCGAGGGTGAGTCTGATCTGGCCGAGTGTCATGAGGAGATTGCGTTGTGACACAGATGTCCTCTCGCCGCCGGCAACGTCAAGGACGAGCGTCATCACGCCTGCTTGATGCTGCTTCGCCAGGCAGTGGGGCAGTTGCTCGTGCCGCCCCGGTGATGGGTGAGTCGGTTACCTCCAGGACCCGCGCGGAGGTCCGCAAGCCGAATCACCTTCTCAAGTCGTGCGATTCGGCTGGGCCGCGCGAAGTACCTGTACATACACTGGCGGCATGAGCGCGCAACCGCAGGAGTTCTCCCCCGAAGGCCCCCCGCTGGAGAAGAATTTGCGCGCCATCCGCAGAGCGCTGGTCATCCCGCAGGACCGAGATGGGTTCGACGCAGGTCTTGACGTCGTCTTGGCTGAGGTCCGCGCCAGTTTGGACCTCGGCCGACTCAGCGAATTCATCCATACCTGGTGGCTTGTCGCGTGCGACTCGATCAAGGATCCGCAGGGTCGGAGAGATCTCTACGAGCGGGCTGCCCGTGTCCAGGAACTGGCCGATGGCGGCAAGCCGATCCCTCGGGGCGACAAGACATGGCGCCAACTGCTGGCTGAGCGCGGGGTCGAGCGGTAGGTGTATTCGATCGTTGAGCCCGATCCTGTCGCTCAAGAACAGATCGCGGCGCTCCCCGAGGATGCCTTGCGGTATCTGGCCGGAGTGCTGGACTTGATTGAGCTGGAGCCCTGGGCCGGCGGACCGCAAACGCCCGGCAAGCCCGACGGCAACATGCGCGTCATGCCATTTGGAGAACGTGGGCTCGTGACCTGTCTGGTGTTGGAGCCCCAACGCGAGGTATACATCATCCGCGTGCAGTGGATCTAGCTCGAGGGGTGATCATATTGAGCTCTAACTGCCGAGGCATGCGTAGTGCCCCCACAACTCCTGCCTGCCTGGGCCGCGCTGAGTGACTATCTGGGTGACAACGGCCATGGACGAGTCCGGACGGCGAGAGACCACCATGGACGGTGTGTCCAGATCAGGGCAAGTACTGGAGCTGCTCCCTCCCTCTCTTCGATTGTCTTACAAGCGAGGGGTCACTGCCCACCTGCATTAGGTAGCCCTGCAGCGATCATGCTACGGAGCTACCGTGCCCTTGGCTCGTGCAAGCGAGCATTTGCGGTTATCTCGTCTCGCTGGGCGAACCGGCGCACAAGGACATCGGCATCGCCCCTAATCCGAGAGCTTCCGGTAGGTCGTCGGCCGCCCTCGGCCCCCCAGTTGCTCGACGAGCCCTCTCGATCTCAGTTCGCGTAGTGCCTTGCGGATGTTAGGCGCGGACAGGTTCAATTCCTGCTTCAGATCGGCGACAGTGCGTGTCCCGGCGGCCAAGGCGTCGTAGACACGTAGCTCCGTCTCGTTCAGGTCGTCGCCCGGGCGTATGACGGGAACTGCCTGCTGCCTCAGGACGACGGTGAATCGGATGGCGGCGTCGATGTAATGCGCAGGTGGAAGCCTGGCCTCTGCCAGGGCATGGGCCACGATCGGGATGCCGGTTGCCAGAGCCTCGATCACTCGCGCGCCTGTTTCTGGTGTGCGAGCGTATTGGCAGATCGTAACGAGTCGCGCATTGCGTGCGGAAGTGACGGCATCCTGGCCGAGCCGGTCGACCGTGATGCCATACAGGCCGCCCGGGTTGGAGACGATCAGCCGGTCACGGCGGAGCCGAACCTCCACGGCCATGCCGGCCGACCAATGATCGAGGTCGCGGTGGAGAAGAGCGTTCGCGATGATCTCGCGAAACGCGATATATGGATAGGCGGGCCGATCACGAACAGTTCCGTCCGGCGCTGACACGACGCTGGTGTCAAAGGTTCGCCGTGCCCAGTCCAGGGCCTCTTCCAGCATCCGTGGAATGGCCCCAGTGATCGTCGTCTGGTTCCGAGCCCGCGATCCTGTGGGATCGGTCGGCAACGGCTCCGCCGAAGCCTGGATGACGAAGCGCGGAAACCACTCCTGTGGATGAACTCCCAAAGCCAACAGCCCTGCGACGGTCGGAGTGCCGTCGGGCAGAGTCACTCCAGCACGCCGGAGCAACTCGGCATCGTCAGGGAAACGGCCCAGGCCGTGGGGATCCCGTTCGCGGACCGAACGTAGGAACGCTGTGACAAGGTCGCTGTCCAGGTCCTCCCGGGTGGCGCCTGTCACGGGCTGCCGGTCGAAGAGCGGTGGCTTCCGGGCGGCAAGGAATGCCTGCTCTTCCAGATCCGACAGTGGGAAGTCTCCGTCGTACCCCCGCATGTATGCCGTACCTGACGCCGTGATTCGACACGGCTTGGCCGACGGATCGCATTCATGCACTCTGGCGACGATGACCGGTGCCCCATCCACTTCCGCGTCACTGATCGTAAGCTGGACAGGCGGCGAGAACGAGCGAGCCTTGTGAGCGAGGCCCTGCTTGAGAGCTTGCGGATCTGCAAGCTGTACCGGACGAAAGCCGGTGGCCTCGTCGAGGCCGAGGATGATCGTCCCGCCGCCCGGATGGTTTGCCAGTGCGCTCAGAGTTGAGGCGAGCGACTGCGGCAGCCCTCCTGCCGCCGACTTGACCTCGACATCGTCGTAGTCGCCTCCGGCCGTGCGGAGACGTGCGACCAACTCGTTCACGCTGTGGCTCATAGGTAAATGTAACCATGTGCTGGTTACATTTACTCGGGTTCTGGTTACATTTCATCCGGTTCCGATTCGGCGCCTCCAGACGCGTCGCCACCGAGAGTCCGGCGCCCCGGAGCCGACTGTCCGAGCATCGCATGGCCTGACGAGTTCCCGATCGACGTGATGCCGAGGCGTTCCCCATCCGGCGCCGCCGACGTCACTAGCCTCCTGATCGAGCGCCTTGCCAGTCGTCCCAAAGCCGCCGCCACCGCCCGTTCACCAGGAGAAGGCCTATCTGAAGCACGGGTCGTCCCACTGAGTGACTATCTGAATGACAACGGCCAGGGACGAGCGAGGACGGCCGAGGACTTGGGCGGAACGTTTGCCGAGGCGAGACCGTGAATCACCCAAGATCCCGACTTCTCCTGGCGTGCCTTAAAAGCGAGGGGTCACTGGTTCGATACCAGTATCGCCCACCAGCGCAAAGAAGCCCGGTAGCGATCTTGCTGCCGGGCTTCGTGCCATGAGGACTTGGCGACCATGGCGGCCAGCGCGTTGACGATCTTGCGGTCCGCCTCGGTCGGTGCCCGCGCTGTCGCCCGGGCCTGGTCCCCTCGCGGTTGAGCCGAGTCGGCCTGGGTCCGGATGTGGAATGCAGCCGACGGATGGGACCGTCGTAGACCGGGGCCTGAGAAAGTCTGCCGGGCTGGAGCGGTCGGCTCCAGGCTCGTCGAGGGGCCGTGCACGATGGGAGTCACCCATCAAGACAGCGTGTCGCTAGATCACCTGGGGCTGGTTGTCCGCCGGGTCCACCGGGACGATCTCCTCCACCGTCACCCTGTGGTCGCGGCCGTTGTGATAGCCGAACGACTGGCCGGGCTCGTTGGCGAGTTGTGAAAGGGTCGCGTCCGGAGCCTGGTCGGCGTCGATTTCGCCGTCCTGGACCGTGAAGCTGTAGTGGCCGCCCGCGCCGGCGTCGGCGTCGATCAGCGCGTGGAGCCGGTCAAGCCGAATCCTGGAGGGCACCTGCACCCGGAGCGGCTGTGGTCCATCGACACGCAGGATTGCCCGCCCTCTGTCGGGCACCGGCTGGTCGCGGAATCCGGGCCGGCCACAGCATTTCTTGTACTTGCGCTGAGAGGTGCACCAGCAGGGCGCGTTGCGCTCCGGTGGCCAGGAGATCGCGTCCCGGGCCGGCAGCGTGGACAGGTAGGCCAGCCGTGTACTTCGACGCTGTGGGTCGCGTCCCGTCCGCTCGGCGAACGCGTCGACCTCCGCCAGGTCGATCGCGACCACGGAGACCCTGCCGAGTTCGGCCGAGTCGAGCAGCGATGACTCCAGCTCGCGACGGTAGTCCTCGTGGTCGAGGGGGAATGTGGCGTCGAGCAGCCCTTCGGCCAGGCCCTTGGCGTACTCCCGCGCGGGGAGATAGGCCATCCGAAGCCTGGAGCGCTCCCCGCCCAGCGCACGTTTCCCGGAGGGCGTGGCGGCAGTGCGGGCTGCGCTGAGCAGTTCCTCCATCGCACTTTCAAGCCGGGCCCTCGACTGCTGCCGGTGTTCGGGATCGGGGCTGCGCTCCTCGATCCGCTTGGACTCTTCCTCAAGCCCGAGGCTTCTGGCCAGAGCGGCCCCCTCCCTGGCCAGGAGCGCGCCACGGTCGGTCTGACCCTGTTCGGCGAGGAAGGCCGGAGCCAGGTAGTAGAAACGGACGTCGCGGCGCTCTGGTAGCAGGAACGACATGTCGCGATGGAGGGCCTCCATCTCGGCCAGACCCTCGGCGTCGCGGTGGGCCGCACGCAGGGCGCCCAGGGCGAAGCGCTGGTCGGGGTGGGCGTTGAGTACCTCGGTCAGCAGCTCGACCGCGTCGTGGAGTTCGTCGTCGTCATAGAGGTCGACCAGTTCCCAGGCAAGCTCGAACACCCCGGGATCGCCCTGGCTGCGCGGATCCAGCAGCACCTGCCGGACCGTCTCCCTGGCCGCAGACTCGTTGGTGAGTTCGCCGACCTCGTCCGGCTCGCCGAACTGGTCGTAGACGGTGTCGAGCACCTGCGTGGGCTTGAGGGGGTGGAAGAATCTGTCGGGAAGCATGGGCTCATTGTCCACACGGCGCGGGCACGATGAGCGGTTTCTCCTTGGCATGCGGGGACAGGAGCGACATCGTGTCGCTTCGACACGGCGTTGTGGTTCGAACGGTGCCGAATCTGCGCCGCATCTCAGTTGCGGGATCGTGTCTCTCGAATTCGCGGGCGCTTGGCGAGGCCGGCGATGAGCGCGGCCTGCTGTTCTCTGCATTGTTCGGGGGTGAGCCTCATCCGGCGCTGAGTGACTATCTGGGTGACAACGGCCATGGACGAGTCCGGACGGCGAGAGACCGCCATGGGCGGTATGCCCAGATCAGGGCAGGTACTTGTGGTCCGCTTCAGCCGTACCTGGTGGGTAGATCAGTGCGGCACGAACCGTCCCCGTGCGAACTGGGCGAGGAACGAACCGGAGGGTTGCGGGTCACCGGGGCCGGTGGCCCTTCTTTTTCCGGCCGGCCGGCACGGCCCGGCGGCCGGAGCCGTTCTGCGCGGGCTTTCGTGCCTGCCGCTGTGCCGGTTTCTCCGGAGGGGAGGCGGGGGTACGGCCGCGCGAGCTGTTCGCTGTCCGGCCGCGGACGATGCCGATGAAATCTTCCACCAGGTCAGTGGTCGCGTCCGTGGGCCAGGCCAGCGCGACCTGAGACTGCGGCGCGTCCGGCACCGGCCGGTAGGTGAGATCCCTGCGATGGTGGAGGCGTGCCAGCGACTGCGGAACCAGGAGCAGCCCGGTGCCCGCCGCTACCAGCTCGACCGCGTCGGCCGTCGTGGCCGGGCGGGTGAACGCGGGCAGCCCGGGCCGGACCGTCCACTCGATGGTGTCGTCCAGAGGATGAAGCACCTCGTCGTCGGTCAGGTCGGCGATGGCCACCTCGTCGGCGGCGGCCACCGCGTGGTCCTTGGGCACCACGACCACCGTGGTCTCCACGTAGAGAGGGATCACGCTGAGCCCGTCGCGGTCGACCGGCAGCCTGACGAAACCGGCGTCGGCGCCGCCGTCCCGCAGGAGTCCCACCACCTCGGCGGCGGGAACCGCGACCAGGGTGAGCGGCACGCCGGGCATCCTCTCGGTCCAGACGTTGACCCATTTCGCGGGTGTCACCCCGGGCACGTACGCCAGCCGGAACACCCTGCCGGTCTCCCCATCAGTCACGTGCTCAGGGTACCGATGTCAGGGGAACCGTTCCGACTGACTACTCTTGGCGCCATGACCTCGTCCAAGCCGAAGACCATCCAGACGATGAAGCCCGAGACCGCGGCCAAGAAGCTGGGTGTCCTCCTCTCGGCCACTCCCGCCGAGTTCCAGGCGGGTGTCGTCTCCAGGGACGAGCTGAACGAGTTGCAGTCGAGGCCTCCCGCCTGGCTCGCTGACCTGCGCCGCAACGGTCCGCACCCCAAGCAGGTCGTCGCCGCGAAGCTCGGGGTCTCCATTTCCGGCCTGACCAGGGGCGGGATCACCGGACCGCTCACCACCGCTGAGATCGACGCGCTGAAGGCGGAGAACCCGGCGTGGCTGGAGCGCGAGCGGTCCATCCAGGCAGAGACCCGCAAGGAAGCGCTCCGCCTCAAGCAACGCTAGACGGCTGGGATCCTGCTCGAGCCCGTCCTGCGACCTGCGACGAGCCCGTCCTGCCGCGAGTTCCTCGTCGTCCCGAGGAACCAAGGAGCTTACGCAGGGAGCTGGGGACGGGCTCTTGCCGCAGGTGGGCGTGCGCGGCACTGGTGGAAACGGCGGCCGTCTCGGAGCTGCTGATCAACTATGGTGACCGGTCATGAGGACGCTCATCGTCGGCGGCAGTGGCTTTCTCGGCAGCGAGCTCGCTCGACAGTGTTCGCTGGCGGGGCACGAGGTGGCCGCGACCTATCTGACCCGGCGGCCTGGAGAGATCGCCGGCGTTGAGTGGTCGCCGCTCGACGTGCGCCGGCGAGAGGACGTCGACGTGCTGGTCGGCGCCTTCCGGCCGGAGGTGGTCGTCAACGCCGCCTTCCGGCAGGCGGATTGGACGACCACGGCGATCGGCGCCGTGAACGTGGCTCTCGCTGTCTCCACGGCGGGCGGACGCCTCGTTCACGTGTCGAGTGACGCGGTCTTCTCCGGCGCCGCGATTCGCTATGACGAGACGTGCGTCCCCGACCCGATCACCCCGTACGGCGCGGCCAAAGCCGCCGCCGAGACGGCGGTGAACGCGATTATGCCGGCTGCGGTGACAGCCAGGACATCCTTGATCATCGGCGACGGGGGCTCCTCGCACGAGGCCCTTGTGCATTCACTGGCCACCGGCACGGCGCGAGGGGTGCTGTTCACCGACGACGTGCGGTGTCCCGTGCATGTGGTCGACCTTGCCGCGGCGCTCCTGGAACTCGCGGCATCCGAGTATCGGGGTGTCCACCACGTCGCCGGAGCCGATGCCGTGAGCCGATACGAGCTTGGGCTGCTCATCGCTCGCCGCGACGGCCTCGACGCGGACCGTCTGCCTTCGGGCCGGCGGGCGGACAGCAGGGTGCCCGGCCCCCTGGACGTGCGCTTGGACTGCGCCATGACTCAGCGCCGGCTTCGGACCACGTTGCGCGGCGCGCGGCGGTTCCTGGGTGACGGTCGGCGGTGATCGCGCCCTCCGTCCGAAACGCGAGGGTGCCCGGCGTCCCGAGTGGGCTCGATATTGAGGTGTGGGGCGTCGCGATGCTCGGTACGGTAGGTCCAAGTTCGTCGGGCTTGATGTGGATGCGGGGTGAAGGGTGCCGGTTGTCGTTCAGCGACTCGCCGGTGCTCCTCGTCGGAGCCGTATCCCCTTCTGGCTTGGCGGGCTGGTCAGGTCTGGGCCGGCACGGGTCGAAGCTCGTCGGTTATCGCCTCTTAAGCCGGTGGTCGCGGGTTCGAATCCCGTCACGGACTTCGGGTCCGTGTAGCTCAGCGGTAGAGCACCGTATCGGCCGGTGGGCCCTCCCACATCCGCGCCGGTTCCAGACCTGATCGTCCGTCAGCCCTGCCGGTGGTACGGGTCGAATCTCGATCGGTTATCGCTCTCCAAAAGCGGAGACCCGGGTTCGAATCCCGGCGCCGCCTCCGGGCGGTGTGGTGTAGCGGCCTAGCACGTCATACGGCCGGTCGGTCACCCCACATCCGTACCATCGGCAGGGTCGGCGGGCGAGGGGAGCGGGTCGACGTCCTGCGGGATGCCGGGACCAGGTCGCCGGCGTGCGTGACCGCGGTCGGCGCCTCGATACGCCTCAAGGGGCGGCTACCTCTGCTGCGGCCGGTGCGGTCTACGGCCACGACCGAGCGTCTACGTACGTAAGAACAGGTACCTATACGGGGGTTTATACCGCCCCGGATACGCCCGTCGTCTGCGCATGCTGGTCGTGTCAGCAAGAAGGGGGGCGGATCCGGCGTAGCGGCCTGGTGGTCTTGGAAGGACGCCAGCCTGGACGTGAGCGGATCCGCCCCGGGCGGAAGGTGCGAGATGAACAAGTGCTCGGTAGCCGGCGTCATCGGCAGGAGCGCGGACCGGCAGACCTATGCGCAGGGCGGGGCCGCTCCCGAGTACGCGTGTGTGGAGAACCTGGAAGACAGGCGTTCGCCGGTCGAGCCCGCCTATCGCGAGCCTCAGCTGGACGCGGACGTGCGATGCGCCTCGTGGTCGCTTCCGCCCGACGCCTCCTCGGTGGCCTGGGCGAGACACCTCATCAGGGCCCGGCTGGCCTCCTGGGCCCTCGATGGGCCTTCAGAGGTCGCGCAGCTGCTGGTCAGCGAGCTGGTCACCAACGCGGTACGGCACGCGCGCGGGCCGTACCGGCTGGTTCTCTACGTCGTCGAGGACCTGCTGCGCTGTGAGGTCCAGGACGCGGACGAGATCCTGCCCCAACTCCGCCACGTCGACGCGGGCGACGAGAACGGCCGCGGACTGGCCGTGCTGGACCTGCTGGCCTGCTGCTGGGGCAGCCAGCGCACCCTTGAGGGGAAGAGCGTCTGGTTCGAACTTCCGGTGGTCGCCCCGGTCGCCTGCTGATCGGCGCACCGCCGTCAGGCGTGAAAGAAGCCCGGTAGCGATCTCGCCACCGGGCTTCGTGACCACCGCAGGCGGTCACATCAGCATCTGCTCGCGCCGTCGAAGCTTCGGACGCCGCGTGGCACCTGTGTGCTGATGGTCTGCCCCGGTCGCACGGTCTCGCAGGGCCCGTCCGTGCCGCGCGCCCACACGATCTTGAGGTTCAGCGAGTAGTCGCAGTCGTTTCTCGCATAGCCGGTCTTCATGATGCGTCCTGTGCGCTCCCAGACGGTGACACAGGTCGGGGCGTTGCCGGTAGGGACCGCCGCGGCGGCCTGGCCGGGGAGGGCGAGCAGGGTCGCGGCGAGAAGGCCGGACGCGGTGAGAACGGCACCTGTGCGGTGAGAGACGCGCATGGTCGGGCAAGTCCTTTCATGGGGAACCTTGCCATTAGTAATCAATTGGCCACGGACAGTCAAGTAGCCTCGCGGGAGCTCCAGCGGTGCGCGGCGGTCAGGAGGCGGGCAGGACGTCCAGGCGCTTCAGGAGGTCGCGGGCCAGCGGGACGCGCTTGCCGGTGTCGCCGTCGGCGTTGACGTCGATGTTCAGCGCGAACGTGTACAGCCGGCCGTCGCGCTCGACCCAGCCCACCCACCAGCCGATGGCGGGCTTGACGTCGAAGGCCCAGCCGGTCTTGGCGTACAGGGCGTAGCCGTCCTTCTCCTCGATCTTCAGCATGTCGCGGACCAGTCGCTGGTTCTTGATGGAGGCCGGCAGCTTCTGGCGGGCGAACCTGGACAGGAAGCGCGTCTGCTCGACGGCCGAGATCTCCAGCGGACCGTCGAGCCAGAACCGGTCGACCACGGTGCCGACCTCGCGGTCGCCGTACCCGAGGCGGTTGAGCCACTGCCGTTCCTTCTTGAGCCCGATCCGGCGGGCGATCGTCTGGAAGACGGGGACGTTGGAGGCCCTGATCGCGTCGCCGAGGTTCATGTCCTTCTCCCACTCGGGGAACGGCTGGGGCTTGCCGCCATAGGGGATCACCTCGTTCTCGTCCTTGACCGCGCCGGTCTCGAGCGCGACGAGGGCGTGGGGGATCTTGAAGGTGGACGCGGGGATCAGGCGGCGTTCGGCTCTGGCGCGGTCGACGACGGTGGTACGGCCGGTCCCGACGTCCATGAGGGCGAAGGTGCCGCGTACGCCGGCCTGGTCGAAGAGGGCTCGCAGGTCGTCCCTGACGATCGGACCGGCGGGGGAGGCGGCTTGGGCGGGTGCGGGGGTCGCCGTGGCGGGGGCCGCGACGCCTGTCAGGGCGGCGACCGTCAAGAGGGCGGCGTTCAACATCATCATGGGGCGCTTCATGCGGGAGATCAGACCAGCCGCGTGGCGACGTGTCCAATAGTGATATTGACCGTCCATCGATATAGGAACGGATATCGTGCCTGGCCGGGAGCAAGAGGAGGCCCGGCCATTCCCTGGGGAAGGCCGGGCCGGACCCGCTTCTTCTTCTCGACGCTTTCCCGCAAACCGTTGACATTCCCTTGCAGAATGTCGCAACGCCGAATCATGACGACGCATCTGACGGCCCGTCACGCGGGCGCGTTACGCGGTGTCCTGTGCTTCAGCGTGATCCGGTTCGCGCGCCGTGCCGGTTCGAGCGTGATCGTGCGTGCCATTGCCGGAACATGGCGCAGATCATGGGTGATCATGATGGTGGTGCGCCCCTCCATCAGCCGGGCCAGCGGCTCCATGATCCGTGCCGCCGTGGACTCGTCCAGGCCGGTCATCGGCTCGTCGAGCACCAGCACCGGCGCGTCCCGCAGGATGGCCCGCGCGATCGCGAGGCGCTGCCGCTGCCCGCCCGACATCAGACGTCCCCGCTGCCCGATCGGGGTGTCGTACCGCTGGGGCAAGGTGTTGACGAAGTCGTGCACCCCTGCCAGCTCGGCCGCCTGCACGACCTCGTCGAGCGTCGCCTCCGGCCTGCCGTACGCGATGTTGTCGCGGACGGTCCCCGAGAACAGCAGGCTCTCCTGGTGGAGCAGCGTGATGTTGTCGCGGAGGGAGGCCATGGTGATGTCGCGGATGTCGGTGCCGTCGAGCAGGATCCCTCCGGTCAGAGGGTCGTAGAAACGCAGGAGCAGCTTGGCCAGCGTCGACTTGCCCGCGCCGCTCGGCCCGGTCACCACGACGAGTTCGCCGGGTGAGACGGTGAACGACAGGTTCAGCAGCGCCGGCTGGCGGCGCTTGGGATAGGTGAAGGAGACGTGGGCGAATTCGATGTACCCCCTGCTGCGCGCGGCCAGGGGTACGGCGGTGGCCCTGTCGGCGACCGCGGGACGTGCCCGCAGCACCTCCATGACCCTGTCGGAGCCAGCCGCCGCCTCGCTGACGGTGAGAGCGATCTCGCCGAGGCTCTGGACGGACGGATACAGGTAGGCCAGGTAGGCGGCGAACGCCAGCAGGCCACCGATGGTGAGGCGTCCTGAGGCGATCTCCCAGGCACCGAAGCCGATGATGACGATCAGGCAGATGGTCTCCAGCACCTGTACGGCGGGGCCGTACGCGCCGGACAGCCACGCCTGCGTCATGTTGGCCTTCAGCCAGGTGCGCCCTTCCCTGTGCAGATGGCGTGACTCCGACCGCTGACGGTTGTAGGCCTGGACGAGTGACTGGTTGGACAGGCTCTCCTCGATGACGCTGTTCATCGCGCCGTTGCTGAGCCGCTCGCGGGCGGCCGCGGTCCTGAACCGGCCGGCGAACAGCTTCGACACCAGCAGGAACGCGGGAACGAGCGCCATCGTCACCAGCGCGAGGTCCCATCTGATGTAGAAGGCGGCGCCGGCGAAGAAGATCACGCTGGCGAGTGTGGTGACCACCTTGACGAGCCCCGACCCGACGAGTTCCTCGATCGCCTGGATGTCGTCGGTGAGCCTGGCCATCAGGTCGCCGAGCTTGCGGTTGTCGAAGAAGTCGGGCGTCAGGGTCTCGAGGTGGGCGAAGACGGCGTCCCTCAGCTTGAGCAGGAAGCGCTCGGCTCCCAGCGCCGTGACGTAGGAGCCGGCGAAGGAGAAAAGGCCCGCGACCACCGCGAGCCCCAGCCATGCGAGGGCGGGGCGCCAGAATGCCCCGAGATCACCTGCGCTGAGCACCGCGTCGGTGATGTAGCCGAACAGTGCGATCGTCGCCACCTCGCACAGTGCGGCCATGATGGCGAGTACGACGCCCGCGGCGAACAGCTTCCGGAGGCCGCGGGTGTAGGGCCAGAATTCCCCGAATGTCCTGCGGATGGTGACGGCGGGAGCGAGGGGAGATCGGTCCCGGGCGGTAAATGAGAGCCGACGGGAAATCCATCGGCTCTCACGGGAACTACCTATCACCACCATCCGCCCCACCAGCGTCGGCGCCAGCCCCAGCCGCCACCCCAGCCACCGCAGCCGCACCTACGCCGGCGACAGCCCCACCAGCTCGCGCTTGTCGTCGGGCTCGGGAACAGTTTGTTGAGAGTCATTTTTCCTCCCCGTGATGTGCTGTCTCTCACAACAGGACGTTAGCACCCAAATCGGGATGAATCATCAATTGTCGTGCATATTGAACATCTCTTTGCGGCGAGACCTCAGGAAGATCAAAAGGCGATTTACGGTAAATCGCCGATAAACCTCGCACAGGATTCCCATACCTTGCCGGAACTGGGTCAATGCCGCCTCAAGCGGGTCTCCGCCGATCGCCGGATGGAGCAAATTTCGCCGTGATTTCGTTGTACGGGCAAAGAGGTCCGCGCAACAATCCGGACACAAAATTCCATGCGGGTATACGGATATTTCGGCATAAAGATGGTGATCTAACGGCGTGTCGCCACGGTTATGCCGCCCACGGTCAGAGCGAGTCGTCCCGCTGCGGCGGCCGGGACGAGCACGTGTGGCACGCGGTACGGGGGCGCGCGTAGTCGTACGCAAGCGCCTGCAGGAAGGGGAGAGGGGGTCGGGGGCGAGGGGAAGGGGGAGGGGCGCAGGCCGTGCACCACGCAGCGGCCTGCGCGAGCAGGCGGCTAGACGCCTGCGCGGGCGCGGCTGCTGCCGCCCATCGACTTGTCGAACATGGCCATCTCAGAGGTGTCCTCCTTGTCCACGTGGGTCTCCTCCATCCGCAGCGCCACCCCGAGCATGAAGAGCGTGGGCGCCCACTCGCCGATGAAGATTCCCCACCGGTCGGCCCTGTCGATCCCCGCGTCCTCGGCCGACGCGGAGATCAGCCAGGAGCAGATGGACGCGCCGATGGCGGCGAATCCCGCGACGTACATGTGGCCGGACCTGAGGCCCATCTGATGCAACTTCTTGATCATCTAAGATCCCCCCTTGTCGTGGGGAACCTGCCCTACCCTGCCGACCAAAACCCGGCATGCGGGCCAAAGAGTTCGTATTCCGACCGCTGGAGGACATCATGACCGCTGACCGTCACCGCCCCGGCTATGTCCGCCGCCGCCTGGGCAGAGCGTTGCTCGCGTACGCCGTCGCCCTGCTCGTCGCCGCGATCGTGGTCGCCTTCTGGTGGTTCACCAGGTGATCGGGGTGGCGCCGGATATTCGGATGTGGGGTCGCGCGTAGATCGCCTCCCCCACATCCGCCTCGACGGCGGGTCGAAACCGAAGGAGCACCACCGTGGCACGTGATCCCCTCGCCGCGGTCTCGACGACCGCGACGCCGCAGAGCCGGCCGATCTCCGGCCGTACCGACCAGGTCCCCAACGCGGCCGGCGGCTACGTCTTCGCCAAGGACCTGTGGACCAGGCTGGAGGACTTCCTCATTCTGGGCACCACGGGCGGCACCTACTACGTCGGTGAGGACAGACTGACGGCCGAGAACGCGGATGTGCTGTTCCAGGCCATCGGCGAGGACGGGCCCCGGGTGGTCGCGCTGCTGACCGGCATCGCCACGGCCAGGCCGCCGCGCGCGCCGAAGCAGCGTCCTGCGCTGTTCGCGCTGGCCGCCTGCTACGCCAAGGGCGACGCCGACACCAGGCAGGCCGCCAAGTCGGCCCTGGCCAGGGTCGCCCGTACCACCGACCATCTGGCTCAGTTCTTCGGCTACTACAAGAACCTGGGCGGTAAGGCGACCGGCAGGGGCAGCGCGCCCGTCGTGGGCCGTAGCCTGCGCACGGCGCTCGGCTCGTGGTTCCTGACCGGCGACGCGGACGATGTCGCGTTCAAGGCGTGCAAGGCCGCCCAGCGCAGGACGCCGCAGGGTGAGGCGTTCTCGCTGCGTGACGTGCTGAGGATCGCCCACCCCGTTCCCGACGACGAGCGGCGCAGGACGCTGTTCGGGTGGATCGCGGGCAACGTCCACGACGATGTGGCCAGGGACGTGCTGCCCGCCGTCGACCGGTTCCTGAGCGCCAAGGCGGTCACGTCGGTCGAGCAGGCGGTGCGCGTGGTGAGCGAGGCGCGGGTGCCGTGGGAGTTCCTGCCCGACGCGATGCTGCGCGAGCCCGCGGTGTGGGACGCGCTGGTGGACACGGTCGGGATGACCGCGCTCATCCGTAACCTGGCCCGGATGACGCGCATCGGCACGCTCACGCCGATGGGCGAGGCCACGGCGCGCGCCGTCGCCCGGCTGTCCGACGCCGACGCGGTGCGCAAGGCCCGCATCCACCCGATGGACGCGTGGCTGGCCATGCGCGTGTACGGCTCGGGCCGCGCCCAGCCGAACAGGAAGGCGGACGCCCAGACGTGGACGCCGGTCCCGGCGATCCTCGACGCGCTGGAGGAGACCTACGAGCTGTCGTTCGGCGCGGTCGCGCCGTCGGGCAGGAGGCTGCTGGTGGCGGTGGACTCCTCCGGCTCGATGGGCCAGGGCGTCTACTCAGGCGGCTCGCTGCTCGGCACCGCCTACCAGGCGGGCTGCGCGCTGGCGGTCATGCTGGCCCGTATCGAGAGGGGCAACGTGCACGTGATCGACGTGGACACCGCGGTGCACGCGTCGAGGGTGACCTCGCGCACGAACCTGCGGGAGCTGTCCTCGTGGACGCCCTCGGGCGGCGGCACCGACCTGTCGCTGCCGTTCACGTGGGCGGCCGGCGAGCGGTTCGGCGCCGACGGGATCGTCGTCTTCACCGACAACGAGACGTGGGCGGGCCGCTCCCACCCGTCGCAGGCGCTCACCGCCTACCGCCGCTCGGTCAGCCCGGACGCCAGGGCCGTCGTGGTCGCGATGACCGCCGCCGGTTACACGATCGGCGATCCGGAGGACGACGGCGTGCTCAACGTCGCCGGCCTGGACGCCTCGTTGCCGATGGTGATCAACGGGTTCGTCAGGTCCTGACGTCCGGGTGCGCTCACAGGACCCGGTCCTAGAGGAGCTTGCCGAGCCCGCCACCGCCGCCGAGCAGCTTGCCGAGCAGGTCGGAGACGGGGTTGCCGCTGGCGTGGAACGGCGCCGGTGCGCCGGCGGCGGCGACGGCCGGCGCGGCTGCCACGCCCAGTGCCAGCGCCACGCCGGCGGTCATGATCGCGAAACGCTTCATTGTCAGTCCCCCTGTGGTGATCGTTGCCCGGCAGGCTATCGACCCGGGCGGCAAGGGCCCGTCAAGTGAGAGGTCGTGTTCATCAAGGGGGAGATGAGGCCTGGAGGGGAGGGTTGTGATACTTCTTCATGGTTCGCGAGCGTCTGCGCGAAACATCCTGATGTGGTGTTTTTGCCACGTCTTGGTGGGGCTCCTGGCACCTTGAAGTATGGACTCCTCGGAGGAGCGCTGGGTTTCCGCACTCCGTGACCAGGCCGCCCGCCTGGCCTTCCCCGAGTGGGTCCCCGGCCCCGACGACTGGACCTCCCTCTACACCAGCTTCGAGGAGGGCGGCGCGCCGCTGACCGAGGTGGCCGTCTACCGGGGCCATGATCGCATCCATTACATCCGCTTCACCGGCAACGAGCTGATCGCCTTCTGGACGAAGCTGGTCGACCGCATCGCCGAGTGAAACCCACCGCTGAACCCGCCGAAATTGTCGGTCGGGTACGAAAGACTGATGTCCATCATGGTGATCTCCCCTTCGCTTCCCTTCACCCCCGTGCGCTCCCCCTCGGGGGACATCGTGGTGTTCTACACGGGCACCGAGCCGCGCATGTCCCGTGAGCAGGCGCTGGCGCTGGCCGACCAGCTCCGCGAGCTGGCCACCGAGACGCCGGCCGCCGGCATGGCCCAGGCTCTTCGCTGGGCGGACTGATCACGATGACGCCTCCGACCGGCGAGCACCGGAACACGAGCCTGTACGTCGAGCTGGCGCTCACCGCCGCCGAGCGGGAGCGGGTCCGCGCGCTCGCCGGCGACGTGCCCGTGTGGTTCGCTCAGCCCAAGGAGCACACCCGGCGCGACGTCGAGGCGTTCGCCGCGGCGAGCGTCGCGGTCGGCAACTGCCCGCCCGAATGGCTGGCGCAGGCCGGCGACCTGCGCTGGCTGCAGCTGTCGTCCATGGGGATCGACAGATACCTGGATCTCGACTGGTCCGAGCTCGGGCGGCGCATCACCGTCACGAACCTGTCGGGCACGTTCGCCGATCCCGTCGCGCAGACCTGCCTCGCGGGCCTGCTCGCGCTGTACCGGGGCGTCGACGAGCTGGCGCGGCTGGGGGAGCGGCGGACCTGGTCGAAGGAGCCGATCAGACCCAGGCTGCGGCTGCTCACCGGGGCGTCGGTCGTCATCCTCGGCGCGGGCACGATCGCGCGGCGGCTGGCCGAGCTGCTGGCCCCCTTCGGCTGCCGTGTGACGCTCTACTCGCGCCGGATGAGCCTGGCCGAGCTCGACGCCCTGCTGCCGGAGACCGACGTGCTGGTGGGGTTGCTGCCGGGCACCGAGGAGACGGCGGGCCTGGTCGACGCGGCGCGGCTGGCGCTGCTCCCGCCCGGCGCGATCCTCGTCAACGCAGGGCGCGGCTCGCTCCTCGACGAGGACGCGCTGGTGGCGGCGTTGCGGGAGGGACGGCTCGGCGGGGCGGTCCTCGACGTGACGGCGACCGAGCCGCTGCCGGCCGGACACCCGCTCTGGAGCACCCCGAACACGCTGCTCACCCAGCACACCGCGGGCGGCTCCGACCAGGAGTCGGGCCAGATCCTCGAGGTGTTCGAGGACAACTGGCGCAGGTTCGTCGCGGGGGAGCCGCTGCGCAACGTCGTGCGGTGGTCGCGGGGCTACTGATCCCTCCCCGGACGGCCACCGCCCGAGGCCGCGGGATGGGCGGCCGCGGGGTGCGGGTCCTCAGGGTCAGCCCTTCACCGCCCCGCCGAGCAGGCCGGAGACGAACTGCTTCTGGAAGACGAGGAAGACGAGCATGAGCGGCAGCGTCGCCAGCAGCGCGCCGAGCATCAGGCCCGCGTAGTCGACACGGGTCAGCCCGGTCAGGTGGCTGAGCGCGACGGGGAGCACGTACTTCTCCTCGGAGTTGAGCATCAGCAGGGGCCAGATGAAGGAGTTCCACTGGCTCATGAAGGTGAAGATGACCAGGGCGCCGAGCTGCGGCCGTACCACGGGCAGCACGAGCCGGTAGAAGATCCGCAGGTCGCCCGCGCCGTCCAGACGCCCGCTCTCGATCAGCTCGTCGGGGAAGTCGAGGAAGGCCTGCCGCATCAGGAAGATGCCGAAGGAGTTGGCCAGGAACGGGATGACGATCGCCTGGTAGGTGTCGACCCAGCCGATGCTCGCCATCATCTGGAACAGCGGCACGAGCAACACCTGGAAGGGGATCATCATCGTCGCGAGAACCGCCGCCAGCAGCACGCCGCGGCCCCTGAAACGGAACTTCGCCAGGCCGTACCCGGCCATCGCGCTGACCAGCGCGCTACCCGCGGTGTAGACCAGCGCGGTGGCCAGGCTGTTGACGACCACCCTGCTGAAGCCGACCGCCTCCTCCAGCCCGCGCAGGTTGGCCAGCAGGTCGTCTCCCGGCAGGAACGGCGGCGGCGAGCGGAACAGCTCGCTCGTGTCGTGGGTGGAGGCCACCGCCATCCAGTAGAACGGCACGACGCTGACGAGCGCGCCCGCCGCGACGAGCAGCCAGACCAGCAACCGTCTCATTTCAACCACCTGAACTGCGCGTAGGACAGCAGGCCGATGATCAGCACGATCACCCACGCCATCGCGGCGGCGTAACCGAAGTCGAACTGCTTGAACCCCACCTGGAACAGCAGCAGGATCGGCGAGAGCGTCGCGTCGTCCGGCCCGCCGTCGGTCAGCACCTTGTTCTCGTCGAACAGCTGCAGCGTCCCGATCGTGGAGGTGATCGAGCAGAACAGGATCACCGGCTTGAGCTGCGGCACGATCACGCTGGTGAACGTCCGCCACGGGCCGGCGCCGTCGATGGCCGCGGCCTCGTACTGCGCCTTGCCGATCGACTGGAGACCGGCCAGCAGGATCACCATGTTGTAGCCGGTCCACCGCCAGGTGATGGAGGCGATCAGCGCCACCCGCGCCCACATCGGGTCATCCAGCCAGCCGATCTCGTGCCCGAGAAGCTGGTTGACCATGCCGCCCTCGGTCTTCAGCAGCACCCTGAACACCACCGCGTACGCCACCAGGGTGGTCACGGCGGGCAGGAAGAAGGCGACCCGGAGGGTGGCGCGGAAGCGCAGCCACGACTGGTTGAGGACATAGGCGAGCACCAGCGCCAGCCCGATCATGATCGGTACCTGGACGACCAGGATGAGGCCGACGTTCAGCAGCGACCTGCCGAACCTGGCGTCGGCCAGCAGCCTGGCGTACTGGTCGAGGCCCGCCCACGAGGTGACGCCGTCCTCG
Source organism: Nonomuraea sp. bgisy101 (assembly GCF_057708945.1). Classification (NCBI taxonomy): domain Bacteria; kingdom Bacillati; phylum Actinomycetota; class Actinomycetes; order Streptosporangiales; family Streptosporangiaceae; genus Nonomuraea; species Nonomuraea sp. bgisy101. The sequence continues at coordinate 198,362 of NZ_JBYITD010000007.1, forward strand.
GTCCGCTGGAAGCTCTGCATCAGCGAGGCCGCCAGCGGATAGGCGAAGAAGACGGCGAACAGCGCGGTGGCGGGGCCCGCGAAGATCCACGGGATGAGCCGCCGGTGGCGGGGACCCGTCAGGGCCGGAGCCCCGACGAGCTTCTCGGTCAGCGCGGTCACGACGCCGCGATCTCCCGCTTGGTGGCGGCCGAGATCTGCTTGGCGGCCTCGTCCAGGACGGTCCTGGGATCCTCGCCGCCGACCACGGCGCGCGACAGCAGCGTCTTCAGCAGCTCGGCCGCCTCGGCGTCGTCGTCCGTGGACTCCACAGGCGGGATGTCGCGCACCTGCTCGGCGAAGATCTGGTTGACGGGCTGGCCGCCGAAGTAGTCGACCGGGGTGCCGAAGTAGGGGTCGGCCAGCGCGGGCAGGTAGGCGGGGAACAGGCTCTCGGTCTTCATCATCGACAGCTGGCTGTCCTTGTTCGCGGTGACGAACTCGGCGAAGGCGTAGGCGGCCTGCTGGTTGCGGGTCTGCCCGGTGACGGCGAGCATGGAGCCGCCGTTGGCCGAGGTGCGCACGCCGCCCGCCTCGAAGGCCGGCAGCGGGACCACCCCGAATTTTCCTGACAGCTCAGGCATCTCGGAGGTCAGCGTGCCGCTCCACCACACGGCGGTGGGCGCGGTGGCGGCCTTGCCCTCCTTGGTGGCGGTGACCCTGCCGTCCCAGCCCTTCTCGTTCTGCAGCAGGCCCTGCTTGTTGAGGCGGGCCATGAGCGTCAGCGCCTTCACACCCGCCGCCGAGTTCACCGCGACCTTGCCGTCCTTGAAGATCCCCTGGCCCTGCTGCTGGAGCAGGGTCGTGAACAGCGGGGTGATGTTGCCCAGATCGGAGACGAACAGCCGCTTGCCGGTCTTGGCCTTGACTCGCAGGCCCGCCGTGACGAGCTCGTCCCAGGTTGTGACGTCCTCGGCCTTGACGCCCGCCTGCTCGAAGTAGTCGCGCCGGTAGAACAGGCCGACGGGCGCGGAGTCCCACGGCAGGGCGTACAGCTTGCCGCCGGGACCGGACGCGGTCTGCCACTTGGCGGGGTCGAAGTCGCTCTTGTACTTGCCGGCGACGGGGGCGAGGTCGACCAGGCCGTTGGGGAAGTTCTTGGCGTAGGCCGAGACGCGCTCGTCCTCCAGGTGCACGACGTCGGGCAGGCCGGAGCCGGACTGGAGACCGACGGTGATCTTGTCGTAGACGTTGTCGTAGCCGACGTCGGTCACCTCGACCTTCACGCCGGGATGCAGCTTCATGAACTCTGGCGCCAGACGCTGCAGCGCCTTGGCCCCGACGTCGAAGGACCACACCTTCACCTCGCCGGACAGCTTCTGGGAGCTGGGCGCGATCGACGGCGCGGCTTGCTGGACGCCGCCCGTCGCGCATCCGGTCAGGGTGACCAGTGCCGCCACGGCGGCAAGGAGAGCTTTCACTTCCGCTCCAGGATGTACTATGTCACACGCTGAATAATGAGTTCTGAGTAAAGTACGCTGAATAAAGCCGGAGCGCTAGCCCTTCCTTGGCGCGCGCTCGGCTGTGCGCTTGACGACGGGCCGCCCGACGCCCGGCCGCGCTGCCGCCCTCGACCTCGCGCGCGAGCTCGACACGCCAACCCGGCTCGCCGGACGCGCCCGCCCTCGGCGCATCGGCTCGACGGGCGCGCCTGCCTCCAGCGTCGGCTCGCGGAACAGGCCCCCCGGCGTGCTGGCTCGGCGGGCGCGCCCGCCCCAGCGCACCGGCTCGACGGGCACGCCTGTCTCCGGCGCTGGCTCGCGGGGTGTCTCGTGGTTGGCTGTGAACCGGCCTTTCTCGGCGCCAGGCGGCGCCGCCCGCGAGCGCCTTCTTCGCGGGTGCGCGAGACGAGGAGGGCGAGGGGTGCGGACCGCCGGAGGCGGCGGGTGGTGCGGGTCTCTGCGGCGGCAAGCGGTGGCGGGCCTCCGGGGGGCGTGATGTGGGTGGGCCTCGAGCCCCGGGCCGGCGGTGCGGCGAGGCCCGGGTGGTGAGCAGGCGGGCTTCCCGCCGTGGGGCGTGGTGCGGGCGGGAGGCTGATCCGCGGCGAGCCGGGCGAGGGCGTCAGGTTCGCGCCGCTGAGCGCAAGGAGTTCAAGGAGCTCGCGCGGGTGCCGGCGTGGATGGAGGCGCTCGCGCTGCAGCTGTTCGATCCTGATGACCGGAACAGTGGGGCCGGCCGCGTCCTCGAACGCCCCCGTGATTTTTGCCTCTCACCCACACGCCCGTCACCAGCGGTTTTGCGCGTTCTTTGACGTGAGCGTGATCACAGTTGACCGATTTGTAACCAACCGCCCTCTTGCTGGGGCGGTTGATGCATTTGTACGGTCCCTTCATTGCCACTTAACAACTTGTTCAGTGCAGAGAATCGAGACGTTCGATGGCATCTGAGCCCTTGGGCGACCGGATCCGTGCCTATCGCAGCATGCGCCAGATGACCGTCAGGGGTCTGGCGGCGCAGGCACAGGCGAGTGCCAGCTTCATCAGCCAGTTGGAGCGCGGTCAGACCAGTGCGAGTGTCGGGATGCTACGGCGGATCGCCGTGGCGCTCGGCATCACGGTCGCCGACCTGTTCAGCGAAGAGGAGGCGAGCGGCCATCGCGTCGTCAGAAGGGCCGAGCGCCCCGAACTGCACGCGGGACAAGGCTCGCGCAAGTACCTGATCTCGCAGCGACCGCTCCAGAACCTGGAGGTGTACAGCGGCGAGTTCGAGCCAGGCGCCTCCACAGGGGACGAGCAGTACACCCACGGCGACTCCCAGGAGATCCTGCTCGTCCTGCGTGGCGCGGTAGCCGTCCATCTGGGCGAGAAGAGCCTGCTCCGGATGGGGCCGGGCGACAGCGTCGAGTACCGCACCTCCGTCCCGCACCGCGTCGTCAACGACGGCGAGGAGGAGGCCGAGGTCCTCTGGATCATCGGCCCGCCCACACCTGACTGACCTTCGATCCCACCCCCCGATCCCACCCTGACCCCACCCCCCTGACCCCACCCCCCTGACCCCACCCCGCAAGAACCCCATTTCACGATCAACGAGGGGGCAACCATGCTCATGCGACCCAAGCGACTGGCCGGTACGGCTGTCGCCGCGGCCTCCCTCCTGCTGGCTGCGGCCTGCGGCGGAGGCGCCGCGGCGCCCGCGGACGTCGACCTCGGCTCAGGGCCCGCACAGTCCGGAGCCATCAAGAAGGACGCCCTGAAGGGCGTCAACATGACCTTCGTGTCCTACGGAGGCGTCTACCAGAAGGGCCAGCAGGACGCGGCCATCGACCCCTTCGCGAAGGAGTCGGGCGCCCAGGTGGTCCAGGACGGCCCGACCGACTACGCCAAGATCAAGGCGCAGGTCGACTCCTCCAACGTCACCTGGGACGTCGTCGACACCGACTCCATCTGGGCCGCGGCCCAGTGCGGCAAGCTGCTCCAGCCCCTCGACTACAAGATCATCGACAAGTCGAAGGTCCCTGACGGCCTGGCCACCGAGTGCAGCGTCCCCGCCATGCAGTACGGCATGGTCCTCGCCTACAACAAGGACAAGTTCGGGTCCAACCCGCCGCAGGGCTGGAAGGACTTCTTCGACACGGCGAAGTTCCCCGGCAAGCGGGCCATCCCCGGCAACCCGGGCGACTCGGCGCCCGGCCCGTTCGAGGCCGCGCTGGTGGCCGACGGCGTGGCCGCCGACAAGCTCTACCCGATCGACGTGGCCAAGGCGACCAAGAAGCTCGACACCGTCCGCGGCGACCTGGTCTTCTGGAAGACCGGCGCCGAGTCCCAGCAACTGCTGGAGTCCGGCGAGGTCGACATGGTCATGATGTGGAGCGGCCGCGCCTACGCCGGCATCAAGAACGGCGCGAAGTTCGACGTCCAGTGGAACGAGTGGATGCCCATCATGGACTCCCTCGCCGTGCCCAAGAACGCCAAGAACCCCAAGGCGTCCATGGCGATGATCAACTACTACCTGGGCGCCCAGCAGCAGGCCAAGCTCACCGAGCTGACCTCCTACTCGCCCATCAACACTGAGGCCAAGCCCCAGCTCGACGAGCTCGGCACCTCCTTCCTGACCACCCGCCCCGAGGTGGCCGACAAGCGGCTCAAGGTGGACGACAAGTGGTGGGCGGAGAACCAGTCCGAGATGATCGAGAAGTGGTCCGCCTGGCTCGGGGGCTGAGCACGCCGTGAAAGAGAGAACGGCGGGGCCCGCGCTCCTCCTGCTGCCCGCGCTGGTCGCGCTCGGTGTCTTCTTCCTCTACCCGCTGGTGTCGATGCTGGTCAGCGCCTTCACCGACCCCGAGCCCGGGCTGGGCAACTTCGCCTGGTTCTTCGGTGAACAGGCGAACCTGCAGGTGCTCGGCAGGACGTTCGGCACCGCGTTCTGGGTGACGCTTGTCGCGCTGGCGCTGTCCTACCCCTACGCCTACGCGATGACGATCGCGGGGGCGAAGGCCAGGGCGGTCCTGACGCTCCTGGTGCTGGTGCCGTTCTGGACCAGCCTCATGGTGCGCACGTTCGCGTGGGTGATCCTCCTCCAGGACACCGGCGTGATCAACAAGATGCTCGGCGTGCTCGGGATGGGGCCCTTCAGCCTCATCCGCACCCAGACCGGCGTGGTCATCGGCATGGTGCAGCTGCTGATGCCGTTCATGGTGCTGCCGCTGTACGCGGTGATGAGCGGCATCGACAGGCGGCTGCTGCCCGCGGCCACCAGCCTCGGCGCCCACCCGGTCAAGGCGTTCCTCAAGGTGTACGTGCCGCTGTCGCTGCCCGGCGTCTCCGCCGGGTGCCTGACGGTGTTCATCAGCGCGCTCGGGTTCTACGTCACCCCCGCGCTGCTGGGCTCGCCGACCGACGCGCTGATCTCGCAGCAGATCTTCACTCAGGTGAACGGCCTGCTCAAGTGGGGTCGCGGCGGCGCGATGGGCGTCGTGCTGCTCGGGCTGACGCTCGCCATGATCGCGCTGCTGGCGCTGACGCTGCGCCGTACCGGAAGGAAGGTGACAGGATGAGGGCCCGCGGGCTGCTCTGGGCCTTCTGCTCGCTGATCGGCGTGTGGCTGGTCGCGCCCGCGCTGATCGTGGTGCCGCTGAGCTTCACCGACAAGCCGTCACTGAAGTTCCCCCCTGACGGCTACTCCACCCGGTGGTACGCCAACTTCTTCGGCGACTCGGCGTGGATGTCGGCGCTCGGCACCTCCGTGCAGGTGGCGCTGCTGGTCACGGTCGTGGCCACCGTCCTCGGCACGGCGGCCGCGCTCGGCCTGACCAGGGCGAAGATCAAGGGTCTCGCCGTGGCCCAGGGCTCCTTGCTGGCGCCGATGATCGTGCCCGGCGTCGTGCTCGCCATCGGCACCTACGCGGTGTTCCTCAAGCTCCAGCTCGTGGGCACCCTCGTGGGCTTCGTCATGGCGCACACCGTGCTGGCCCTGCCGTTCGTCATCATCCCGGTCACGGCCTCGCTGCGCGGCTTCGACAGGCGGCTGGAGGACGCGGCCGCCAGCCTCGGAGCGAGCAGGTGGACCGCCTTCCGCAGCGTGACGCTTCCCCTCGTGGCCCCCGGCGTGGCCTCCGGGGCGCTGTTCGCCTTCGTGACCAGCTTCGACGAGGTGGTCGTCTCGCTGTTCATCCAAAGTCCGTATCTGCAGACCCTGCCGGTGAAGATGTACGCCAGCGTCACCCGTGAGACCGATCCGACCATCGCGGCCGCGGCCACCATGATCATCGTGCTCACCACGACGCTCGTCCTCGTCGCCACCTTCTTCGTCGCCAGGAGGACCCGTGCCAAGTAGCATCCAGCTCACCGGCCTCACCAAGACCTACCACGACTTCGTCGCCGTCGACGACGTGTCACTGTCGATCGAGCCTGGCGAGTTCATGACGCTGCTCGGGCCCAGCGGCTCGGGCAAGACCACGACGCTCAACATCATCGCCGGGTTCGTCAGGCAGACCAGCGGTGAGCTGACCGTCGACGGCACCTCCATCGGCTCCACCCCGCCGCACAAGCGCGACATGGGCATGGTCTTCCAGCACTACGCCCTCTTCCCGCACATGACGGTCGCGGAGAACATCGCCTTCCCGCTCAAGCAGCGCAAGGTGCCCAAGGCCAAGCGCGCCGAGATGGTGGAGGCGGCGCTGGCGACCGTCCACCTCGGCGACTTCGGCCACCGCTACCCGCGCGAGCTGTCCGGCGGCCAGCAGCAGCGCGTCGCCGTCGCCCGCGCGATCGTCTACAACCCCCGGGTGCTGCTGATGGACGAGCCGCTCGGCGCGCTCGACAAGAAGCTGCGCGACTGGCTCCAGCTGGAGATCAAGCGCATCCACGCCGAGCTCGGCACCACGTTCGTCTACGTGACGCACGACCAGGACGAGGCACTGGTGCTGTCCGACAGGATCGCGGTGTTCAACAAGGGCCGCATCGAGCAGGTCGGACCCGCCGCCGAGCTCTACGAGCGGCCGAAGACGTTGTTCGTGGCCAAGTTCCTGGGCGAGTCGACGGTCCTGCGCGGGCCCGTCTCCGACCACGGTATCGGGGTGTGCGCGCGCCACCTGCACGTCCAGGGCGGCATCGAGGCCAAGGACGGCGCCCTGGTGGTGCGGCCCGAACGGCTGGCCGTCCGCAAGCCAGGACACGAGGCCGAGCCTGGATGGAACGCCCTGCCCGGCACCGTCACCGGCGAGATCTACCTGGGCTCCAGCCGTAAGCTGGAGCTGCAGCTGCCGGACGGCTCTCCCGCGCTGGTCCGCGAGCAGGCCGGCGGCCTGAGCGAGGCCCGTGTGGGCGACGAGGTGACGCTGACCTGGCGCGTCGCCGACTCCGTCCTCCTACCCGACGAAAGCGACGCGGAGGCTGTGCTCACGTGAACGTCACCAAGGACTTCGCCAACGGAGGAGTCTCCTTCTGGTACCGGCAGATCGGCATCCCCGACCGCAGGGCGGCGCTGCCGGGCTCGCGCGACTACGACGTCGCCATCGTGGGCGGCGGCTACACCGGCCTGTGGACCGCCTACTACCTGAAGAAGGCCCAGCCCGACCTGCGGATCGCGATCCTGGAGAAGGAGTTCGCCGGGTTCGGCGCCTCGGGACGCAACGGCGGATGGCTGTCGGCCGAGTTCGCGGGCTCGCGCGAGCGCCACGCCAAGGCGCGCGGCCGCCAGGCGATGATCGACCTGCAGCACGCCATGTTCACCTCGGTCGACGAGGTCATCCGCGTCGCCGGCGAGGAGGGCATCGACGCCGACATCCACAAGGGCGGGCTCATCCACACCGCCACCAACCCGGCCCAGCGCCGCCGCCTGCACGAGGAGCTCGACGAGCTGCGCGCGTGGGGGTACGGCGAGCAGGACCTGCGCCTGCTCGAGCGCGACGAGCGCGAGTCGCGCCTGCGCGTGGCCGGGGCGCTCGACGCCACCTTCAGCCCGCACTGCGCCCGCATCCAGCCGGCCAAGCTGGCCGTGGGCCTGGCCAGGGTCGTCGCCGCGCTCGGCGTCGACATCTTCGAGGGCACCACGGTCACCGCGATCAAGCCCAGGCAGGCGATCACCACCAGGGGGGTGGTGAAGGCGGAGTACGTCATCCGCGCCACCGAGGGCTTCACCGCGGGCATCGAGGGGCAGCGCCGCCAGTGGCTGCCGATGAACAGCTCGATGATCGTCACCGAGCCGCTGCCCGCCGACGTGTGGAAGCACCTGGGCTGGGAGGACCGCGAGCTGCTGGGCGACGAGGCGCACGCCTACATCTACGCCCAGCGCACCGCCGACGACCGCATCGCCATCGGCGGGCGCGGCGTGCCGTACCGCTACGGCTCGCGCACCGACGACCGCGGCGCCACCCAGCGCTGGACCGTCGAGTCGCTGTGGCGGATGCTGGTCAAGCTCTTCCCCGCCGCGGCGGACGCGCGCATCCAGCACTCCTGGTGCGGCGTGCTCGGCGTGCCGCGCGACTGGTGCTCGACCGTCCACCTGGACCACGAGACGGGCCTCGGCTGGGCCGGCGGCTACGTCGGCAGCGGCGTCACCACCACCAACCTGGCCGGGCGCACGCTGCGCGACCTGGTGCTGCGCCAGGACACCGAACTCACCTCGCTGCCGTGGGTGGGCCGCCAGGTCCGCCAGTGGGAGCCCGAGCCGCTGCGCTACGCCGGCGTGCAGCTCATCTACACGCTGTTCCGCGCCGCGGACCGGCGCGAGAACGACAGGGGTACCACCACCTCCGGGTACGCCCGCCTGGCCAACCTGATTGCGGGGCGCTGATGACGCATCTGACCGACGCCGTGACCGTGACGCTTCCTCCCGCCGTCCCCAAGCCCACCAGCCTGACCGGGCAGCGAGAGTCGACGCTGGAGCTGTGGCGTGACGGCGGCGCGGAGGCGGGTGTGTGGGAGTGCGAGCCCGGCACCTTCACCGCCGTGCGTGACGGCTTCCACGAGATCTGCCAGATCCTGACCGGCAGGGCCACGCTGACCGCCGAGGACGGCGAGGTGACCGAGCTCGGCCCCGGCTCGACCGTGGTGCTGCGGGACGGCTGGAAGGGCACGTGGGTGGTGCACGAGACGATGCGTAAGACCTACATCACAATTGACACAAATCCTACCTGATTAGTAGATTACCGGACGGCCCGTCGCGATGACGGGCCGTCTTCTTCGGTAAATTCCCTGCTTTTCCTACTTGGATATGTGATATGAGTAAGCGCATCGCCCTTGCCCTCGCCGCCCTCCTTGCCGTCTCCGCCTGCGGGTCGAACGGATCAGGCGACACCGCGGGAGGTGCCACCGCGGGAGGTGCCACCGCCAACCCGTACAAGCTCCTGCAGCCCGGGATCGTCAGGACGGGGACACTGACCGACGCGCCCCCGAACGTGTTCCTCAAGGACGGCAAGTTCACCGGCTTCGACAACGACCTGTTCTCCGCGGTCGCGGCCAAGGCGGGCCTGAAGGTCGAGTTCGTCGGCACCGACTTCTCCGCGCTCCTGTCCCAGGTGGCCACGCACAAGTTCGACGTGGGCAGCTCCTCCATCACGATCACCGAGGCCCGCAAGAAGACCGTCGCCTTCACCAACGGCTACGACTTCGGCTACTTCGGCCTCGACGTGCCCTCCGACTCGGCGATCAAGTCCTTCGACGAGCTCAAGGGCAAGCGGGTGGTCGTCGTCCAGGGCACCGTCCAGGACGACTACGCCACCCAGCAGGGCCTCGACCCCGTCCGGGTGCCCGACTACAACGGCGCGGTCAACCAGCTCAAGGCCGGCACCGCCGACGCCTGGATCTCCCCCGCCGAGATCGGCGAGACCAGCGCCAAGGAGAGCGACGGCGCGATCGTGCTCGCCGCCAAGCAGCTCAGCCCCTCGCCGACGGCCTTCGCGGTCGCGCAGGACAAGCCCGAACTGCTGGCCGCGCTGAACAAGGCGCTGGACGAGGTCATCGCCGACGGCACGTGGAAGAAGCTGCAGGACCAGTACTACCCCGGCCGCCCGATTCCCGCGGACTTCAAGCCGGGTAGCGCGGGCGCCAAGTAAATGGACTGGTTGTCGACGCTGTGGCGGATGTTCTTCGACTGGGAGTCCATGCGCGAGGCGCTGCCCGACATGCTCACCGTCGGGCTGCCCAACACGCTGATCCTGGCCGGCCTCTCCGCCGTGCTCGGCACGGTCCTCGGCATGCTGCTGGCCATGGCGGGCATCGCCAGGGCCAGATGGCTCAGGTGGCCCGCGCGCGTCTACACCGACGTCTTCCGCGGGCTGCCCGCCGTGGTGACCATCCTGCTCATCGGGGTCGGGCTCGCGCCGCTCGGCATGCAGGTCTGGGGGCCCAACCCGTATCCGCTGGGCATCCTCGCGCTCTCCCTGATCGCCGCCGCCTACATCGGTGAGATCTTCAGGTCGGGCATCCAGAGCGTCGAGAGCGGCCAGTTGGAGGCCGCCCGCGCGCTGGGGTTCTCCCGCGGCGCCGCGCTGCGCATGGTGATCATCCCCCAGGGCGTACGGCGGGTGCTGCCGGCGCTGGTCAACCAGGTCATCGCGCTCGTCAAGGAGTCGAGCCTGGTCTACTTCCTCGGCCTGCTGGCCACCCAGCGCGAGCTGTTCAGGATCGGGCAGGACGCGGCGGCCAACACCGGCAACGAGTCCGCGCTGGTGCTGGCCGGGCTGTTCTACCTGCTGCTCACCGTGCCGCTCACGCACCTGGTCAACCACATCGACAGGCGGCTGCGGGCCGCACCGAAGGAGGCGAGGGCATGAGCGGCGTCGTCACCCGCGACATCCACCTGTCCTTCGGCGCCACGCCCGTCCTGCGCGGCGTGGACCTCGACGTCGAGCACGGGCACACGGCCTGCGTGATCGGTCCCTCCGGCTCGGGTAAGTCGACGTTCCTGCGCACGATCAACCGGCTGCTCGAACCCTCCAGGGGCGACGTCCTGCTGGACGGGCGGAGCGTGCTGGGGGAGGACCCCGACCGGCTGCGGCGCCGGATCGGGATGGTGTTCCAGCAGTTCAACCTGTTCCCGCACATGAGCATCCTGCGTAACCTCACGCTGCCGCTGCGCAGGATCAGAGGCGTGTCCGCCGACGAGGCCGAGGCGATCGCCAGGCGCCAGCTCGATCTCGTCGGCCTGGCGGGCAAGGCCGACGCCAGGCCCGGCCACCTGTCCGGCGGCCAGCAGCAGCGGGCCGCCATCGCCAGGGCGCTGGCGATGGAGCCGCAGGTGATGCTCTTCGACGAGGCCACCTCGGCGCTGGACCCCGAACTGGTCAAGGGCGTGCTCGGGCTGATGGCCGACCTGGCCGGGGAGGGGATGACCATGGTGGTCGTCACCCACGAGATGGGCTTCGCCCGCGAGGCGGCCGACACCGTGGTCTTCCTCGACGAGGGAGTGTCGGTCGAGGCGGGGCCGCCGTCGCAGATCTTCGAGGCGCCGGTCAGCCCCAGGCTCAAGCAGTTCCTGTCCGACGTGCTGTGAGCGTGGCGCCCGGCGGTACCCGCTGGGTGAGCCCGCAGGCCGTCCAGGTGTAGGTGAGGTGTCGCGACAGGTTGGTGAGCGTGGTGGTGCCGCCCTCGTGGCGGACCGCCACGCTGCCGCCGCCGACGGGGATGCCGGAGACGGACAGCCAGTCGACGCCCGCGGGCAGGGAGGGCTCCGTGACGATCGCGTCGCCGTGCGGCCGCACGCCCAGCAGGCCCTCGACCACCTGGCTGACCAGCGTGAACGACACCTCCGGATAGTCGCCGTTGCGCCCGCCCGCCACGTGCTCCCCTTCACGGGAGGCGAAGATCTCTCTCATCCACCGCCAGGCCGTCTCGGTCCTGCCGTGGCGGAAGAACGTGTCCGGCAGGTACGTCCACGCCTCCACGTTGTGCGGCCTGCCGGGCCCGCGGGTCTGGGCGTCGATGTGGTCCAGGAGGTCCTCGTCGGCGGTGAGCCGCTTGAGCGCGGGGAACCAGCTGCTCTCCATGCCCCAGCCCGTGACGGGCGTGCCGTCCCTGGTGAAGCCGCGCGCCCCCTTCCACTCGGAGGCGAAGCGGCGGCACAGGTCGAGAGCCCGCCGCTCGTACGCGTCGCCGTCCAGGCCGCGCGCCCTGGACAGCTCGGCCATCGCGAGGAAGGCGGCGTACTGCGCGGCGACGCCGTCACCGGCCACCGCCAGCGGCTCGCCGTCCTGCTCGTTGTAGGTGGCGGTGCCGTCGAAGATGCCCGTCCCCATGGCGGTCGGGGGCAGGTCGACCGCCCGCCGGTAGTAGTCCCACAGGACGGGGTCGTCCACGTACGAGCGGTCACCCGTCCACCGGTAGGCGGCGGCGCCCGCCTCCACCAGCTCGTAGACCGCGGGCGCCTCCCTGACGAACGCATCGGGGCCGCGGTAGTCGATCGACAGGTACGAGCCGTCGAAGTTGAAGGCCCACACGGGACGGTGGCCGTGCTCCTCGGTGGCCGACGCGGCGAAGCAGCGCAGCATCGCCAGGTTGGCCGCGTGGAGGCCGAGCAGGTGGGCGCCGGGGAGCTGGTGGACGAAGTCGCGCAGGTAGAAGCCGCTGCGGTGCGCGTAGCCCGCCCAGTACGAGGGCAGGTAGGCGCCCTCGCCTGTGCCGTGCGGCTGCCGCTCGTCGACGTTGAGCGGGCCGCGCGACCCGGCGGGGTGCGCCCAGCGCAGCGCCCTGTCGCGCGCCCACTCGAACATCGCCACCAGCTCCTCGCTGGAGGAGTCGATACGCATGAAGGGTTCCGATCACGAGGCCCTCACGGGCCGAGACTGGGGCGGATCACCAGCTCGCCTGGGAGCAGGAGGCCCGCCTGGGGATTGACGCCGTCCTCGACGATGCGCACCAGCCGGCTGACCAGCGCCTCGGCGATACGGCGGAGCGGCAGCCGCACGGTGGTCAGGGCCGGCTGCAGGAACGCGGTGACGGGCAGGTCGTCGAAGGCGACGAGGGCCAGGTCGGCGCCGATCTCCACGCCCTCGGCCCTGGCGGCGGCGTACACGCCGAGCGCCAGCCAGTCGCCCCCCGCCACGATCGCGGTCGGGCGGGCGCGGCTCGCGAGCAGTTCGCGGGTGGCGGCGACGATCTCGCCCGGCTCGTCGCCCCGCACGGAGAACTCCTGTCCGGCCAGGCCGTGGCGGCGCACGCCCGCGAGGAACCCGTCGCGCCGGTCGTCCATCCACGGCTGCCCGCTCGACGAGGCGAGGAAGGCGACCTTGCGGTGCCCTCGGGCGGCCAGCAGACCCACCAGCTCGGTCACCGCCTGGACGCTGTCGACGTCCACCCACGACTGCGGGTGCTCGGGTTCCGTGCGCCCGAAGGCGGCGAAGGGGAAGCCCTCGGCGGCCAGATGGGCGACGCGGGGGTCGTCGCGCAGTATGTCGGACAGCAGGAAGCCGTCCACTGTGCGGGCGGCGATCAGCTCGTCGAGCGCCTGCTCGTGGGTCTGGCCTGGACGCGGCCTGACCAGCAGGATCCGGTAGCCGGCCTCGCCCGCCGCCGCCACGACCGCCTCGAGGAACCCGCCCATCAAGGGGTTGGGATTGGCCGGATCGTCCACCGGCGTCGGGTAGGCGATGATCCGCCTGGTGCCCGACTTCAGGCTGCGCGCCGACTGGTCGGGCCGGTAGCCGAGCTCCTCGATCAGCGCCGTCACCCGCTCCAGCGTCTCGGCCTTCAGCCGGTGCGGGGCGTTGAGCGCGTTGGAGATCGTCTGACGGGACACGCCGGCCGCGCGCGCGACGTCCTCGATGGTGAGCCCGCGCTCGCGCGGCCGACGTGCCGTCACTTCAGTCTCTCCTCAGCTTGAGCAGGCCGCCTGTGGGCACCTCGACCATGCTCGCTCCCGCGTCGAACCGGAGCCTGCCGGCCCAGACGAGCGTCCCTCCGCAGTCGAGGACCTCGGCTTGTGCCTCGCCCTCGCCGTAGAGGACCACGCGGGGGTCGGGGTCGGCGTTGGCGATGAGCACCTCGCCCGTGCCCGGCACGTCCACGGCGAGGGGAGCGTAGCGGGCGATGATCGTGGTCTGCCCATCGTAGGCCCGCACGAGCGGATAGCCGTGTTCAGGCTGCGAGGGCTCCAGCACGCCCAACTGGAGCGTGTCGAGGTGGCGGCGGAAGACGCCGAGCCAGAACTCGATGGCGGCCAGCTGGTCGGGCCGCTGGGCCGCCAGGTCGACCGACACCTGCGGCACCGAGAACAGCGCGTTGATCAGGTGCACCGCCACCTGCTCGGCGGGCTCGTCGGGGTGCCAGAGGATCATGTCCGAGTGCACGGCGAGCGGTCCCGCGGTCAGCCGCAGGTCGATCGTGCGCTGCCGGTTCTCCTGCGGGCTGAGGGGGCAGTCGGCCGCTCGCACCATGTTCGCGTACGGCCACAGCCCGGGGCTCGTGTACGGCTGGCGGTGCTCGATCAGCACCTCGGGCCTGGTACGGCGCAGCCGGGCGTCGAGATCGTGCAGCAGCCGCCGCACCCCCTCGTCGACCTCCGCGCAGTCGGCGCCTTCGGAGGGAGCCGGATCGCCGCCCGGCGTGGCGAACCGGTCCACGAAGTCGATCTTCAAGCCGTCCATGCCCCAGAGCTCGACCGCCTGGGCGAGCTTGTCGATGAGGAACGCGCGCACCTCGGGGTGACGCGGGTCGAGCACCGCCGCGTCCATGTGGTCGAGGTAGCGCAGGAACCTGCCGTCGAAGCGTTCGAAGGCCCCGTTGTGCTTGCCGACGAACGGCAGGGCGTACCACAGCAGGTAGGCCATGTCGTTGCCCTGAACCTTGCGCACATGGCTCACGATGTCGGGGAACGCCTCCTGGTTGGGCTCCCAGTCGCCGCAGAAGGCGTACCCGCGGGCCCGGTCGGCGGTCTGCCAGCCGTCGTCCACGATGATCGTGTCGCAGCCGAGCCGCTTCGACAGCCTGGCCTGCAGCTCCACCGACTCGGCCGTGACCTCCTGGTGCATGCTGTACCAGGTGGAGTAGACCGGCAGCCTGGCCTGGCGCGGAGTCGGCGGCAGCTCGCGGCCCGCCTGCCACCACTCGGCCACGCCGGCCAGGGCCGCGGAGTACAGCCGGTCCGACAGGTCGAGCCTGATGCGCAGCCCGTCGCCCTGCAGGGTGAAGACGAACTCGCCGGTCTCCTCGATCAGCCCCCCGGTGAAGCTCACCGGTGCCACCGACTCGGCCAGCGCCGCCGTGCACACGTTGGTGCCCGCCGTACCGACCAGGCTCACCACGGGCGCGCCCACGGTCAGCCTGGCCGACATCGGCGCGTTCCAGATCGGCGGCACCCAGCGGGTGCCGCTGCCCGGCGTCCAGAAGGCGGCGGTCTTCACGCACGGCACCTTCCACTGCGCCGCCGTCGCCTCGGGCGCGTCGATCAGCCAGACGCCCTCGGCGACCGGCGTCACCGTGACGCCGGTGGTCCCCGCGACCGCCACCTCGACCTCGCCCGCGTGGACCACGGTCGTCTCGTCGAGCGCGTGCGGCTCCCAGATCTGCATGTCTATCCCTTCGTGGCACCGGCCAGCAGGCCGGAGATGAACTGTCGCTGGAGAACGAGGAAGAGGATCATCATGGGCAGCGAGGAGATCGCCGTGCCCACCATGACCTGGCCGAAGTCGGTCCTGGCCAGCCCCTGCAGCGTGGCCAGCGCGACGGGCAGCGTGTACATCTCGGGCGTGCGCAGCGCGATCAGCGGCCACAGGAAGTCGTTCCACGCGCCGAGGAACAGGAAGACCGCCAGCGCGGCCAGCACGGGGCGCATCACCGGGATCACCACCCGCCACAGCACCCGCAGCTCGCCGGCGCCGTCCACCCGCGCCGCGTCCAGCAGTTCGTCGGGTACGGCCAGCAGTGACTGCCGCATCAGGAAGATGCCGAACGGTACCGACAGGCTCGGCAGGATCAGCGCCGGATAGCTGTCGATCAGCCCGATGTCGTTCATCATCTCGAAGATCGGGATGATGGTGACGCCGCCGGGGATGACGAGCGTCGACAACAGCAGCACGAAGAACAGGTTGCGGCCCCTGAAGGTGAACTTGGCGAAGGCGTAGCCCGCCAGCAGCGACACCACGATCGCGCCCGCGGTCTGCACGACCGCCACGTACAGCGTGTTGCCCAGCACCTGCATGAGGCCGATCGACTCCTCCAGCTTGGCCGTGTTCGCGGCCAGCTGGTCGCCGGGGTAGAACTTCGGCGGCCAGGAGAAGATCTCGGCGTTGCCGTGCGTGGCGGCCATCGCCAGCCAGTAGAACGGGCCGACGCACAGCCCGAACACCACGGCCAGCGTGAAAGTCAGCGTCCAGCCCTTCATTTCTTCTGCAACCTCATCTGTGCGATGCCGAACACGGCCACGATCAACGTCAGGGCGTAGGCGATCGCCGCCGCGTAACCGAAGTCGAAGTAGCGGAAGCCGTTCTGGTACAGGTAAAGCGAGATCGTCAGTGTGGAGTTGTCGGGCCCGCCGCCGGTCAGCACGAACGGCTCGTCGAACAGCTGCAGCGTCCCGATCGTCGACAGCACGATGGTCAGCGCGAGGATCGGCCGCAGCTGCGGCACCGTGATCGACCAGAACCTGCGGACCGCGCCGGCGCCGTCGACCATCGCCGCCTCGTACAGCTCCTTGGGGATGCTCTGCAGGCCGGCCAGGTAGATCACCGCGTTGTAGCCGGTGTAGTGCCAGGTCAGCGCGATGACGATGGCGATGCGCGCCCAGAAGGGGCTGCCCAGCCAGTCGATCGGCGTCACGCCGAAGAGGCTGAGCATCCAGTTGAGCAGGCCCGAGTCCTTGCGCAGGATCACCGAGAACATCACGCCGTAGGCGACCAGGCCCGTCAGGCTCGGCATGAACACGCCGAGCCGCCACAGGCCGCGCAGCCGTAGGGAGGGGGAGTTGAGGCCGAGCGCCAGCAGCAGCGCGAGCAGCAGCATGATCGGCACCTGGACGACCAGGATGAGCCCCGTGTTCCAGAGCGAGGTCCAGAACAGCGGGTCGTTCACCAGCCGCACGTAGTTGTCGAGCCCGACGAAGCTGCGGGCCGCGCCCGCGCCGGTGGTCAGGCTGATGTACATCGCGGCGAGGATCGGATAGGCCTTGAAGACCAGGAAGCCGAGCAGCGCGGGCATGATCAGCAGGTAGGGGATGTTCCGCCTGGTGACGTACGACCGCCTGGTCCGCGCCCGCTCCCGCGGCCTGGACAGGGTGAGCGTCATCCGGCCAGCTTCCTGTTCGTCTGCTGGGACAGCAGCGTGGCGGCCTCGGTCAGCGCGGCGGCCGGGTCGGCGCCCTTGAGCAGCACCTTCGTCTGCGCGTCACTGGCGATCTTCAGAGCTCTGGCGTAGTCGCCGGAGTAGTAGGTGGCGTCGGCGCCCTCGGTGAGCGCGTCGACGAACGTCTTGAGCGCGGGCTGGTCGCCGAAGTACGGCTGGGGCGCGGTGAACCTCGGGTCGGAGTAGGCCGCGGTCAGCGCGGGGAAGACGCCGCCCTCCTTGAACACCTTGTTGATCACTTCGGGCTTGGTCAGCGCGTACTCCACGAACTTGTACGCCTCCTTCTGGTGCGGGCTGGTGCCCGACACCGCCAGGTGCGTGGAGTTGACGATCGCGGCGCGCTTGCCGCCGGGCGTCACGGCGGGCGGCTGCATCACGCGCCACAGGCCCTTCTGCTCCGGGCGCATCTCGGGGATGTAGCTGACCGCCCACGCCGCCCACGGCAGCACGGCCAGCTTGCCGCCGCTGATGAGCTGCTTGGCCGTGCCCTCGCCCGAGGTGTCGGCGACGATGCCGGCGTCGTTCATCTTCTTGATGAGCGTCATGGCCTGGACGGCGGGCGCGGAGGCGAGCGTGACCTCGCCCTCCTTGTTGAAGTAGAAGGCGCCCTGCTGCTGGAGCAGCGCCTGGTAGAAGTCCATGTCCACGCCGTTGGCGGCCGGCTTGTTGAGGCCGATGAGGAAGGCGCCGGTCTTCTCCTTGAGCTTCTTGCCTGCCTCGATCGCCTCGTCCCACGTGGTGACCTTCTCGGGGTCGACGCCGGCCTTGTCGAACAGGTCCTTGCGGTAGAAGAAGCCGACCGGGTTGACCTCCCACGGCATCGCGTAGACGCCGCCGTCCTTGCCCGTCACGGTCGGCCACAGGCCCTTGGCGAAGGCGTCCTTGTGGGAGTCGGCGCCCAGCTTGCGCAGGTCGGCCAGGCCGCCGGGGAACTTGTCCATGTAGCCGGGCAGGTAGTCGATGCCGATGTGCAGCACGTCGCCCAGGCCCTTGCCGCCCGCGGCCATGCCGATGGTGATCTTGTCCCAGATGGCGGGGTTGCCGACCGCCTGGACGGTGACCTTGATGTTCGGGTTGGCCTTCTCGAAGTCCTTGGCGACGGCGGCCAGGCCGTCGGAGGCGGGCTTCCACGACCAGACGGTGATCTTGACGGGGCCCGTCTGCTCCGGTTCCCCTGCGGTGCCGCAGGCCGCGGTGAGAGCGCCGGTGAGGAGGACGGCGAGGGCCGCGCGACGGTTGATCATTTCGTTCCTTTCGGGGGGTCAGGGCCTGCGTGCGGTACGCAGCCCCTCGGCCAGGCGATCCACGGCCTGGCTCGGGGTGGTGGCATGGGGGGACAGCCGGATCCAACGGCCGCGCAGGGTGGTGGCGAGCCCCGCTTTCGCGAGGGCGGCGTGGACGTCCACCGGGTCGTGCCCGGGCAGGCGGAGGCAGGCGATGCCGCCGCGCTCGGCGGGGATGAGTTCGTCGTGCGGGATCTCCGCGCCGG
The DNA here is from genome assembly GCF_057708945.1 of Nonomuraea sp. bgisy101. Taxonomy (NCBI): domain Bacteria; kingdom Bacillati; phylum Actinomycetota; class Actinomycetes; order Streptosporangiales; family Streptosporangiaceae; genus Nonomuraea; species Nonomuraea sp. bgisy101. Next base: position 216,601 of record NZ_JBYITD010000007.1, read on the forward strand.
CGGCTCTGGCGGTGTCGAGCAGGGCGCCGAGCGTGTCGGCGATCTTCGCGGCGATCGTCTCGACGCCCACGGCGGTGACGAGGTCGAGGGCGGTGCCGAGGGAGCTGACGGCCGGATAGTCGGGGTTGGTCATGGCGTGCGCGTCCGCCCCGTCGAGCGGCTCGCGCGGATGGTCGTCGGCCGCCAGGGGGTCGCGGACGCCAGGCCACCCGCCGAGGCCGGGGAACAGCAGGTGGGCGACACGGTCACGGACCAGGAGGAGGGCCGCGCCCCATCCTGCCCTGAGCCATTTCTGGCCGCCGGAGGCGAGCACGTCGGCGGCCTCGAGCTCCAGCGGGACCGCGCCGAGACCCTGGATGGCGTCCACGACCAGGACCCTGTCCGGCCCGAGGACCTCCTTGAGCGCGCCGAGCGGCGGCCTGTGGCCGGTCAGGGCGTCCACCGCGCTGACCGTGAGGGCCCTGACGTCGGGGGTCAGGTGCGCGGCGACGTTCTCGGGGGTCACCCGGGGGGCGTCGATCCAGCGCACCCGCAGGCCTCCGCGGTCCTGGAACCGCAGCCACGGGTAGACGTTCGCGGGGAACTCGCCGCGCCGCACCAGCACCACGCCCTCGTCGCCCTCGTTCCCGCCCTCGCCGGTGGCGCAGGGACGGAAGGCGGCCGCGGTCGCGAACAGGGCGTGGCTGGTGGAGGTGGCGAAGCCGACCTCGTGCGGCGCGGCTCCCAGGAACAGGGCCGCGCCCGCGCGGACCGCCTCGGCCCGTGCCGACAGCACCTCCACCACCTGCTCGCCCCTGCTCAAGCGTGCCGCCTCGACGAGCGTCATGGCGACGTCGTGCGAGATCGGCCCGACTCGGGCGAAGTCGACGTAGCCGGGAAGCTCGTCGAATCGCGCCAGGTAGCGGGCGAGTTGAACGTTCATATCGTCTACTCGCCGCATGAGGGGCTCCAGGGGGGTGGGGGAGGTATGAACGTTCATATTAGGGTAAACCGGGCGCGCCGGGAAGACCCCCGGCGCGCCCGATCGTGCGGGGTCAGTACTCGGTGGTCAGCGTGACGCCGCTGAAGTCCGTCACGCCGTACAGGCTGACGTAGTTCCAGCTGTTCGGCGTGACGTCGGCCACCAGGCTCTCCGAGGTACCGGGCCCCGTGGATCCGGCGTCATGAGAAGTGCGGGTCGCCCATCCCGCCCGCCTGACGTACAGGTCGGCGTTGCCCGTGCCGCCCGAGGAGGTGACCTTGAGCCTGGTCACGCCCGCCGGGATCCACAGGTAGAAGTAGGCGTAGTTCTGGTTGGTGTGCCCGATGCCGGTGCGCCTGCAGTCCTCGCCCATGAGGCGCGGGTCGGCGCCGGTGCAGTCGGGCAGGGTGGGCGGCTCGGCGCACGCGCCCGCCGCGCACGCGGTCAGCCACGTCCTCCAGTCGGTCTCGTGGTCGAGCGAGCGCAGCATCGCGCCCGCCGCGCTCCAGTTCCCCGTCCTGTAGTGACCGAGCAGCGTGGCGACCTCGGCCCGCTGCCGCTCGAACATGTAGCGGACGGCGAGGTAGCCCCAGACGTAGATCCGGTTCTCGCCCTGGCCGTAGGCGGTGTCGAAGAGGTCGCGCAGCGTGTGGCTGTGCTTGCCCGCCTCGGTGTAGGCGGTGGTGTTGGGCAGGCCGCGGTAGGACCACGACACGTACTCGGCCAGGCCCTCGTTCCACCACACGACGGGCGTGGTCGGCGCGCCGAAGTTCCCGTACAGGTCGAAGCGGCCGTCGAGGTAGTGCGTGTACTCGTGGTTGAGGTTCCACACCGCGAAGTCGGGGCGCTCCCACGTCGCCTCGTAGGCGATGAAGCGCGCCTGGTTGCCCGCCGCGGCCGGGTCGCCTTCCAGGTACATGCCGCCGTTGTTGGTGTCGATGCCGTAGATCGGGCCCGCGTAGGTCCGGTAGTCGGCGCTGGAGTCGAAGACGACCACCTCCAGCGTGGTGTTGCCGTCGTCGGCGACGGGTCTGCCGCCGGAGTCGACCAGGTTGTGGAAGAAGGCGTCCTGGCCGGCCAGGCTCGCGCAGGTCGTGGCGAACTGCGCCGCGGTCATCTCCTGCGCCAGGATGCGAAGGGTCGGTCCGCAGGTGTGGGTGAGCGGCAGGGCCACCGCCTTCAGCCTGGCGGGAAGGTCGCACACGTCGTAGAAGGCGCAGTCAGCGGGAACGCTGTCGAAGGTGACGTCCGCGATGCCGATCCACAGCGGAGCGGTCCTGCCGGTCATCGAGTACTCCACCAGCATGGCCTTCACCATCGGCTTGACGGTCGGGACCAGCTCCGGGTGGGTGAGGAACCTGGCCAGCTCCCGCCCGGCGTTGACGGTCATGAAGGCGGAGTCGGTGCCGAGCAGGTCGAGATGGTCGGCGGCGAAGGCCTTCAGGGAGTGGAGCAGGCCGTTGTCGGCGGCGACGGCGGCGACGAAGTCGGGCCTCCAATGGCCGCGGAAGATCGTGTTGAACGCCTCGTAGACCGCGTTCCGCATCCACCACGAGGCGTTGTGGGCGCTGTCGTAGGAGTCGAGCAGGCGCTTCATGACCGGGATGTAGCGGGCGTTCTCTCCCGAGCTCGCGGTCAGGATGACCGCCTCGGTGAGCACCTCTCCGTTGGCGTCGGAGACGGTCCTGGAGGCCGGCGCGGCGAAGAAGGCGTCGAGTCCCGCCCGTACCGGCACCTGCAGGCTCTCGGTGTACGGCCCGACCGCGTCCTCGTTGTACCACTGCACGTAGTAGCCGGCGCGCAGGTAGAGCACGATCTGCTCGACGGAGGTGGAGTTGTCGCCGGGGTAGGAGGGCGCGGCGCCGCGCAGGGCGTCCGCCACGGTGATCATCTGCGATTCCCTGAAGGCGCCGCGGGCGTCGGCGCCGGTCAGCGTGAACAGCGTGTTGACGCACGAGACCTGCGCCGCCTTGATCGCGGCCACGAGCGCGTCGCCCGTCCTGGTGGTGAAGTCGGTGACGTCGCAGGCCGCCGCCTTGGCGGAGCGCGCGGAGGGGCGCGGGCGCGTGCGCTCTGTCGCGGCGGGGTCGTCGTAGTCGCGCCTGCTCTCCTTCCGGGGTTCGGCGAGCGGCGGAAGCTCGGTGGCGGGCAGCGGCTCGGCCTGCCGGTGCGGGCGGGCGGCCGAGTCGTCTCCGGCGGGCGGCGGCCGGTCGCCCGACGGGGCCCGGCCCGACGTCGCCGCGGCCTGCGCGGGGCCCGCGGCGTCCGTGGGGCTCACGGCGTCCGCGGCGGCGGTGGGGCTTCCTGTGCGCGCGGCCGGTTCGGAGGTTGAGGTGTGCGCGGCTGGTTCGGAGGTTGCGGTGCGTTCGGTCGTGGCGGCGCCCGCGGAGGGCGGGGCCGCCGCGGATAACTCGAGGGAGGCGGCGTGGGAGGCAGGGGCGAGGCCGCCCGCTCCGAGGGTGAGCGTCAGGGCCACGACAGCCGCTTTCAGCAGGGACTTCGCGATTCTCATCGCTACTCCTGGGGGTGGAGCGCGGTAGGGCCGGGCCCCCGAACATCCGGCCGGCCGCGATGGGCTACGTGATGTGTAACATGTCACACCCTTCGCCGGGTGGCAAGACGCTACTATCTGAACGTTCATATGCGTCCGAGCTCGCGCTCGGCGACGACGTCGCGGCCGGCCTCGGCACGCACGTCAAGACGGTCAGGCTCGTACTGCTGCTCACCGGCGACCTCGTCGCCCCCTAAAATCCCCGGGGCCGGACTGCCGGTCGGCGTCACGCTCTTGTCATCGAAGGCCGAGCGGGTCAAGTGCTCCGTCTCATCGCGAGCATGACCCAGATCTCCCATGATGACGGCTGGTCACAGGCGGGCGGTCCACTCGTGGCTCGTGAGGACGTCGGCACCCCTGGCCGGGAAGACGCGGTTGATCAAGAAGTCGTGCACGTCCGGCTCCTCGTCGGCGCAGGCGTCGCTGAGCACGGTCACGCGATAGTCCCGATCGGCGGCGTCGTAGAGCGTGGCGGCGACCATAGCCCCGGTCGCAACACCGGTCAGCACGATCGAGTCGATGCGCTGGGCGCGCAGAAGCAGATCGAGGTCGGTCGCCGCGAACGCGCTGGCGCGGCGCTTGACGACGACGGACTCACCCGGCAACGGCTCGATGCGCGAGTGCACGAGCGTCTCAGGGGATTCTTCGTGGAACAGTGTCCCCGCCCCGTGCAGGGAGCTGATCAACTGGTTTCCCGCTGACACATCAAGGCCTGAGGCCCGGACCCCGAAACGTATGAAGATCACCGGAATTCCGGAGGCTCTGGCCGCGGGGACAACCCTCTCCATGACGGGAAGCACGCCGGCGGCGAAGGGATAGTTGTCCACGATGCCGGCCTGCAGGTCGCCGACGATGAGCGCGGTGGTGGTCATACGCCTTCCTTGTCTGTACGGCGTGCCGTCGGCCATCCTCCACGGTGGCATCCTTGGCGTGGTTGTCGTCGATCAAGTACGACAATAGTGGGACAGATTCGCGTATGGGTCATTGGTCGCGGCGCATGGCGGCTTGGGCCGTAGGCCGCACTATCGGGCTCTATGTCCACCACGACCAGCCCCCTGACTCGCTCACACCTCGATGGCGCGAGCTCAAGGCATCCCTGGTCGCACGGACTCGGGCGGAGGGCCTTGTAGATCATTGAGCGACTGGCGCCAAGCAGCTCGGCTCGGCCGCTGAGCGGACGTGCTTTCTCCGATCCGGGGGACGCCGTTTGTGAAGGGTGTCAGGGGGTCTTGGTGACCGGGGGCGGGGCCCAAGTGCCGTCCACGACGCTTTGCTCGGGCCAGTACATGCGCAGGATGAGGTTGAACCCTCCGGCCGGGGCAGGCAGCCAGTTGGGTTGCATGTCGGAGGGGGCGTCGTGCTGGATGTAGAGATCCACCGACCCGTCGGGATCGGCGGTGGGTTTCGCGACATGGCCGATCTCGTATCGGTTGATCGGATTGTCGACCAGGAAACCGGTGGGGTCGTACATCGTCAGCGACCAGAACGCGTTGGCCGGAGGCAACTGGCCGGCAGGGAAGTGGATGGTGTAGTTGTTCGCGCCGTTGAGCGGCTGGCCCTGGCCGTCGACGAAGGCGATCGGGTAGATGGCGTCTTGGGGCAGGTTCGCGCCGAGTCCTTGCCATGCGATGGCGGCGCGCCGCAGGTAGTCGGTGCCGTAGCTGCCCAGATTGGTGGCGACTTGCCAGCCGTTGACGTTCTCGCCTATCGCGGCGACGGCGGCCTTGATCTGCTCCTGGGCTGCGGGGACCGCTGCGTGCAGGGCCTGCGCGGTGGTCGAATCGACGGCGTTGATGTCGAATGGCTGTCCCGGCTGGATGTTCAGCTGGGCGAGTGTGACTGCCATGGGCTTGTCCGCGGCTGTCGGGGAGTCGGTCCGCATTGCGGCTGCCAGCTGGGAGAAGAACGTCTGGGCGTCCATCTGCTCGACCTGCCGGGGCGGTGACGCCATCGCGATGCCGGGATCGACTTTGCCGGCCGGGGGCGTGTAGGCGCCGCGCCCGTAGGCGCTGAGCGGCTGGAGGGTGTACTGATCCACGAGCTCCGCCACGGCGGGCAGGTCGGATGGGCCGTCGAGCTGGGTGCGGCCAATGATCCAGACCGTGTCGGTCGGGGATGTGAGCTGTTCGACGCCGTCTGGCAGGGTGCCGTTCCAGTTCGGGCCGGTGATGGCGAAGTCGCCCTCGCCGGTGCCGGTGGTCCGTGTCCCGGGTGAGGCGAACACATTGGTCCAGGCGTCCAGCATGGGCATGAGGTAGTACCGGCCGCGGGTGTCGGGCAGGTGCAGCACCATGGGCTCCTGGGCCAGATCCAGCCACGCGGACGTGTAGAGCGTGTCGAGGTTGGGTGAGACGACCTGCTTGAAACCGGGGTCGGGGAGGGCGTTCGCCTTTGCGAACTGATTGACGGGCGCTCTAAGGGTGACGGGGTCGGGTTCCTCGACGTTGGTCAAGAATTGTCTGGTGGTCTCCATCAGCACCAGTGGATAGCCGTAGATGTATGCCTGGACGGCGTTCTGATGAACATCCTGGCTCGCGGCTTCCATGGCGCTCCTCCCGGAACGGGGCTTCAGGATCCTTCGACACGCGTCGCCTATCAGTCTCTGGCTCCCGCAAGAGGGCAGAAAGCATCGATGCGTAAATATCGACCAAGAGATCGTTCACCCTGGCCCGCACCCGGAGTCCAACTGTCGCCCGACGGACCGGTACCGCGCCAAGCGCTCCCCAGCACGCCGGCGAAGATCAGGATCACGCCCGAGACCACGGCGTGGATTCCTCTGTTCGGGGCGAACTTCGCCACCGCCACACGCGGGTCACACCTGTGCTGGATCGGTATACGCTGCGCCTGCTCACCAGGCAGGATGCGCGCTGCCCGCTCTGCGGAGACCACCTGCTGACCGCCGACCAGCCACCCGAGTCCCCCGATCAATGGACACGCTGGTGGCAGCACGTCGCTCGGCGCGCGATAACAGCCGACTATCTCGTATGTCGGTCCACCGGAAGACGTGCACAGGCATGTACACGTAACCGTGCAAGCCTGGTTGCGCCGACGAGCGCCTGGTTGGGTGTGGTGGGCCGAGGTCACCCGCTGTTCGTGGCGCCGGCAGGGGTGCACTCGAGTCGAAGCCTCGCCTGGAGGGTTGCCTTTGGCGCTGATCCGCGCCAAAGGCGGCTGCCGACCTTTGTCCGCCTTTCGCCAGGACGGGCATGAGTCGCTCGCCTACTCCGGTCCAGACGCGCTGGTCATGCCGGCCGCGGGCCGGCCCGGCCGACTCCACGGCGGCGGCTCGGCGAGGGCGCGCAGCGCTTCACGGGAGTTGCGCCCCGCCCCGGTTGAGACCTCGGCGCCGTCCTGATCGCGGGCGACGGCCACGACGAGGCCTTCCACGAAATCGTGAGAGAGGGCAATGGTGTGGCCGCCGACCAGCAACGCATCGGCGGCCGGATGGTCCGAGGGAGCGGCTCTGCCCAGCAAGACATGGGCCGCGACCAGGCCGGCGACCGGGGAGCGGTGGCGGCCCAGCAGCACGGGCTCCCCGTGCGGGTCGGCGACCTGGCGTACGAGGTCGCCGAGCTTGGACCGCGCCGTCGACACCGGCACGAGGGGCAGGCCGCTCCACACCCCGCCCACCTTCGACAGCGGCACCAGCCCGGCCCACTGCCAGCGCTCTCGGGTGATCATGACAGTGCTGCCATTCCTGGCCTCCTCCACGAGCGAGGCCCAGCGGGCGCGGGCGTCCTCGACGGAGTAGGGGACACCGAGCAGCGCCACGTGTTCGTCGTACGACAGCCGTTCCGTGTTGATCATCCGGAGATCGTAAGGCGCCTTACGGAATTTCTCAAGGCACATGACAAATATGGCGATGTGCGGCCGTGGCCGGCGCCGTCTACTCACCGCGGCGCCGGGCACACCGTCACCGCCCTCGCCCTCCCCCCGCACTGGACCACCGGCCGGGCGGATGCGGGACTCCTCCCTGACCTCGTCATGATCCGCCCAAGGTGATGGGCGCGGCCCTGGCGCTGTCACGGGACAACCGGGGCCTGCTGTCACTTTCGCGGGTCACGAGCCTATAATCGAACACATGTTTCAGGCTTCGTTGCTCGACTGCTTCTCCTCGGACGGTCCAGGACCGCTCGGGTCCACGGTCAGGCGCGTCGACCTGGGTCGCGGCGCCTGGATCGACCTCAGGCCCGGCTGGATCGGCGGCGCCGACGCCCTGCTCGACCGGCTGATCGCCGGAGTGCGCTGGCGCGCCGAGCGCCGACACATGTACGACCGGGTGGTCGACGTGCCCCGGCTGCTCGCCTTCTACGAGGAGGGCGAGCCGCTGCCCGAGCCGATGCTGGAGGAGGCCAGGGCGGCGCTCGACGAGCACTACGGCGCCGAGCTGGGCGAGCCGTTCGTCACGGCGGGCCTGTGCTTCTACCGCGACGGCCGCGACAGCGTGGCCTGGCACGGCGACACGATCGGCAGGGGGAGCACCGAGGACACCATGGTGGCCATCGTCTCGGTGGGCGCTCCCCGCGCCCTAATGCTGCGCCCCCGCGACGGCGGAGGCGCGACGGTCCGGCACGAGCTGGGTCACGGCGACCTCATCGTCATGGGCGGCAGCTGCCAGCGCACCTGGGAACACGCGATCCCCAAGACGGCGCGTCCCGTCGGCCCCCGCGTCAGCATCCAGTTCAGGCCTCGCGGCGTCCGCTGACCACCGCCCCCGGCCGGAGCCGCCCACCGGGCCGATCAGTAGGCTCGGCCTGTGTCGCACTCTCTCGCCGACGGCTGGACCGGGCTGGTGGGGCCGTCTCACGCGGCCGGGGCCGTAGGGGCCGAGCTGCTCGCCAGGTGGGCCGAGCCGCACCGCAGGTACCACACCCCCGACCATCTGCGCGCGGTCCTCGCCGCGATCGACACGCTGGCGCCGGTGGCCGCCGACCTCGACGCGGTACGGCTGGCCGCGTGGTTCCACGACGCGGTCTACGAGGGCAGGGCGGGCTCGGACGAGGAGCGCAGCGCCCAGCTCGCCCTGTCCCGCCTGCCGAGGTGCGGCGTGCCGGGGGAGCGGGTCGCCGAGGTGGCCAGGCTCGTCCGCCTCACCGCCACCCACGACCCCGACTACACCGCGGCCGGGCCGGCGCAGGACGCGGGCGCGGCGTCAGGGCGGACCGCGGGCACGGCGTCAGGGCGGGACGCGGGCGCGATGTCAGGGCGGGACGCGAACGGCGCCGTGCTGTGCGACGCCGACCTGGCCGTGCTGGCGGGCGATGCCTACCCGGCCTACGCGAGTGCCGTCAGGCGGGAGTACGCCCACGTCCCCGACGAGCTGTTCAGGCAGGGCAGGGCGCAGATGCTGCGGCGGCTGCTCGCCGCGCCGCGCCTGTACCGCACGGCGCTCGCCCACGAGCTGTGGGAGGGGAAGGCCCGCGCGAACATGGCCGCCGAGCTGGCGGCTCTCGAAAGCTGACCAGCGGCCCCGGTCAGCGGAGTTTGCGGCGGCGCAGTCCCGCGGCGATCAGGCGGGCGAGCAGTTCCCGCGAGGTGACGGGCTCGGCGCCCATGGCGACGGCGCGCGAGTGCACGGTCTCGGGCACGTCGTAGTGGTCCCGGTCGAACGCCCGTTCCGGCACTCCCAGCCGCAGCGCGAACGCGTGCAGTTCCTCCAGCGAGGTGTCGCTGACCAGGTGGGACCACAGCAAGCCTCGGGGGCCGGGCCAGTTGGGGGGATCGATCAGCACGGTCACGCCGACAAGCGTAGAACCATCGGGAACCATCCCATGAGGGGGCTCTCGGGGACGATCGGCATCAACCGATCGGTTGATGGGAGGTTCATCCGGATCCCTGATGGAGCGGGGCGCGCCGGACGGCAACCTTAAATCAGTCAAGCCGTTCCGACCTGGAGAAACGACACCATGAAGATCCGTACCCGCCTGGTCGCTGGAGCCGTCGCCGCCCTCGCTCTCACCAGTGGCGTCGCCACCGTCCAGGTCGCCCAGGCCGCCGCGGCCGGCCCGGCCGTCGTCGAGACCAAGGTGCTGTCCGCCGAAGCCGCCCTGAGGATCGCCGACGCGGTGCAGAAGGAGGCGGCCAAGCAGAAGCAGCGCGTGACGGTGGCGATCGTGGACCGCTCGGGCGCGACCCGCCTGATCCTCAAGGGCGACGGCGCCGGCCCGCAGACGGAGGAGTCGGCCAGGCGCAAGGCGTTCACCGCGGTCTCGTTCGGTCAGGCGACCAGCGCGCTGTCGAAGAACCAGGCGCTGGCGGCCATCCCCGGCACGCTGCTGCTGGCCGGTGGCATCCCCGTGGCCGTCGACGGCGCCCCGATCGCGGGCATCGGCGTCGGGGGCGCGCCCTCCGGCGACATCGACGAGGCCCTCGCGCAGGCCGGCCTGAAGGCCGTCCAGGGCCTCGGCTGACGGTCCCCAGGGGTGCGGGTCCCCGGCAGGGGGACCCGCACCTGTTCACTTCCGGCCGCTGCTCACCGCGTGGTACTGCAGGTCCTGTACGGCGAAGTCCTTCTTCACCTGCCAGGGCGAGGTGACCGTCACCGCGCCGACCGATGCCTTGTTCTCCCCGTACGCCAGGGGGAACGTCTTGGCCTGGAGCCCCGCCTGTCCCGCGTAGGTCTTCTGGGCGCCGCCGATGCTCGCCTTCACCGTCGCGTCGCGGGTGAGGAAGGAGAGCACCTCCACCGTGTCCCGCGGCGTGCTCGTACCAGGGCGCGGGGCCATGAATCTGGTCTGCGTGCCCGACGTCGGCCTGGCCGCCGCGAACTGCGTGCGATGCGTCAGGTAGAGCGTGTCGCGGACGATGGCCGGCGCCTTGCCGGTCTTGAGCCAGGTCAGGTAGTAGGACGAGATGTCCAAATAGGCGCCGCCGTTGTGCACGCTGGGCGCGAACTGGGTGCCCTCGGAGAAGTCGTTCCAGGTGGTCAGCTGGATCCAGTCCGCGTCTTCCGAGATGGCCTTCTCCCAGGTGAGGCGGAGGTTCTCGGTGTTGTTGGCCTCGTCGTAGATGCTCTGGTTGGGCCGCTCGTCCTGGACGGACACCGGCTGCATCCAGATCTTGTCCATGCCGTGCGCCTTGGCGACGTTCGAGGCGATGCCGCTCTGGCCCGCCGGGCTGCGGTTGCCCCAGTTGGAGAAGCCGTAGCTGATCGGCGCGAAGGCCGCGGCGTTCGACGGGAAATTCAGGAAGACGGGGACGAAGGCGACCGTGATGCCGTGCGTGTCCTTCATGATCTTCATGAAGTTCTGCCACCACGCGGCCGACTGCCCCTCCGCCTTGAACGGGGAGATCACCAGGCGCTTGTCGGCCAGGCGGTAGACGGACTTGGAGGCGGCGAGCTTGGCCATGGAGGCGGCCAGCGTGGCCGCGTCGGTCTTCAGCGAGGTCATGTCGGGCATCAGGACGATCTTGAAGCCCGGGTCCACCGCCTCAGCCGCCTTGATCAGCACCTGGAGGCGATCCCAGTGGGCGCTGGTGAGAGACAGGACGTCCACGGTGAAGCCGTCGAGACCGGCCGCTGCGGCGGTCTGGATCTCCTTCTTCATGTCCGCGAGCTGCCAGTCGCCTGACAGCACGCCCCTCGGCACGGGACGGTCCCTGAGCAGGCCGCCGTAGGCGGCGTGCTTGCCGTTCTCGCCGGTCGGGGTGAGGTAGTGCTTGGTGTAGTAGTCGTCGGCGCCCGCCTTGTTGTTCAGTGAGAGCGGATACGGCGTGAAGTAGTGCGCGAAGACCTTGCGCTCCGAGCCCCGCAGCGCCGCGAGGGACGGCATGGCGAACGGCAGCGGGCCGCTGGGCGTGGCCGCCTGCGTGTCGTAGCTGATCGACAGCTTGGGGCCCTGGCCCGCCGTGGCGCGCGAGGAGTGGAGCACGCCGTGGGCGCCTGACGGGGAGGTCAGCGCGAAGTCGTAGGCGCCGTTGCCGGTGAAGGCGGAGGACACGTCCAGCTTCGCCGTGCCGCCGGCGGTCAGACCCTTGTGGGTGGTGATCACCGCACCCACGGCGGGACGGTTGTCGAAGGTGAGCGTGTCGGCCGTCCACTCGCCGGTGACCGGCCGCACCTCGAGGGTGGTGTCGGTGGTCCTGACGGACTGCACGTCCAGGGTCATCTTGACGTTGACGGCGTTGTCCGGGACGTCCTTGACGGTGAAACGCATGTAGGCGCCGCGCTCGGAGGCGTTCGCGCCGTCGCAGGGGGTGGTGCAGACCGACAGCCAGGTGACGGTGTGGTGCGTCTTGCCCGGTCCGGCCTGGCTGACGTAGCTGTCCTCCTCGGACGCGAACGTGACGGTCTTCTCCGCGGCCGCCGCGACGGTCGGGGAGATCATCGTGGCGGTGCCTGCCAGGGTGACCAATAACAGGGTCATCGCGCGTATGCGCATGCTTATCGTGCCCTCCATGTAACGATATGTCCTGACATATCGCATGACAACGGGCATGATCATAGAGCCATGGGCCCCTCCCCACGCTGACGATTACATATAATGATCGATTACATCTGCTGATCGATGCGTCTCTCAGAGCAGGCGAAACGACGGAGGGAACAGCTCGTCCGCCGGCCTGCCCAGGTGGTCGCGCAGCGAGTACGCCGCCTTCATCTCCTCGAAGTACGCCTGGGCGCGCGCCCTGAACGCCGCCTCGTCAACGCCGGGGATCACCCCGTCCCGCATGACGATCCGCCCGTCGATCACCACCGTCGACACGTCCGCGCCCGAGCAGTTCATCAGCAGCGTCCTGATCGGATCGTCGACGGGCCCGGTCCGCGGTCCCGACAGGTCGACGACCAGCAAGTCCGCCTTCGCGCCCGGCGCGAGCCTGCCCAGGTCCTCGCGGCCCAGCGCCCTGGCCCCGTTCAGCGTCGCCGCCCGGTAGTAGTCGGCCGCCGACCCCGCCTCCAGCCGCCCCGTGACCAGCTTGGCCAGGTTGTTGCCGTAGTCCATGTTGCGGATCATGTCGGGCGGGAAGGAGTCGGTGCCCAGCGCCACGTTCACCCCCGCCGCCCGGTAGCGGTCGAAGTCGCGCAGCGCGTCGCCGTACCTCACCATGGTCAGCGGGCAGTGCACGATGCCCGCCAGCGACGCCAGCCGGTCGGGCGAGCCCTCGAACGGCGTGCCGGGCGAGCCCAGGTAGAGCGCGTGCGGGACGAGCAGGCGCGGGCCGAGCAGCCCCACCTCGTCCAGCACGTCGAGCGGGTGCCTGCCGTACCACTCCTCGAGCAGTCGCAGCTCCGTCAACCCCTGCATGCAGTGCAGCCGCACCAGGCAGTCGAGCTCCTCGGCGGCCCGCGCGGTGGCTCGCATCAGATCGAGGGTGACGGTCTCGATCCTGCACGGCAGCAGCGCGCCGCGCAGCCGCCCGCCGTAGGCCCCGTCGAAGTCGCGCACGAACCTGACCGCGTCGGCCAGCCCCTTCTCGCCCAGGGCCGGCTCCCAGTGGACGTCCCGTGTGCCGGCGGCCTGGACGGGCACGCCGGACCGGTAGCTGGGCCCCAGGTACATGCGCAGCCCGAGCCGTCCGGCGATCTCGGCGACGCCGGCGAACTCCTCGTAGGACTCGGCCCACGCGCTGTGGGTCTCGGCGGCGATCGGCATCGCGGTGGTGATGCCGTTGCGGATGAGCTGCGTGAGCGCGTACTCGCGCATGAACAGCGTCTCCCCCAGGGGGAAGACCGCCGTCCTGCGGGTGGTGGCGTAGTCGAGGGACCAGTTCAGCCCGTCGGAGGCGGCATGCCACGTGTCGATGATCGCGTGGTCGATGTCGGACAGCGCGTCGAGGTCGATGAAACCGGGTCCGACGATCGCCTCGCCCGCGTCGATCACCTCGTCCACGGGTCCCTCGTAGGCCGCGCCGACATGGACGATCGAGTCGCCCGCGTAGACGACGCAGCCGTCACGGTGGATGACGTGGTCGGCGCCGTCGAAACCGATGACGTACGACGCCTTGACGAGTGTGGTGCTCACTGTTCTCTGTTTCTCCTGGTCGGCTTCCAGCCGGGACGGGGGACGGCGGCCAGCAGGGCCCTGGTGTAGTCCTCGCGCGGGTCGCGCAGCAGGTCGGCGGTGGGGCCGCGCTCCACGACCTCGCCCTTGTGCATCACGATGGCCGTGTCGCTGATCTGGTTGACGACGGCCAGGTCGTGCGAGATGAAGACGTAGCTGATCCGGCCGCGCTCGCGGATGTCGGCGAGCAGGTTGAGGATCTGGGCCTGGATGGACACGTCGAGCGCCGCGACGGCCTCGTCCAGCACCAGCACGCGGGGCTCGACGGCGATCGCGCGGGCGATGGCCACGCGCTGCCGCTGCCCGCCGGACAGCTGCCTGGGCAGCATGGCGGCGTGCCGTTCGGCGAGGCCGACCGACTCCAGCAGCTCCGTCGTGCGCCTGCGCAGCTCGGCAGGGGTGAGCGTGAAGTGCAGCGACAGGCTGGTGGCGATGACGTCGCCGACGCGCTGCAGCTTGTCCAGCGAGGAGTAGGGATCCTGGAAGACGATCTGGATCTCCCTGGCCCGCCTGCGCCGCTCCTTCGAGGCCACGCGCCCGGCCGGGCGCGGCCGCCCGCAGACGGTGATCGTCCCGCTCGTGGGCGTCTCCAGGCCGAGCAGCATCCTGGCTACCGTGGTCTTGCCGGATCCCGACTCGCCCACGATGGCCAGCGACTGACCCTCCTCGACGGTGAACGACACCTCCTGGACGGCGACCGCCTCGCCGTACACCTTGCGCAGCCCCTCGGCCTGTACCACTGTCATGGGCCCTCCTTCGCCGGTCTCATGACCAAGGTGCTGTGACTGCTGATGACCTCGACGAGCCCGGTCATGGCTCTCCCTGAAGGGTCAGCTCGGCGGCGCGGACGCAGGCGACCGTGCCGTCGAAGGACGGCCGTGCCTCGCCGCACGAGGGCATGGCGTGCGCGCAGCGGGGCGCGAAGGCGCAGCCGGGATCGGCCTCGAAGGCGGCCACGGGCCGTCCCGGGATCACGGGCAGCCGGTGCGCGACCTCCTCCAGGCTGGGGCGCGAGAGGAGCAGCCCGCTGGTGTAGGGGTGCAGGGGGGCGGCGGTCAGCTCGTGCGAGGGCCTGGCCTCCACGATCCTTCCCGCGTACATGACCGCGAGCCTGTCGCAGGTCGCCGCCGCCAACTCCAGATCGTGCGTGATCAGCAGCATCGCCATGCCGCGCTCGCGGCGCAGGTCGTCCAGGATCGCCATGACCTCCGACTGCGTCGTCACGTCGAGGGCGGTCGTCGGCTCGTCGGCGAGGATCAGGTCCGGCTCCACCGCCAGCACCGAGGCGATCATCACCCGCTGCAGCAGGCCGCCCGACAGCTCATGCGGGTACTGCCGCAGCCGCCGCGCCCCGTCGCCGATCCCCACCTCGGCGAGCAGCCGTACCGCACGCGCGACCGCCTCCCGGGCGGGGACGCCCAGATTGGTCACCATCGCCTCGGTCAGGAAGTCGCCCACGCTGCGCACCGGATTGATGTGCGCCCGGGGATCCTGGAAGATCATCGCGATCCGCCTGGCCCGCAGCTCGCGCAGCGCCCTGCCGGACGGCACGGCGACACCCTCGAACAGGATCCTCCCGCTGAGCCTGGCGCCGGGCGGCGTGAGCCCGATGACCGCGCGGGCGGTCATCGACTTGCCCGAGCCCGACTCGCCGACCAGGCCGACGGCCTCGCCGCGGCCGATCGTCAGGTCGACCTCCTCCACCAGGGTCTTCCACTCGCGCCCCGCGGGAACGGCCAGCGCCAGCCTCTCGATCGACAGCAGGCTCATCGCCGCCTCCCCAGCCGGTCGCCCAGCACGTTCACCGCGGCCACGACCAGCGCGATCATCACGCCCGCCGCGACCGCCTCCAGCGGCTGGCCGCGTTGCGCGCTGTCCAGCCCGCTCTTGACCATGAGCCCCCAGTCGGCGGTGGGCGGCTGCACGCCCAGCCCGAGGAAGGAGACCGCGGCCACGTCGATCACCGCGAAGCCCAGCGCCGACACCGACTGCGCCACGATGATCGGCCGCAGGTTCGGCAGCAGGTGGCGGGTGCAGATGGCGAAGGCCGACCGGCCCTGCACCCACGCCGCCGCCACGTACGGCAGGTTTCGCTCGCGCAGCGCCGCCGAGCGCACCACCCTGGCGACATAGGGCGTGTACGCCACGGCCAGACCGGTCACCACACCCGGGATGCCAGGGCCGAGGACGGCCACCGTGACCAGGGCGAAGACGATGCCGGGCACCGCGAACAGGATGTCGAGCAGCCGCGAGATCACCGCGTCGACCCTGCCACCCGCCCACGCGGCGGCGATCGCCAGCGTGGTCCCCGCGACGGTGGAGACGCAGATGATCAGGACGGGGCCGATGAGCGTGGTCCGCGCGCCGTACATGAGCCTGGACAGCACGTCACGACCGAGCGCGTCGGCGCCCAGCGGGTGCGCCGCCGTGCCGCCGCTGAGCGCGTTCATCAGGTCGGGGAAGTCGGGATCGTAGGGCGCCAGCAGCGGCGCCAGCAGGGTCACCGCCGCCACGGCGGCCAGCAGGACGGCGGACGCCGTACCCAGGCCGCCCAGGCGGGTCACCGCGAAAGGCGCGGATCGAGAGCTGAGTAGCACAGGTCCACCAGGAGGTTGATCAGGACGAAGGCGGTCACGAGCACGAGCACCACCGCCTGGACGATGGCGAAGTCGCGCTGCAGGATCGCCCGGACGAACAGCGAGCCGAGCCCGTCGAGGGCGAAGATGTTCTCGACCACGACCGAGCCGGCGATCAGGCCCGCGATGTTGAGCCCCGTCACCGTCACGACGGGGATCGAGGCGTTGCGCAGCACGTGCCGCCTGACGACGTGCCGCTCGGCGAAGCCGCGGGCCCGGGCCGTCTCGACGTGCTCGCGGCCCAGCTCCTCCTGCACGGAGGCGCGGGTGATGCGGGCGAGGAAGGCGGCGCTGGCCAGGCTCAGCGTGATCGCGGGCAGCGTCAGATGGTAGAGACGGTCGGGCAGGCCCTCACCCGCCCCGAAGACGGGGAACCAGCCGAGCCCGAGCGCGAAGACGATCACCAGCAGCACGCCGACGACGAACGGCGGCGTGGCCAGCAGGACGGAGGAGACGACGCCGATGACGCCCTCGACCCTGCCGCCCCGCAGGCCCGCCAGCAGGCCCATCGCGACGCCTCCCATGGAGATCAGCACGGTCGCGTAGACCACCAGCAGCGCGGTGGTCGCCACCCGCGAGCCGATGAGCGAGGAGACGTCCTGCCGGTAGACGAGCGAGCTGCCGAAGTCGCCGGTCACCGCGTCGCGCAGCCACGACACGTAACGCACGAGGAAAGGGTCGTCCAGGTGGTACTGCGCCCTGATCGCGGCGACCTGCTCGGGCGTGCCGCTCCTGTTGCCGAGCAGGAAGGCCATCGGGCCGCCCGGCACCAGGTACAGCAGGCCGTACACGAGGAAGGAGGCGACCAGCAGGACCACGGCGAGTCCTGCCAGCCGCTTCAACGCGAACCTCACTTGGCCCCCAGGCCGGCGGCCCACGGGTAGTACAGGTAGGGGAAGGACGGAACGGCGCCCGTGACCCTGTTGTTCATGTAGAGGATCACCGGCAGGTTGTTCAACGGCATCCACGCCACGTCACGGGTGACCTTGTCCTGGATGGCGGTGACCAGCGCGGCGCGGGCCGCCGGGTCGTACTCGGCCCTGGCCTTCTTGATGTCGGCGTCCACGGCGGGGTAGTCGTTGAAGTTCGTCCTGCCGCCGGCCAGGAACACCGTGTAGATGTCGAGCGGGTCGGGCACGTTGCCGTACCAGGTGGAGAAGAACGCGTCGATGCCCTCACGCGCCTTCGGGTCGCTGTAGAGGTTGCCGTACTGCTCGACCGGGATGACCTTGATCTCGATCTTCAGGCCGAGCGCCTCACCCGTGGCCTTGATCAGGTTGGCGGTCTGCTCGTGCGTGGCCGCGCTGCCCTGGATGCCGATCGTGATCGGCTGGGTCGGCGAGCCGGCCTCGGTCAGCAGCTGCTTGGCCTTGGCCAGGTCCTGCGTCTCCGGCGGCAACGCGTCGTAGGCCTGCTTGAAGGCGGCCTGCTCGTAGCCCCAGTACTCGGCGCCCGCGAGCGTGCGCTGGGGGGCGGCGGTGCCCTGGAAGACGACCTTGGAGATGGCCGCCCTATCGAGTGCGAGCGAGAGCGCCTGGCGGACCTTCGGATCGGCGTAGGGGCCCGACTTGGCGGCGCTGAGCAGCGTCCAGAACGTCAGCGACTTGCCCAGCGTGACCGACCCGGTCGTGGAGCCGCGCAACTGGGCCAGCCCCGCGGGCGGCAGGTAGAAGTACTGGCCGTCCACCTCGCCGGAGCGCAGCGCGTTGACCGCGGTCGTCTCGTCGGCGATGAACCGGAACACCAGCTCCTTGGACTTCGCGGCGAGCGCAGGGTCCCAGTAGGAGTCGTTGCGGGCCAGCGTGAGCGAGTCACCCGGCTTCCACCCCTTGAACGTGAAGGGCCCGGTGCACATGACGCCGGTGGTCGGCGAGCCCAGGTCCTTCTTGCCCGCGTACTCCTCCGACACGATGGCGCCCGCCGCCGTGGCCATGGCCTGGTTGAACAGCACGTCGGGCTGCTTCAGGGTCACCGTGACCTGCATCGGCCCGGTCGCCTCGATCGTGTCGACGGTGTGGAAGTAGTCACCCCACCAGGTGCCGAGCGCCGGGTCCAGATGCCTGTTCAGGCTGGCGGCCACGTCCTTGGCGGTCAGCTCCTTGCCGTCCCAGAACTTCACGCCCTTCCTGATCGTGTAGACCCAGGTCGTCGGCGTCGGGTTGTCCGCCTTCTCCGCCAGGCCCGGCTCGACCCGGAAATCGGGGGTGAGCCGCAGCAGGCTCTCGCACATGTTGGCCAGCGCGGTGTTCTCCGCGTAGTTGAACGACCTGATCGGGTCGACGGTCTGCGGCTCGTACGGCAGGTTCCACGTCACCTTGTCCAGGCCCTTGGCCGCCGCGGTGGTCGAGGTCTTCAGGTCGAGCGCCGCAGGCGTGTCCTGCGCAGGCGCCTGCGCCTGCTGCTGGGGCGCGCCGCCGCAGGCGGCGAGGGCAAGGGCGAGCCCTGCGAGGGGTACGGCACGACGGATCATCGAAGGGACCTTTCGAGGAGGCGTCCGTCCTGGGCGATCACGACCCCGCCACGGACGACGAACAGGGGGACGGGCCGGTCCACGACGACCTCGGAGACCGAGCCGCCCTGCACCAGCACGAAGTCGGCGGGGTCGCCGACCTGGAGTTCGACCCGCTCCAGACCGAGCAGCGCGGCGCCCCCGTGCGCCGCGACCGCGTAACAAGCGGCCAGCTCCTCGTCGGTGCGGGCGTCGGTGCGATACGCGAGCAGGTGCGCCCGCGCGATCATGTCGCCGTCGCCGAACGGCGTCCAGGGGTCGCGGACCCCGTCGGACCCCGCGGCCAGCAGCACGCCCGCCCTGGTCAGCGGGCCGACGGGCAGGACGGGATCCGCGCCGAGCGCGCAGGTGGCCAGCGCCACCCCGCTGCGCGCGAGCAGGTCGTCCATGGCCCTGCTCTCGGCGGTGCCCTCGCCCAGGCAGAAGGCGTGGCTGATGGTGACGGAGTGCCCGCCGGCGCGGCGGGCGATCTCCTTCACCTGGGCCATGCCCTGCTCGCCGCCGTCGTGCAGATGGATGTCGATCGGCGCGCCGGTCCGCTCGGCGATGCCGAACAGCACGTCCAGGTGGCCGTCCAGGTCGCCGTCGATGCCGATGGGGTCCAGGCCGCCGATGACGTCGGCGCCCTCGGCGAGGGAACGCTCCATCAGGTCGGCGGTGCCCGGCCTGGTCAGCAGGCCCAGTTGGGGGAAGGCGACGATCTGGACGTCGAGCAGGTCCTTGCGGGCCTGCGCGGCCTCGCGCACGCCGTGCACGTTGGCCAGGCCGTATACGGGGGCCACGTCCACGTGGGCGCGCCAGGCCCGCGTGCCGCGGGCGACGGCGGCGTCCATCAGCGCCCCCGCCCGCTCGGCCACCGACGCTGACATCTCGGCGCGCGCCCGCACGTCGCCCTCGATCAGATCCATGAGCGTCTCGGCGTGGGCACGGCTCAGCCACGGCTGGCCCCACGTCGTCTTGTCAGGGTGGATGTGCGCGTCGACGGGGGAGGGAAGCGCGAGCGCGCCCTTCCCGTCGACGGTCACGGTGTTCTCCCGCGCGGTGGCGGGGTCGGCGATGCGGCCGTCGACGACCAGCAGGTCATGGGGACGGATGTTGGTGAACAGCACGGAGCTCATGGGAGGTGATCCCCTTACTCTGAGGAGAACTCCGCACTAGAGTTATCAGACATCAGATGTTTAGAGAAGAGGACTGATGCGGAACGTGGGCCGGATCTCGCTCGTCGACGCCGCGATCGCCGAACTGCGCCAGGAGATAGTGAGCGGGGCGTGGCCGGTCGGCAGCAAGATCCCGTCGGAGAGCCAGCTGGCCGCCTCCCTGGGCGTGAGCAGGCTGTCGGTGCGCGAGGCCGTACGGGTGCTCGTCCACGCGGGACTGCTGACCACCAGGCAGGGTGACGGCACCTACGTGACGGCCAGCGACGAGTCACAGGTGGCCCTGAGGCGTCGGCTTGACAGGGCGGCGGCGATGGACATCATCGACGTACGGCGCGGCCTCGACCTGGTGGCGGCACGGCTGGCGGCCGTCAAACGGACGGACGAGGACCTCGCCCTGATGAAGGAGGCGCTGGCCCGCAGGGTCGAGGCCGGCCGTTCGGTCGACGTGGACGCCTTCGCCGACGCCGATGTGGACTTCCACCTGCTGGTCGCCCAGGCCGCGCACAACCCGGTGCTGGGCGACCTGTACCGCAGCATGAGCGACGCCCTGCGCGACAGCGTGCGGAGCGACCACTGCATGGAAAGGGCGGTGCTGGAATCGGACACCTCGCACGACGAACTGCTTGCGGCCATCGAGGCGGGGGACGCCTCGACGGCGGTGTCCGTGGCGCTCGCCATCCTCGACCAGCAGCAGAGCGACCTGTAGGACCGTGTGCCCCCGGACCTCACGGCGGCGGCTCGGAACTCCCGACACGTGATCCGCCGGCGTGTCCGCGTCCTGGCCGGTGACCTCCGTCCGGACCGGCCGAGTCGCCGCGCAGCGCCTGCCGGAGGCGAGGAAGCGACGTCGCGCTCGCCGGCGTCTCCGGGCGCCCTCCGGCCGGGCGCCACTCAGGGGTGGCGTCAGCGCGCGGCCGCGGCCGGTCCGGGATCGATCTGCCGGTGGGGCACCCTCGGGGGTGGCGTCAAGGCGCGGCCGCCGCTCGGTCGAGGTCGATGATCCTGGCTGTTGCGGTGGCCGTGGCGATGATCGCCTCATCGGCATCGAGGAGCGAGGCCTCCAGGTGGGCCACGTCTCCATCGCGGTGGACCACGCGACCCCTGCCGAAGATCCGGCCGGGACGGACCGGCCGCAGGAAGCTCGCCTTGAGCTCCAGGGTGGACTGGAACTGGTCGGGCCGCAGCGTGGCGAGGAGCGCGGGCCCCACCGTGTCGTAGAGCATCGCCGCGAGGAAGGCCCCCAGGACGTTGCCCGAAGGATTGGTGAAGTCGTCGGTCGCGGTGAACGCCAGCTCGATCGTGCCGTTCTCGACGTCCGCGTCGAGGAACTCCAACCCCAGTGTGGCCGCGGCACGAGGCAGCGGTGACCGCCCCTCCACCGCGTCCCAGAACGGCCCGGATCGCCCGCTCATCTCTCCTCCTCCGCGCTCGTTGTCCCGGTACCCGGTGGGCCGGAACCGGACCGCCCACGCGCCCGACCGTCCGGTCTGCGCGGGGCCCGACCTGGAACCTGCCGCTCAGGCTCGACGCCCCGCGCCTGAGATCTACCCGATGCGCGACCTGAGCCACTCCAACGCCGCGACGGCGGAGTCGAGGATCGAGATGTGGCCGTCCTCCGGGGACAGCCGCAGCTCGGCCGACGGGCAGTGGCGCGCGAGCCAGCGGCCGTGCGAGCTGGGCACGACCCGGTCCAGGTCACCGTGCGACAACAGGACCGGCGCGGCCACCTGGGCCGGGTCGAAGCCCCACGGGGCGACGAAGGCGAGGTCGTCGTCTATCAGCCCGCCCGTGCCCGCCTCCACGGCCGGGCCGACGACCTCACCGAACCAGGACCATCCACCGGCGAGGGCGGCGTGATCCGCCGGGGAGAACATGTCCGGGTCGTACGCGGCGGACGCCTCGTACGTCTCCTTCGAGGCGCGTCCCTCGACGGCGGCGCGCAGGGACGCCACGCCCGAGGCCGACATGCCCGCGAACCAGTCGAGCCCGTCGGCGCCGAACGGTGCGAGCCCGGCCACGCCGACCACGCCCAGAACCCGCCCGGGTAGCAGCGCGCCGCACGCGAGGGCATGGGGCGCGCCACCGGAGTGGCCCATCACCGCGAAGCGATCAATGCCGAGGGCGTCGGCGACGGCGGAGACGCAAGCGGCCGCCGACGCCACGTCCCGGCCCCGGTCGGGGGTCGATCCGCCGTACCCGGGCCGGTCGTACGACACCCAGCGGATGCCGAGCCGGTCGGCGGCCGGGAAGAGCGGCTTGGGCGGCGCGCCGATGTTCGGCGTGCCATGGTGCCAGAAGACGGCGAGACGGTCGCGGCCGCCATCCGCGCCCGTGTCGTAGACGTGCAGCGTACGGCCGTCGCCCACGCCCAGATCAAGCTCCGTCACCATGAGCCGAGCCTATCGACGACGACCGGACGGTGCCGGTTCATCCCGGGCAGGCGCGAGCCGACCCGGGCGGAGCGCGCCAAGGGCCCAGGCCCTCGGCGTCAGGGGAGGAGTCTGTCCAACGCCTTCCCGATGCGCTTCTCGGAGATCGGGGTGGGGGTGCCGAGGGTCTGGGCGAAGAAGCTGACCCGCAGCTCCTCGATCATCCACTGGATCTCCACGACGTCAGGGTCCGTCCGCCGCGCCGGTGGCAGCTTGTCGAGAACGTCGAGGTAGTCGTCCTCGACCTTGTGCACCTTGTCCATCCACTCGACGTCGCGCCACGGCTCCTCGGGGAGCTTGGCCAGTCGCCGGTCGATCGCCCTGATGTAGCGGGAGACGTCGGAGAGCCGCGCCGAGCCCGTGGCCGTGATGAAGCCGGGGTGGACGAGCTTGCCGAGCTGCTCGCGCACGTCCTCCGTCGACGCGGACGATCGCAGCGCCCCCAGCTTGAGGTTGACGTCGTGCCAGGCGGCCAGGATCTGCTCGACCTTCGACAGGATCCGCGCCGACGTGTCGTACAGCTCGGCCCGCACTTGCTGGTAGAGCCGGTCGAAGGAGACCGGGTCCCACGCGGGTCCGCCGACGTCGCGCGTCAGCTCGTCGACGGCCGCGTTGACCACGTCGTCGAACAGGGCCACCGCCCCGCCGTGCGGCGAGCGCGACAGGGACAGTTTCGCCTGGTTGGACAGGCCACCGAGCAGCGACTTGGCGGGCGAGGTGACGTTCAGCAGCAGCAGCCGCCTGGTGCCGAGCCACATGGACCTGCGCTGCTCGGCCTGCGTCTCGAAGATCTTCACGGAGACCGACGAGCCCGCGTCGACCAGCGCGGGGTAGCCCTTCATGCGCCCCTGCTCGAAGACCTTCGGCAGCGTCCCGATGCTCCAGGTGGTCAGCCCACTGCGCTCGAGGTCGTCGCCCGCCGCCGACAGCGTCTGCCGCAGCTTGGGAGCCAGGCGTTTCTTCAGCGCGTCGAGGTCCTTGTCCTCGGCGATGGTCCGCTTGCGCTCGTCGATCACCCGGTAGGTGACGCGCAGGTGGTCGGGCAGCTGGTCGAGCTGCCACGCCTCGCGCGGCACCCGCACGCCCGTCAGCCGCAGCAGCTCCCGCTCCAGAGCCTCCAGCAGCGGCTCGCCTCCGGCCTTGACGTGCTGGAGCACCTGCTTGGCGTAGTTGGGCGCGGGCACGAAGTTGCGCCTGACGTTCTTCGGCAGCGACCTGATCAGCGCGGTGACGAGCTCCTCGCGCAGACCGGGGATCTGCCAGTCGAAGCCGTCGGCGCTGACCTGGTTCAGCACCTGGAGCGGGACGTGCACGGTGACGCCGTCGGCCTCGGTGCCCGGCTCGAACTGGTAGGTCAGCTTCATGCGCTGGCCGAGCTGCCGCCAGGTGTCGGGGTAGTCGCGGGCGCTGACGTCCGCGCCCTCGTTGACCAGCATCTCGGGGGAGAACGTCAGCAGCGCCTTGTCCTGCTGCTTCTTCCACCAGGCGTCGAAGTGCCTGGCGGAGACCACGTCGGCGGGCACCCGATGGTCGTAGAAGTCGAACAGCGCCTCGTCGTCGACCATGATGTCGCGGCGGCGGGCGCGGTTCTCCAGCTCTTCGACCTCCTCCAGGAGCCGCCTGTTCTCGCGCAGGAAGGCGTGGTGGGTGTCCCAGTCGCCCTCGACGAGCGCGTGCCTGATGAACAGCTCGCGCGACAGCTCGGGGTCGATCTTGCCGTAACCGATCTTGCGGCCGACGACGAGCGGCACGCCGTACAGCGTGACCTTCTCCAGGGCGACGACGGCGCCCTGCTTCTTCTCCCAGTGCGGCTCGGAGTAGGTGCGCTTGACCAGGTGCTGGGCCAGCGGCTCGACCCAGTCGGGTTCGATCTTGGCGTTGACGCGCGCCCACAGCCTGCTGGTCTCCACCAGCTCGGCCGACATCACCCACGCCGGCTGTTTCCTGGCCAGCGCCGATCCGGGGAAGATCGCGAAGCGCGCGTTGCGCGCCCCGATGTACTCCTGGATGGGCCTGCGCCCGTCACCGGACTTCTTGTCCATGACGTCCTTGACACCCAGGTGCGACAGCAGCCCGACGAGCAACGAGACGTGGATCTGGTACGGCGAGGCGTCCTGGCTGTTGGGGTGGGCGCCGAGCGCCTGACGCAGCTGGCTGTAGATGTCCTGCCATTCGCGCACCCGCAGGTAGTTGAGGAACTCCGCCTTGCACAGCCGCCTGAACGCGCTGGAGGACAGCTCCTTCTGCTTCTCCTTCAGGTGGTTCCACAGGTTGAGGTAGGACAGGAAGTCGGATTCGGGGTCGGCGAAACGGCGGTGCTTCTCGTCGGCCTGCTGCTGCTTGTCGGAGGGCCGCTCGCGCGGGTCCTGGATGGACAGCGCGGAGGCGATCACCATCACCTCGCGCACGCAGCCGTTCTTCTCCGCCTCCAGCACCATGCGCGCCAGGCGCGGGTCGACCGGCAGGGCGGCGAGCTTGCGCCCCATCGCGGTCAGCCCGCCCGCGGCGTCGAAGGCGCCCAGCTCCTGCAGCAGGTTGACGCCGTCGCGCACCTGCCGCTGGTCGGGCGGCTCGACGAAGGGGAAGGCCGCGATGTCACCGAGCCCGATCGTCGTCATCTGCAGGATGACGCTGGCCAGGTTCGTGCGCAGGATCTCGGGGTCGGTGAACTCGGACCTGGCGAGGAAGTCCTCCTCCTCGTACAGGCGGATGCACACGCCGTCGGAGGTACGGCCGCAGCGGCCCTTTCGCTGGTTGGCCGAGGCCTGCGAGATCGCCTCGATCGGCAGGCGCTGCACCTTGGTGCGGTGGCTGTAGCGGGAGATGCGGGCGAAGCCGGGGTCGACGACGTACTTGATGCCGGGGACGGTCAGCGACGTCTCGGCCACGTTGGTGGCCAGCACGATCCTGCGGCCGGTGTGCGACTGGAACACCCTGTGCTGCTCGGCGGCCGACAGCCGCGCGTACAGCGGCAGGATCTCGGTGTTGCGGAACTCGGCCTTGGACAGCGCGTCGAAGGCGTCGCGGATCTCCCGCTCGCCCGACAGGAACACCAGGATGTCGCCCTGCCCCTCGACCACCAGCTCCTTGCAGGCGTCGACGATGCCCTGCGTCTGGTCGTCGTCCTCGGACAGCGGCCGGTAGCGCACCTCGACCGGATAGGTCCGCCCGGACACCTCGATGATCGGCGCGTCGTCGAAGTGGCGGGAGAAGCGCTCGGGGTCGATCGTGGCGCTGGTGATGATGACCTTGAGGTCGGGTCGCCTGGGCAGCAGCTGCTTGACATAGCCGAGGATGAAGTCGATGTTGAGGCTGCGCTCGTGGGCCTCGTCGATGATCAGCGTGTCGTACTGTTCCAGCAGCCGGTCGTTCTGCAACTCGGCCAGCAGGATGCCGTCGGTCATCAGCTTGACCAGCGTGGAGTCGCTCGCCTTGTCGGTGAAACGCACCTTGTAGCCGACGACGTCGCCGAGCGTGGTGTCGAGCTCCTCGGCGATGCGCTCGGCCACCGTGCGGGCGGCGATCCTGCGCGGCTGGGTGTGGCCGATGACGCCGCGCACCCCGCGGCCCAGCTCCAGGCAGATCTTCGGGATCTGGGTGGTCTTGCCGGAGCCCGTCTCACCGGCGATGATCACGACCTGGTTGTCGCGGATCGCCTCCAGGATGTCGTCCTTGCGCTGCGAGACGGGGAGGTTCTCCGGGTACCGGACGGCGGGCACCACCTCGCGGCGGCGGGTCACGCGCTGTTCGGCGCGTTCGACGTCGGCGAGGATCTCCGCGGCGATCTTCTGTTGCGCTTCGCGGGAGCGCACGCGGCGCGCGCCGTCGAGCCTGCGCCGAAGTCGCCGCTGGTCGCGCGGCATCAACGAGGGCAGGCGTGACTGGAGATCGGTGAGCGAGGAGATCAAGGAAGGCGTTCCCATACTGCTATCAGGATATGCATGCGGATCAACCGCTCATCGTGCCCGACTCATTCCCTGGCCCGCATCCCAATTACCGGGAGGGGCCGCTCACCCGGAGGAGGCCAGCAGGGCGGCGCCGATGATGCCGGCCTCGTTCTGCAGCGCGGCGGGCACCACGGGGGTGTCGATCTTCACGTGCGGCAGGAACTTGTCGGCCTTCTTGCTCACCCCGCCGCCCAGAATGATCAGGGAGGGGGAGAACAGCATCTCCACGTGCTTGAGGTAGTCCTCGACGCGCTCGGCCCACTTCTCCCACGACAGGTCGTGGTCCTCGCGCGCCTTGTCCGAGGCCCGGCGCTCGGCGTCCTTCCCGTGCAGCTCCAGGTGGCCGAGCTCGGTGTTGGGCACCAGCTTGCCTTCGGTGAACAGCGCGCTGCCGATGCCGGTGCCGAAGGTCAGCATGAGCAGGACGCCCTCGCGGTCGCGGCCCTCGCCGTAGGCCATCTCGGCGATGCCCGCCGCGTCGGCGTCGTTGACCACCCGCGCCCCGCCGAACAGCTTGCTC
Source organism: Nonomuraea sp. bgisy101 (assembly GCF_057708945.1). Lineage (NCBI taxonomy): Bacteria > Bacillati > Actinomycetota > Actinomycetes > Streptosporangiales > Streptosporangiaceae > Nonomuraea > Nonomuraea sp. bgisy101. The sequence continues at coordinate 243,309 of NZ_JBYITD010000007.1, forward strand.
GCGTCGACGCCCACCCATGAGTGGTGCACGTTGGCCGCGGTCCGCACGACGCCGTTGACGACCACGCCGGGGAAGGTGACGCCGACGGGACCGTCCCACGAGAAGTGCTCGACGATCTGCGACACCACCTCGGCCACGCCTTCGGGCTTGGCCGGCTGCGGCGTCGGGATGCGCAGCCGCTCGGCGGTCAGCCTGCCCTCCTTCACGTCCACCGGGGCGCCCTTGATGCCGGAGCCGCCGATGTCGATGCCGAGAACGTCCATGTCCCTGACCCTGCCCCCGAAAAGTCGTGATGAACCCGCCGCAATCCTCCCACGTATCTCGCGTCACAAGCGCACATACCAAGGAGGCAGGATGCGGCCACGCATCGTCATACTCTGCGCAGCGGCGCTGATCCTCGGCACCACCACCCCGGCGTCGGCCGGTCTCGTCTCGAGTCAGACCAGGAGCAGGTTCGACGTCGTCAACCTGGTGTCCGACATCAGGGGCAGGGCGCAGGTCACCGATCCCAAGCTGGTCAACCCGTGGGGGCTGGCCATGGGCAAGACCCTGTGGGTCTCGGCCACCGGCACCGGCGTCGCCACCGTCTACTCCGGCGCGGGCAAGAAGGAGGCCACCGAGGTCAACGTGCCGGGTGGCGCTCCCACCGGGCAGGTCTTCAACCCCACCGACGGCTTCACCGTGAAGGGAAAACCGGCCACGTTCATCTTCTCCAGCCCCAGCGGCGCCATCACCGGGTGGAACGCCGAAGCCGATCCCAAGAACGCCGTCATCGGCGCCTTCACCCGCGGCGCCGACTACAAGGGCCTGGCCATGATGAAGACGGAGGAGGGCGCGTTCCTGCTGGCCGCCGACTTCGCGGGCGGCCGCGTCCACGTCTTCGACGACGACTTCAGTCGCGTACGGCTGGCCCACCGCCAGTTCCGCGACCCGTTCCTGCCCGAGGGGTACTCCCCGTTCAACGTCTCGGTGGCGCGCGGCTCGGTCTGGGTCTCCTACGCGCTGCGCGACGCCCAGACCGGCAAGTCCGTCGCGGGCAGAGGCAAGGGCTTCGTCAGCCGCTTCGACGCCTCGGGCCGCTTCACCGGGCGGCTGGCCGCCCGCGGCCCGCTCAACGCCCCGTGGGCCGTGACCGTCGCGCCGCGCGGCTTCGGGCAGTACGCGGGCGCGATCCTGGTCGGCAACTTCGGCGACGGCTGGATCCACGCCTTCAGGAACGGCCGCCATCTCGGCCCGCTGCGCGACGGGAACGGCCGCGCGATCGTGCTGCCGGGCCTGTGGGACCTGGAGCCGGGCACGGCCGCCACCGGGGGCGAGAACGCGCTCTGGTTCGCCGCCGGGATCGAGGGCGCCCAGCACGGCCTGCTCGGCCTGATCCGCCCCGCGGGCGCCCGCGCACCCCAGTCGGCGCCGTCGTCGACGCCGTCCACGTCGAACCCCGTCCCGTCGCCCGCCGCCTCCACCCCTGGTTCGGGATACGGCTACTGACGCACCGCCTCCGCCGTCCCGCAGACCGCCCCCGCGCACCGGCTCTCAGGGGTGCCGGTCCCCCCGCGGCGGGCGCGGTCGGGGAGGGGCGCTGTTGACCGTCCGGTACGGCCGGCGCGGGCCGTACCGGACGCCCGCCGTTCAGCGCAGGCCGCTCATCCAGGTCTTGACACGCCGCGCTCCGGTCACCTCGGCGGTCGTGATCGACATCATGGAGATAAAGTGCGCTCGTGAGCGAGGGAAACTTCAGCGAGTGGCTGCGCGCGCAGTGCGAGCCCACATGGACCGAGGTCGTCACCCACCCGTTCGCGGCGGCGATCAGCACGGGCGAGGCGGCCGCCGACGACATGCGGCGCTACCTCATCCAGGACTTCCAGTTCGTCGACACCTTCACCGCGCTGCTCGGCGCGGCGGTGGCGTGCGCCGACAGCTTCGACGCCCGCGTGCCGTACGGGCAGTTCCTCGGGCAGGTCGCCACCACCGAGGAGAAGACCTACTTCCACCGGGCGCTCGAGGCTCTCGGCGCGGACGCGGGACCGGCCGTGCTCGAACCGGTCACCGAGGACTTCCGCACACTGATGGACGAGGCCAGGACCAGCCAGGACTACCCGCTGATCGTGGCGGTGCTGTGCGTGGCGGAGTGGACCTACCTGGGCTGGGCCTCGCGCGCGGCCCAGCCGTACCCCGACGATTTCGTGTACAGGGAATGGATCGAACTGCACGAGGGGCCGGCGTTCAGGCAGTGGGTGGCGTTCCTTCGGGGCGAGCTCGACCGGCTCGGCCCCGCCCTCGGGGAGGACGGCAGGCAAGAGGTGCTGAGCGTCTTCCGCAGGGCCGTCGAACTGGAGAAGCACTTCTTCGACATGGCCGCCGGCTGAGCCGGCGGCCATGCGCCGTCCGATCGCAACCGATGCCCCCACACACAGCCCAGGCTGAGGAGGAGACCCCATGACCCCGTCCAAGGACTCGGGTAACGACGGCCCGCAGACGGTTCGCCAGCTCCGCCTGGTCGTCGAGGCGGAGGACTACGAGGCCGCCCTCGCCTTCTACCGGGACGCGCTGGGCCTGCCCGAGCAGGCCGCCTTCTCCGGCGGGGACGGCGCCCGTGTGGTGATCCTCGACGCGGGGCGGGCCACGCTGGAGATCGCGAACCCCGCGCAGAAGCGGATGATCGACGATGTCGAGGTGGGCCGCCAGGTGGCGCCCAAGATCCGGGTCGCGTTCGAGGTCGACGACGCCCGGGCCACCACCGAGCGGCTGCTCTCGGCCGGTGCCGACGAGGTCGCGCCCCCCACCGTCACGCCGTGGCAGTCGCTGAACGCGCGATTCGACGCGCCCGCGGGACTCCACATCTCGGTGTTCGAGGAACTGCGCGCCCTCGAGGAGCGCGAGTCGCTCGACGGCTTCGGGACCGAGGACCGTTCGTAGCGGTCGCTCGGCCCAGCGGCCGACCTGGTTCAGCGGCCGACCTGGTTCAGTGGCCGGCCCGGTTCAGTGGCCGAGCGCCTCGGCCAGGTCGGCCGCCGCCGTGAAGTGCACGCCGATCATGCCGAGCGCGCGGGCGGCCTCGACGTTCTCCAGCCGGTCGTCGACGAACAGGCAGCGCTCGGGCGAGACGCCCGCCACCTCGGCGGCCAGCTCGTAGATGCGCCGGTCGGGCTTGGCCAGGCCGACCCTGGCGCTGCTGACCACGGCGTCGGCGAAGTGGGTCAGGCCGAGCAGGTCGAGGTGCGCCTCCAAGGTGTCCATGGCGTTGGTCAGCAGGACCACGGGCACCCGCTCCTGCGCCTTCGCCAGCAGGGCCCTGACCTTCTCGTCCACCCAGAACGGCACCTGCGCGAACTCGGCCGCGGCCTGCCTGGCCCGCTCGTCGCCGCCGAGAGCCTCGGCGATCGACTCGACCCACTGCGCCTCGGTGATCCGGCCGAGCGTGGCCGGCAGGATGCGCTCGGGTGCGAAGGCCGTCTTCATCAGCGGCAGGCCGTAGCGGGCCTCGATGTCGGCCTGCGCGGCGTGGTCGAACTGGCGCAGGACGCCGTCGAGGTCGCTGAGAACAGCGTCGTAGGAGGAGGTCACAACCATCCATTGTGCCGGGCCAGCCTCGCCGCCTCGATCCTGTTCCTGGTGTGCGTCTTGCCGATGGCCGACGACAGGTGGTTGCGCACCGTGCTCTCCGACAGGTGCAGCCTGACGGCCAGGTCGGCGATCGTGGACCCGTCGAGCGCGGCCGACAGCACCTCGCGCTCCCTGTCGGTGAGGGGGTTGTGACCCGCGTGCAGGGCCGCGGCGGCGAGCGCGGGATCGACGACCCGCTCGCCGGCCACGGCTCTCCTGATCGCCCCGGCCAGCTCCTCGACGGGCGCGTCCTTCACCAGGAACCCCGCCGCGCCCGCCTCCATGGCTCTGCGCAGGTAGCCCGGCCTGCCGAACGTCGTCAGGATCAGCACCACGATCCCCGCCCTGTGCAGGTCGGCGGCGGCGTCGAGGCCGCTGCGCCCCGGCAGCTCGATGTCGAGCAGCGCCACGTCGGGCCGCACCGCCGTCGCGGAGGCGACGATCTCGTCGCCGTCGGCGACCTGGGCGACCACCTCCAGGTCGTCCTCCATGCCCAGCAGCAGGGCGAGCGCGTCGCGCATCATGCCCTGGTCCTCGGCGATCAACACCCTGATCACGCCGGGACCGCCACCCTGAGCGTGAACCTGCCGCCCTCGGCGGCCGCGTCGACCTCGGCGCCCCGCTCGGCCAGCCCCTTCAGCCCGTTGCCGCGGACGAACGAGGCGCCCGCCCCGTCGTTCACGATCTCCAGTACCACCCTGTCACCCTCGTCCCTCACCGAGATGACGCACCTCGTCGCCCTCGCGTGCCTGATGACGTTCGTCACCCCTTCCCTGACCGCCCAGCCGAGCAGCACGTCCGCGTCGGGCGGCGGCCGTACCTCCGACGGCGCGACCTCGGCTCGCACGCCCGCCTCCTCCAGCGCCAGGCGGGCGGCCGCCAGCTCGTCGGCCATGCCGCGCCCCCTGTACCCCGCCACGGCCGCGCGGACCTCGCTCAGCGCCCTGCGCCCGATCTCCTCGATGTCGGCGGCCTGCGCCGCTGCGGCGCCCGCGTCGCGCGGGGCCAGCCTGCGCACCGCCTCGGCCTTGACCACCACGAGCGACAGCGTGTGTCCCAGCAGGTCGTGCAGGTCGCGGGAGAAGCGCTCGCGCTCCCGCGAGACCGCGGCCCTGGCCAGTTCCTCCCTGGCCTCCGACAGCCTCATGGTGAGGTGCACGACGACGCCCGCTATGAACGTGCCCCACGCTACGGCCGCGACCCCGTCCTCGCCGCCGCCCGCCCGCAGCGTCACCAGCATCGAGGCGACCGTGATGGCGGCCAGCGCGTACGGCAGCGCCCGCCCCCGCACCACGATCCCGCACGCGATCGACACGAGCGGCAGCAGGTAGAGCCACTTGCCGCCGTAGGCCAGGCCCGTCGAGAGCGCCGCCACGGCCAGAAGGACCAGCAACGGCCACGACGCCAGCCTGATCGACAGCAGGTAGGCCGCGACCACGACGGCGAGGCCCAGCGCACCGCCCCACGTCGGCGCGCGGGCCAGCTCGTACGCCGGGAAGTAGGCCACCGCCACCCAGACGTAGAAAGGGCGCATCCTCACCTCCAGTACCGCCGGACGGTGCTCGCCGAAACGCCGGGCCCGGCGGCGCCCGTCCAGTATCCAGCCATCCGGCCGGGAACGGCCGCGCGCCCCACCAGCGGGAACGCGGGAGCGAGCAGGATCCTCACCCCTCCAGGGTCGCGGATCGCCCGCATCAGCCGAAGATTCATCGATCCCGTGTTCATCAGGACGAAAGTCCCGGGGCATTACCATCGTCCGAGACATGAAAACGCACCAGCTACCGGCGAGTCTTTGCCGGCTGTTCGAAGACGGTGGCCGCGGGCGGTCGCTCTCCTTCGGGCTGCCCGCGGGCGAGGTCGTGTGGCCGGACGGGACGGCCAGGCGTCCGGCCTTCTGGATGAGCGACGAGCCCGCGCCCGAAGGGCTGTGGGCGGCGATGCGGGCCGAGCACCCGCATTCGGGGCTGTGGCCCGTGCTGCTCGACGAGACGGCGCAGCCGTGGTCGTCGGCGCAGGTGGCGCCCGACTCACCCGACCTCGTCGACACCTTCACCGCGGCCGGGTTCATGACCGAGGTGTGGCAGGACTGGGTGTCCCAGGTGCCCGTCGAGTCGCTCGCGGAGATCGAGCCGTTCGGGCCGATCTGTCCCGGCCTGGCCGACCCGGGCCAGTTGCGCGGCGACCCAGGGCTGGTGGCCGACTGGTATGCGGGGGTGCTGGCCGGTCGGGGTATGCCGCTCGGCCTGGCCGCCGCCCGCAGGGGCGCCGACACGCTCGTCGTGATGGGCTGGCAGGGCGCCCTGCACCACAACGAGTGGATGGTCCCGCTGGCCGCCGTGGTGCGCAGCTGGGAGGAGCGCTTCGGCGCCCGCGTCGTCGCGATGGGGTTCAACACGCTGGAGCTGAGCGTGGCCGCGCCCCCTGTCACTCCCGAGCACGCGGTCCACGTCGCAGCCGAGCACTGGGCGTTCTGCCCCGACAACGTCGTGCAGGGCGCCGGCGACCTCTACGGCTACGCCGAGCAGATCATCGGGCAGTACTCGTGGTCCTTCTGGTGGGACTGAGCGCCGCCGTGAGGCTCGACACGGCGGCGCGGTCCCCTTCCGGTCAGTAGAACGCGTTCTCCGGCGTGGGCAGCTCGACCTCCTGCGGGCCGTACCACCTCGTCGCGTCGGCCGGCACTTCGGTCAGCGGCGCGCTGAGCACGAAGGGCACGGTGACCTTGCTGCCGGCCAGGTCGACGGTCACGGTCGCGCCCGTGGCCGTCTCACCGCTGTAGGTGGCGTCGGTGCCCGCAAGCACCAGGCCGAGGCGGTGGCCCTTCCTGAAGACGTAGTCCTGCGGCAGCGTGTCCCACGCGACCCTGCCGTACTCGCCGGCGGGCAGCGGGCTGGGCGAGGACAGCGAGTCGCGGTTCTGCACGTCGATCCAGCCGCGGGCGACGATCTCCAGCGGGCGCGTGGCCAGGTTGGTGGCCACCTTCCGGTAGCAGCCGTCGTCCTGCGCGCTCGAGTCGCCGTGGCAGTCCTCCTCGGTCAGCGTGCGGATGCCCTGCCCGCGCCGCCAGTCGACGCGGGTGGCGTCGCCGAAGTCGACGAGCAGAGCGGTGAGGTTCGCGGTCGGCCGGTCCAGCGCCACCCGCAGGTCGACCACCGGCGTGCCGGACAGCCGCAGGTCGCGCGGGAGCGCGCCGGTGGTGAACGCGACCCGGCCCGGCTTGGCGGTGCCGACGTCGGCCACCATCTCGGTCTCCGGCATCCGCACGTCGGCGAAGGCCGCCGTCGTCCCCCTGCGCGCGGGCAGCAGCCCGAGCCTGCCGTCGGCGGCGGGGCGCAGCGGCATCCGCAGCGCGCCGCGTGCGGGCCAGTCCCGCTCGGTGATCCACTGTGTGGGGCCCACCTGCACGTCCGCGACGGGCTCGCGGGTGATCCCGTTGCGCACGCCAAGAAGCCAGTGGTCGAACCACCTGTGCAGGGTGTCCACCCACACGTCGCGCCTGCCCTCGAAGTCGAACGGGTCGACGTGCTGGTACTGGCCCACCCAGATCTTGCGCGGCACGCCCCGACGGCCGAGGGCCTGCCACCAGGCCGAGAAGTTGTCCGGCTTGACGTTCAGGTCGTTCACCGTGTGGACCGCGAACACGCTGGCCTTCACGTTGGCGACGTCCTTCTCGTAGTCGCGCAGCCGCCAGAACGGGTTGTAGTTCCCCGTGTCGTCGCCGTCCTCCGCGTCCATCCTCGCCCGTACGGCGGCGCACCTGGCGTCGGGGTCGGTGTCGACGACGTTGGCCAGCCACGAGGCGTAGTCGTAGTTGTAGACGACGCCGTTGGAGCGCTGGTAGCGGTACCAGGAGCTGATCGCCGAGATCGGGACGATCGTCTCCAGACCCTCGACGCCGGTGGCCGCCACGGCGTTGGCCAGCGTGCCGTCGTACGACTTGCCGATCATGGCGGCCTTGCCCGTGGCCCACGTGGCCTCGGCGGGAGAGCCGTCGGCGCGGTAGGCCTTCGCCCTGCCGTTCAGCCAGTCGATGACGGCCTTGCCGCCGAGGACGTCGGCCTGCCCGCCGGTGTCGGGGCAGCCGTCCGACTTGGTGGTGCCGAGCATGTCCACGTTGAGGACCGCGTAGCCCCTCGGGACGAAGTAGTTGTCGTAGAACAGCGGGAACTTCACCGGGTTGCCGGAGGCGTCGTAGACCTTGCGCTCGGCCTCGTTGCCGCGGCCCGAGTTGTCGTAGTACGGGCTCTCGTCGATGATCACCGGGACCTTGAGCGAGGGGCCTGACTCCTTGGGGCGGATGATGTCCACTCGCACCCTGTCGAGGCGGCCATCGGCGTCGCTGTCGATCGGGGACTCGACGTAGACGTGCTCGCGGACGGCGTCGGCGTAGGAGAAGACGGGTTGTGAACGGTCGCCGTCGATGGTGATGGCCGGGGCGGTCGCGGGGGCGGCGGCCTGGGCGGGTGGCGCGGTGGTCGCCACGAGGGTCAGCGCGATGAGGGTCGCCCGTAAGCGTGACACGCGGGTCCTCCCGGGGTCGGGGGGACTCACCATGATCGAGCGTGTCGATCACCTTTCATAGTTCACCGGCTGGCCGGTATAGTTTGGAATCGTGCCGAGACCGAGTTCGAGAGAGCGGCTGCTCGACGCCGCCGCCGAGGTGCTGCTCACCGACGGGGCCGAGTCGCTGACGCTGGAAGCCGTGGCGCAGCGCGCGGGAGTGTCGAAGGGCGGGCTGTTCTACCACTTCCCGACCAAGCAGGCCATGGTGGCCGCCATGGTCGACCGGCTCACCGCGGCCTTCGACGCCGCGCTGTCCGCCGCGGGCAGCGGGCCGGGAGACTTCCTGCGCGCCTACGTCGAGGCCACCATCCCCAAGACCCGCACCGACGCTCCCGCGGACAGGGTGACGGCGGCGCTGCTGGCCGCGATCCTCGTCGATCCGGCGGGGCTCACGCCGCTGCGCGAGCGGTTCGCGGCCTGGCAGGCGCGGCTGACCGACGACGGCATCGACCCCGCCGTGGCGACCGCCGTACGGCTGGCCGTGGACGGCTGGTGGGCGGTCAGGCTGCTGGGCCTCGGCGAACCCGAGCCCGGACTGCACGAGAGCACCCGCCGCTACCTCCTGGAGCTGATCGACCGTGCTGAGAACGACTAAGACCCTCATGCTGGTGACGGACGTCGGGTTCGTCCTGTACTTCTCCGTGACGGGGATGGGGCTGATCCCCGCCGCCTGGGCGTTCGCCGACTACACCAACCCGCTGATGGTGGACTGGAACTGGTCGTTCCTCTGGATCGACCTGCTGGCCAGCGCGACGGGCCTGACGAGCCTGTGGCTGCTGCGCGGCGGCGGGACGCGAGGCGAGCCGCTGATGCTGGTGTCGCTGGTGCTGACGATGGCCTCGGGGCTGATGGCGATCGCGTTCTGGACGCTGCGAGGGGACTTCGCGCCTGCCTGGTGGATCCCGAACCTCTACCTGCTGCTGTTCCCGATCCCGGCGATCGTCCGGCTGACCGCCGCCGGCCGCAGGCCCGCCCCCACGTCGGGCTGACCCTCGAGGGCGGCCCGGTCCCGAGCGGCCCGGTCCCGAGCGGCCCGGTCCCGAGCGGCCCGGTCCCGAGCGGCCCGGTCCCGAGCGGCCCGGTCCCGAGCGGCGTGGTCCTGAGCGACTCCTTTCCGGGCGACTCCTTTCCGGGCGACTTCGTCCCGCGCCCGTCCCTGACCGGCGGGTGCCCGGTCCCGCCGAGGCCGGGGCGGGCGGACCGGAGGGGAGTCCGTAGAGTTGGGCCGGACGAAGGAGGTCAGACGGTGGTCAAGGCAGCGGTGTTCGACGTCGGCGAGACGCTGATCGACGAGACGCGCATCTGGTCGCGCTGGGCCGACAGGCTGGGCGTGTCGAGGTTCGCCTTCATGGGCGTGCTCGGCGGCACCGCCGCCCTGGAGCGCTCGCACCGCGACGCCTTCGAGATCCTGCGCCCCGGTCTCGACATCGAGGCCGAGATCGCCGCATGGGAGAAGGACGAGCCCGACGGTCTGCGCAACCACTTCGACGCCGACGACCTCTACCCCGACGTCCGCCCGGCCCTGCGGGGCCTGCGCGAGGCGGGGGTCCAGGTGATCATCGCGGGCAACCAGCCCGCCAGGGCGTACGACGCGCTGCTGGCCATGGACCTGCCCGCCGACTCCATCCACACCTCGGAAGGCTGGGGCGTGGCCAAGCCCGCCCCCGAGTTCTTCGCGAAGGTCGCCGCCGTGGCGGGCATGCGTCCGGAGGAGATCCTGTACGTCGGCGACCGGCTCGACAACGACGTGCTGCCCGCGGGCAGGGCGGGCATGCGGACCGCGCTCCTTCGCAGGGGGCCCTGGGGTTACCTCCACGCCGACAGGGTGGAGGCATCGGCCGCCGACGTCGTCATCGACGACCTGTACGGCGTGCTCCCCGCCCTGCGGCGCCTCGGAACGGACTAGAGGCTCTCGGGGTCGACGCGGACCGCCCGCTCCTCCGCGGACAGGTCACCCGAGTCGGCCCCCACGTCCTCACCGATCTCCTCGCTCTCGACATCGGCGCCCAGCCCCTCGTCGGGCGCCACCAGCCGGTGCTCCTCGCGGGGCGTCCTGACCCTGTCGGGCGCCTCGCGCCAGAGCCGTTCGGCCGCGGTGTCCTGGTGCCCAGGGTCGTCCTCCTCGATGACGTGGTCGATGCCGAGGTCCTCCGTCCAGCCCTCGACCTCTATCTCCTGCTCGTCGCTGAGTCCGTAGCGGTCCGGTGGTGTTTCGGTCATAGTCACTGCCTACCCGCCATCACGACCGGAACCCTCCGGCGGTCAGCGGCCGATCGCCGCGCCGATCAGCGACCTCGGGTCGGCGGCTCCCGCGAGGACCCCGCCCGGCAGCACGTCGATCAGGTGCGCGTGCCCGAAACCGGTCCCGTACGGCCGGCCCGCCACCGGGTGACCGAGCGCCGCGAGCCCGTCGGCCCAGCCCGCGCCCTCCTCCAGTTCGACGACGGTCTCGTCGGGAGACTCCCACGTGTCGAACCCGGTGCCGCCGGTGGCCAGCCGCCAGCGGGGCGCGCCGATCGCCTCGCCGGGCGTCTGGCCGTGCTTCAGCAGCCTCGTGATGACCTGCAGCAGGATCTGCGGCTGGGCGTCGCCGCCCATCGTGCCCACGACCGATCGCAGGGAGCCGTCCGGCCTGGTGATGAGCGCGGGGGTGAGCGTGTGCGGGGGACGGCGGCCGGGGCCGTACTCGGCGGGATGTCCCGGGGTCAGCGAGAAGCCGATGCCGCGGTTGTGCAGGTTGATCCCGGTGCTCGGCTCGACGATCAGGCTGCCGAAGCCCGAGGCGTTCGACTGGATGAGGGAGACCCCCATGCCGTCGCCGTCCACCGCGCACAGGTAGGTCGTGTCACCCTCGGCGGTCAGCCCGCGCACCTTCAGGCGGGTGGCGGGGTCGACCAGCGCGCGCCGCCGCTCGATCTCGGCGGCCGACACCAGGTCGGTGGCGTGCTCGTGCAGCACGGCGAGCCGGTCGTGGCCCGCGATCCTGGCCGCCTCGCCCAGCAGGTGGGCCCACAGCGGATGCTCGGGCGCGGCGGGCAGGGCGAGGCCTTCGACGATGCCGAGCGAGAGCAGCAGCAGGTAGCCCTGGGAGTTGGGCGGCATCGACCACACGTCGTGGCCGAAGGCCGACACGCGCAGCGGCTCCACCCAGTCGGCCAGCGGCTCGGCCAGGTCGTCGGCCGTGTACTCGCCCCCGCCCAGCTCCAGCAGGCCGTGACCGAACTCGCCCTGGTAGAAGCCGTCCCTGCCGGAGGCGGCGATCGCCTCGAGCGTGCGGGCCACGCCCGGCCTGGTCATGAGCTGCCCGGGGGTGAAGCCGCCGGCGAAGTCGGGGTGGCCGACCATCGAGGTGTTGGGGGCCAGCAGCGGCGAGACGGGGAAGCCGTCGGCGGCCAGCGCGATCGCGGGGGCGAGCACGGTGCTCATGGGCAGCTTGCCGTAGCGGGAGTGGAGCGCGATCCAGCCGTCCACGCACCCGGGCACCGGTACCGACCTGATGTCGTGGTGGTGCGGCATGCGGGTGTGGCCCTCGGCGCGGAGCCTGCCGGGGTCGGCGCCCGAGCCCGCGCGGCCCGAGGCGTTGAGCGCGCTGACGGAGCCGTCGTGGACGAGGGCGAACAGATCGCCGCCGAGGCCGCACATGTGGGGCGCGGTGACGGTGAGGACCGCGTTGGTGGCGACGGCGGCGTCGGCGGCCGAGCCGCCGCGGTCGAGCATGGTCAGGCCGGCGGCGGAGGCGAGATGGTCGACGCTGCACACCATCCCGGATCGGGCATAGCGGGTGTTTTGCACGGATCTGACCTTACGCGGTCCTCGGACGAAGGATTCTGACACCTGTGATCCTGGCCAGCGCGAGCGCGGCGAGCAGTGTGGCGGCCGTGGTGCCCACACCGCCGATCTGCAGGGCGAGCTGGGGAGTCATGGCGTCGCTCAGCCAGCCGAGCAGCGGCCCGCCCAGCGCGCCCGACGCGGCGCTCACCAGGCCCAGTACCGAGATCACCCGGCCGCGCAACTCGTCGGGGCTGCCGAGCTGGACCCGCGCGCCGACCGTGGTGTCGATGACGACCGCGCCCGCGGCGATCGGCAGCAGCAGCGCGGCGAACGTCCACAGCTCGGGCATCAGGCCGCTGAGCGCCTGTGCCACGCTGCTGAGGAAGGCCGTGACCAGCAGCAGGCGCATCGTCAGCCGCGGCCGGCTCGCGGCGAAGACGCCGCCGAGGACCGTGCCGACGGCGAAGACCGTGGACAGCAGGCCGTAGCCGGAGGCGCCCGCGCCGAGAGGTCCCGCCGCCATCGCGGCCATCGTCACCTGGTAGTTGCGGCCCAGGCTGCCCAGCACCAGCGAGAGCGCCAGCACCACCAGCAGCCACCGGGTGCGCAGGACGTACCGCAGGCCTTCGCGGATCCCGTTCGCGCCCGCGGGGGCCTGGGCCAGTTCGTGCATCTCATCGGCGCGCATCGCGGCGATGGCGCCGATCACGGCCAGGAAGCTCAGCGCGTTGATCACGAACAGGCCGCCCGGCCCCGTGACCGGGATCAGCACGCCCGCCAGGCTCATGCCGAGGATGCGGCCGGCCGAGTTGACCACCGAGCCGAGGGCCATGGCGTTGGGCAGGTCGGCGGGCGGGACGACCTCCGCGCCGAACCGGCCGAGCGCGGGGCCGCCGAGCGCGGTGACCAGGCCGCCTGCCAGCGCCACACCGTAGACGGGAAGGACGGAGGTGACCCCCGACAAGGCCACGACGGCGAGCGCGACCGCGAGCAGGCCCTGCGCGACCTGCGAGGCGACGACGACGGGGCGGGCGCGCAGCCGGTCGGCGAGCGCGCCGCCCCACAGGCCGAAGGCCAGCGTCGGCAGCGCCTGGAGGACCAGGCTCAGCCCGACGCTCGTCGCCGAGCCGGTGGCGGACAGGACGAGCCAGTTGACGCCCAGCACCTGCATCCAGGTGCCGGTCACGGAGACCAGGTCGGCGGCTGCCCATAGACGGTAATTACGGTGCTTGAGGGAAGCGAAGAGCAAGGGGAGACCATCTCTTGGGAATGTACCGAGAGAGTTGAACGCCGCTTTACCTGTCGCGATTTCCGGTTGTGCCGTATATCACGTTTAAAGGGAAATGAGTGGTTCTTCCCTGCGAACGAGAGCCGCGTAGTGGCCGTCCAGCGCCATGAGCTCCTCGTGGGTGCCGCGCTCGGTGACCATGCCTGCGTCGAGGACCACGATCTGGTCCGCGTCGCGGACGGTCGACAGCCGGTGGGCGATGGTGATCGTGGTGCGGCCGTCGGCCAGCGCGTCCAACGCCTCCTGCACGGCGCGCTCGGTCTGGTTGTCCAGGGCGCTGGTCGCCTCGTCGAGGACGAGCACCGGCGGGTCGCGCAGCAGCGTGCGGGCGATCGCCAGGCGCTGCTTCTCGCCGCCGGAGAACCGGTAACCCCGCTCGCCGACCACCGTGTCGTACCCCTCGGGCAGCGCGGCGAGGTGATCGTGGATCCTGGCCGCGCGGGCCGCGGCGACCAGCTCCTCGTCGCTCGCGTCGGGTTTGGCGAAGCGCAGGTTGTCGGCGATCGAGGCGTGGAAGAGGTAGGTCTCCTGCGAGACCACGCCCACGGTCGTGGCGAGCGACTCGAAGCTCAGCTCGCGCACGTCCACGCCGTCGATCGTGACCCGGCCGCCCGTGACGTCGTACAGGCGGGGGATCAGGTAGCTGAGCGTGGTCTTGCCCGAGCCGGTCTCGCCGACGACGGCAAGGCTGGTGCCCGCGGGAATGTCGAGGTCGACGCCGGACAGGGTCGGCCGCTCGCCGTAGGAGAAGTCGACGTGCTCGAAGCGGACCTCGCCGCGTGGCCCGCTCAGCTCGCGGGCGCCCGGTGTGACGTCGACGGGCAGGTCCAGGTACTCGAAGATGCGGCCGAACAGCGCGAGCGAGCTCTGCACCTCCACGCCGGTCCGCATGAGCGAGACCGCGGGCCTGAACAGGCCCGCCTGGAGCGTGGTGAAGGCGACGACCGTGCCGATGGACACCAGCGAGGTCATGCCGGCGGCCCAGTAGATCATGGCGGGCATCGCGGCCATGACGATCTGGATCGACGACTGCCGCCACCGCCCGGCCATGCTCGAGCGCACGCCCAGCTCGGCCAGCTCGTCGGAGGCGTCGGTGAACCTGCGGGTCAGCTCGGGGGCGCGGCCCATGGTCCTGCCGAGCAGGATGCCGCTGACCGACAGCGACTCCTGCACCATCGACGACATCGCGGCCAGCTTGCGCTGCCGCTCGGCCGTGATGCGCTTGCGCTCGAGGCCGACCTTGCGGCTGATCCACACGAACACCGGCAGCAGCGCCAGAGAGATCGCCGTCAGCCGCCAGTCGAGGACGATCATCGCGATGACGCTGGCCACCACGGTGGTGAGGTTGGAGACGATCGAGGTCGCCGTCGAGGTGACGACCTGCTGCATCCCTCCGATGTCGTTGGCCAGCCGCGACTGCACCTCACCCGTGCGGGTGCGGGTGAAGAAGGCCAGCGACATGCGCTGCAGGTGGCCGTAGACGGCGGCGCGCAGGTCGTGCATGACCCGCTGGCCGACGGTGGTGGAGATGAACGTCTGCATCACGTCGAACACGCTGGTGACGACCGCGACGGTGACCATGCCGAGCGCCAGCAGGCTCAGCAGCGCCATGTCCCGCGAAGGGATGGCGACGTCGAGGACCTCGCGCAGGAGGAACGGGGAGGCGAGGGAGACCAGCGAGGAGAGCGCGATCAGGGCGAGAACAGTGGACAGGCGTCCGCGGTAGGGGGTGAACAGCCGGATGATGCGCCGCATGGGCGCGCGTGGTTCTGCGGTCATAGAACTCCTTTCAGATGTTCTCTCAAACAGAGGTTAACTCACTATTGTTCCGCCGGTAGGCTCTTTGATCGTGGACACCGCCTCCGAGCTGCTGGAACTCGTGCACAGGATCAGCCGCCTGTCCAGGCACGGCTACCGGCACCGCCTGGAGCCGCTCGGCCTCAGCCCCAGCCAGGCGCGGGCGCTGCGCGAGCTCATCGAGGCCGGCAGGCCGCTCAGGATGGTCCGGCTCGCCGAGGCGCTGCGCATCGTGCCGCGCTCGCTCACGCCCGTCGTCGACGCGCTGGAGGAGGCGGGGCTGGTGCGCAGGGAGATCGATCCCGCCAACCGGCGGTCCACGCTGGTGGTGATCACCCCGCGCGGTGCCGAGGTCTACGAGCGGTCGCGCGAGGCCCGCAGAGAGGTCGCTCGAGACCTGTTCGGCGTGCTCTCGCAGGAGCAGCGGGAGCGGCTGAAGGAACTGCTGAGCGAGGTCGACAGGGACTGAAGGAGCGCTACCCCGCCTGTTCCCTGGCCGCCCCCGGCTGGGGGGCGGCCTGCCACCCAGGGTTCGGGACGGGCACGCCGCCGATCACCCTGCCCAGGCATGGCGGCTGGTCGAGCAGCGCCGCGTAGGGGTCACGGCCGCCCCGCGTGTCGAAGACGGCCAGGTCGGCGCGGCTGCCCGGAGCGAGCGTGCCGACCCGGCCGGGTCCCTCCGCCCTTCCCGTGGCTCGAGCCCCGCCGACCGTCGCGGCCTCGACGAGCACCCGCTCCAGCCTGCGCATCCGCGTGGCATCCCGTACGGCCCGCGCCACCGCCAGCGGCGGGCCGCCGAACGCGATCGCCGTACCCTCCTCCACCAGCGCGGAGACGTCCCCGCCGAGCACCGCCAGCGTGGTGCCGCGCAGCCGCAGCAGCTTGCGCTCGCCGGGAGCGAGCGGCCCCTCGCCCGTGACGTGGCAGTGCGGGCCGAGCACGCCCGTCTCATCCAGTTCGGCGAGGGAGTGGCGGCCGAGGTCCGCCATGAGCCGCAGCCCGAACGTCCGCGCGAGCACCGCCAGGTCCTCCATCACCAGCGGATCGGTCGCGTGCGCCGCCACACCCACCGCACCCGGATGCTCGCGGATGGCGGTGATCAGCGCGTCGCGCCCACTGTCCTCCCACGCCTGCTCGCTCGCGCAGGTGACCTCCAGGTAGGTGACGCCCCCGGGGCTGTCACGCTCGCCGAGATCGGCCGCGCTGGTCACGCCTGGACCCAGCGGTCCCGTGCGGCAGGCGTTCACCAGCCCGGGGGTGATCAGGCCGGACCAGCGGATCTCGTCGTCGACGGGGAAGTAGGTCAGCAGATCGGCTCTGGACCCGACCTGGAGCACGCGCTCGCCCCTGATCGCGACGGCCCCGTCGCGGATGGGCGGGGCGGAGACGGGCAGGACGAGGGGAGCGGAGTGGAGCACGACGGGCGCGGGGGCGCGCGAGCCGAACCCCTGCGTCAACGCTCCCATTGTGTGATTAAAAGGCACGACTGCTGGCAAATCAATCGCACACGCTGGGTTTCACGGTGCTGGCGATACCCGTGGGCAGGGCGTTCACGCTCGCCCCCGATTCCGCTCGGGGCCGCCAGGCCGCCCCTGTCCCGCGTCCTCGCGCGGGTCAGGTGCGGGGGTGGTAGCGGCCGGACAGGCGGGCGAGTTTCAGGCTGAGGTGCAGGCTGAGCCGTTCCCCTCCGTCCTTCAGGTCCGTCTGCGCCAGTTCCTCCACCCGCTGCAACCGGTAGTACAGCGACGTCCGGTGCAGCCGTAGCCGCTTCGACGTGGCCACCGCGCTTCCCGCCAGGTCGAGGTAGGTCTCCAGCGTCTCCAGCAGGGGCAGATGCTGGTCGTCGGCGAGCAGCCGTTCGAGCCCTGGATGCAGGTCCGCCTGCGGCACGTGCGTCAGCATCCGGTAGACGCCGAGCCTCGTCCACTCCACCGACCGGCCGAGCCCGCGCACCTTGACCGCCACCCGCGCCGCGTGCAGCGCCTCCGTGTAGGACTCGCCCGCCTCGGCCAGCGTCGGGCGCGGGCGGCCGATGCCGACCACCACGGGCAGCGCCATCGCGGCGTGCACCTCCTCCGCGGGCGGCGTGGCCGTGGTCAGGAGCGTGGCGTGGTCGTAGCGCACCAGGTGCAGACCGCCGAGGCGGCGCCGTACGGTGAGCATGCCCTGCTCCAGCGCCAGCCGCGCCCGCTCGGAGGGCTCCGCGGCCAGCGGCGTGGCCACCAGGGCGGTGACCGGCAGCGCCTGGGGGAAGCCGGCCTCGATGAGGGAGCGGGCGGCGTCCTGGTCACCGGACAGGACGCCGGTGACGGCCTCCAGTTCGCGGTGTGAGGCGAGGCCGGTGGCCAGGCTCTCGTGGAAGAGGGCCAGCGCCAGCGTGCCCGCGGCCACCACGGCCTCGTCGATCTCGGCGGCCGACATGGCGGGGGCGCTGTCGATGAACCACAGGAAGCCCATCAGGGCGCCGTCGTGCCGTACGGGAACGCAGACCCGCGGCAGCAGGCCGAGCGCCGGGGCGCCGGGCGTGCGCAGCGGACCCGTGGCCTCCAGGATGCCTGCGGCGTGCAGGAACCCGCGCACCTCGGGGGTGGTGTGGCGGCGCAGGATCGAGTCGCGCCTGATGTCGTCCATTGCGCCGTCCTGCTCGGAGTAGGCGATGACCCGCTGGAGGTGGTCCTCCAGCAACAGGGGCCGCCCGAGGCGGATGGCTAAGTCGTCCACGCTGCGCTGCAGCACTACCTGGCCTTTTCAGCATTTGTCGGAAATAGGAGGTGGCCTCTTCCCTACAACTGATCGGTGATCTCCGTCAAGACCGTCTATACGGTCCTAGTTCGTGAACCTCCCGAAGAAGCTGCTGAAAGGCCTGCTGGCAGCCCTCGTCCTGGCCCCCTTAGGCCTCGCGGCCACCCCCGCTTCCGCCGATCCCCCCGCGGACCCCGAGATTCCCTGGCGCCAGGACCACTGGCCCCAGACGCAGCCGTGGCAGCGCGACGAGCCCGCGGCCGAGCAGAACCTGCGCAGCCGTCCCACCCCCTCGATCGCGCCGATCGACCCGCAGAACTGGAAGAACCCCGACCACATGACGTGGGCGGACTACAAGAAGATCCCGGACACGAACTGGGCCGACCCCGGCGCCAAGGGCTCCACCCGCACCTTCAAGGGCGCCCTGGTGCTGCTCGACTACCCCAACCAGCCGTTCGTGGCCACCCAGCCCAAGGGTTCGACGATCTACAGGAACCCCAGCGCCGAGGCCCACGACGTGCCCCGCGACCAGGTCGCCAAGTTCTACCAGGACTTCCTCAACACCCCGAACACGCTCAACCGCGGCCACACCATCCATGAGTACTGGATGGAGGACTCCGGCGGGCGCTACGGCGTGGACCTGACCGGGTTCGGCCCCTACACGCTGTCGGGCAAGGACCACGAGTACGCCATGGAGTTCCAGGGCGGCACCGGCTGCCCCGCGGGCGACACGTGCAACAAGAACCTGCGCACCGAGGGCAAGGCGCTGTGGGTGGGCGCCATCGGCGAGGAGGAGGCCAAGAAGTTCGACTTCATCTTCTACCTCAGCGCCGGTCAGGACGAGTCGGCCACCTGGCAGGAGTTCGGGATGATGAAGTTCCCGAACAAGGAGGCCGTGACCGACGAGTGGGGCCCTGAGGACCCCAGCCTGCCCAACTGGGTCAAGACCCGCTACGTCGACTGGACCTCGTGGCAGGCGGGCTCCAACTTCTGGCCCAACGCCGAGATCGGCGTCAACTCCGTGCAGGCCGAGAGCTCGGGCATGTCCGTCTACGCGCACGAGCTGAGCCACATCCTCGGCGTGCTCGACAACTACAACAACCCCTACGCCAACCCCGTCCGCCGGGCCTACACCGGCGTGTGGGAGATGCTCAGCAGAGGCAGCTTCAACGGCCCAGGCGGCCCGCACAGCCGCTGGCTGATCCCGCCCACCTCGGGCGGCTCGATGGGCGCCCAGCACATGCTGCGCAACAAGATCAAGCTGAACATGGTCGACGAGCAGAACGTGCTGCGCCTGTCGCGCGACGCGCTCGACGAGTCCGGCCTGGTCACCGCCAAGGTCACCGCCCGCGCCGTCCAGCCGGGACCGGACGGGCTCATGGGCCTCAACATCCAGTTCGACTCCGGCGACAAGTCGCCCGCCTGCCAGTGGCAGAGCGACCCGCTGTGCGACGGCGGCGGCTACGAGAACTACACCGTCGAGGTCGTCGACCGGATGGGCACCGACTCCTTCACCCCCGACTCGGGCGTGCTCCTGGCCAAGACCAAGAACCAGGACAGGGCCCCGTTCGAGTGGGTGATCGACGCCAACCCGCAGGACATCAAGATGACCGACTACGTCCTGCCCGACGGCACCGCGGTCCCGATCACCATCGGCGACTACCGCCAGCTGTCCGACGCCCTCTTCCACGCCGGCACCGACTCCGGCAGCGAGTACGAGTACGTCGACGAGGCCAACCGCCTGCACTTCTACATCACCGACGTGCAGCGTGACGGCAAGGGCCTGCTGTCCTACACCGTCGCCGTCCGCTCCCTCGACGGCTCGGGCCCGCACAAGCGGGGCGTCAAGGTGCTGCCCGCCGCCGGGATCCCGACCGGCAAGGGCGTCTCCACCTGCAAGTTCCCGCTGTTCAACACCGGCAGCACGCGCGCCACGACGACCGCTCACCCCGAGGACGTCTCCGCCTACCTCGGCGGCGACGTCTACCGCCTCACCGCGTCGGTCTCGGGCCGCGGCTGGAGCACCCAGCTGCCCAACGCCCTGGCCTCCGTCGGCAACGGCAAGCACGAGAACGTCACCGTCAACGCCCTGCGCGCCGAGGGCGGCAGCCACCTGGCCAAGGTGACGCTGACCGCCACCTCCGAGTCGGACCCGTCCAAGACCGTGACCGCCACCTGCCAGGTGGTCGGGCTCTAGCCGGCACACCCGGGGTACGGCTTCGGCCGTACCCCATCGCCGTAGTTGCGTGAGTCGAAAGGGCGACGTGCCAGGCGAGCTGTCTGCCGGGCCCAGGCCGAACGGCCGGCTCAGCGGACTCGGTCGTAGCCCATGGCGATCTCGCCCAGCTCGCCGGTCTCCTGATGGGTGAGCGTCCAACGAGGATGTCGCCCTCGCCGGTGGCCTTGAGGTCGGCGACGACGTCCGCGGCGGGCAGCGCCGTCGTCGCGGTGTCGTCGGTGCTGGAGGAATCCGCGGCGAGGGTCGCCGCGAGCTTGTCGAGGCTCTGGCCGAAGCCGATCTCGATGCCCACGATGAGGCCCGCGGACTCGACGGTGCTGTCGGTGATCCGGAAGTGGACGTCGAGGTCCGTGGTCTCCGTGCAGCCGTACAGCACCGCGCGAGGTGAAAGATCTTCACTCCGGGAGTGAAGATCGTCATCCTCGGCGGCAGTGGATCGCCGTGGCCGGCCCAGAAGCCACCTAGCCTGCCTCCTGGAGTGATTCACCCGCTGGTCTAGGGAATGTGCGAGGGACAGCTTTGTCGGATCTGAATTGGCTTCTTGATGACCTTGTGAGCCGGGTGCCGGAGACGGAGCACGGGATCGTGCTGTCCCGTGATGGCCTGCTGATGGCCTCATCGAAGGGACTGGACACGGCTGACGGGGAGCGTCTGGCGGCGATGGCCGCAGGATTGCAGAGCCTGGCCGCTGGGGTGGGTGTGCATATCGGCGGCGGTCAGGTCCGGCAGACGGTCGTGGAGCTGAACTCGCGTTTCCTTATCGTGACCGCGGCGGGACAGGGTGCGTGCCTCGCGATGGTGTCCTCTCGCGAGGCCGACATCGGCCTGGTCGCCTATGAGATGACCCTGCTGGTGGCCCAGGTGGGTCAGGCTCTCGCCGCGGCACCTCGTCTCCGTCCCGCCGCCGAACCCGGTACGCCGCGCAGCGCAGACAACGGCATGCGGCACGGTGCCGAAGTGACTTCGGCTTGCTGAGCCGCATGCGGGGCGCAAGCAAGGCCGTAGCGGTCTGCGGGTACTCGTCCTTGTCGACCATGTTCTTGTCGAGGCACTCGTTCATGAGCCGGTGGACCTCGAACTCGGTCCACGTGGTGCAGAAGGTGGCGAGGTTCTGCGCGGAGTCGCCGTCCAGGAGCAGTTCGGCGTGCAGGAGCGCGTAGACGGTACGCGGGTCGGCCTGGCCGTCCGGCATCCGCTACTTGGGGAGGACGCCTTCGCTCAGGGGCGTGGTGAAGACGTCGTCGAGACCCGCGTCGCCGGCCGCGCGGTCAGGGGGTGGCGCGGGCCGTACTAGATCGGCTTGAATCACCTCCGAAGGGGGTGCGTGTTGCGACTGCCGGACGAGGCGCCCAAGCCCCGGCGCAGGAAACGAACCTGGGTGGCGCCGGTCGCGGCGGGTGCGGCCGCGGGTGCGGCCAGCATCCTGGCCGCCTCGCTGGAGTGGGAGATCCCGCCCATCGCCAAGATCGGCGTGACCGCGCTCGCGGCGCTGCTCGTGGGCGTGACCACCTGGGCCACGACCGCCACCAGCAGGACCAACGAGCCGAAAGCCCTCCCCGAGGACCCCTCGTGGCGGCCGCCCGACCAGTGGCCGCCGGCGCCCGAGCACTTCACAGGACGCTCGGAGGCACTGGCCGAGCTGCGCAAGGTCTTCACCACCCGGCGCAGGACGAGCGAGGTCGCGCCGCCGCCGCTGGTCGTCTCCGTGTACGGCAGGGGCGGCGTCGGCAAGTCGGCGCTCATGGCCAGGTTCGGGCAGGAGATCGCCGACTGGTTCCCCGACGGCCGCCTCTACGCCAACCTGCGCGGCATCCGGCCTGACGAGGTCCTCATCGGATTCCTGCGCGCGCTCGGCGTCCGCCTCACCACCGACCCCGGCGGGGTGGAGGAGCTGCGCAAGCTCTGGCTGACCTGGACCAAGGGCCGCAGGATCCTCATCGGCCTCGACAACGTCGACGACGCCGAGCAGGTCAAGGTCCTCATCCCCGCCGAGCCGGGCTGTGCGGTCGTGGTGACCTCCCGCCAGCCGCTGTTCCTGATGAACGCCTACGACACCCAGCTCAGCGTCTTCAGCGAAGCACAGGGCGTGGAACTGCTGGCCCGGCTGGCCGGCGGCGAGCGGATCGTCGAGGACCTGGCCTCCGCCAAGGAGATCGTCAGGATCTGCGACTATCTGCCACTGGCGATCAACATCTGCGGCGGCCGGCTGGCCACCAGGTCGAGCTGGTCCCTGCGCGAGCTCGCCGACCGCCTCGCCGACGAGCGCCGCCGCCTGGACCAGCTGGAGCTGGCCCGCACGATCGACAAGAGCGTCCGCGCCTCCGTCCAGCTCAGCTACGACGACTGCACGGGAATCCAGCGCAGGCTGCTGCGCCTGCTGTCCTCGCTCACCTCTCCCGACGTGCCTGGCTGGGTCGCGGGCGAGCTGCTCGACATCTCCGTGCTCGACGGCGCCGACCAGTTGGAGGCGCTGATCGACGTGCAGCTGGCCGAGAGCTCGGGCACCGACCAGACCGGCGCCATGCGCTACCGCCTGCACGACCTGGTGCGCCTGTTCGCCGCCGAGATGGAGGACGACAAACGCGACGCCGCCATCGAGCGCGTCCTCTACGGCTACCGCCGCCGCGCGGAGGCCGCCGCCCAGGCCAGATGGCCGCAGGACTGGGGCCGCACGGGACGCGTCGGCGACGCGGAAGGCCAGGCCCAGGCCAGCGACTGGCTCAACGCCGAACGCCTCAGCCTCATCGCGCTGATCCACCTGGCCAGGTCGATGGAGCTGTGGGAGCTGGTCTTCGGCCTCGGCAGGGCGTTCTGCTCCATCTGCCACTCGCTGCGCGCCTACTGGAGCGACTGGGGGGAGATCGCCGAGATCACCGTCGAGGCGGCCAGGCGGATGCAGGACCCGAGGGCGCTGGGCATCGCCCTGCTCGACCGCACGGCCGCGCTCGGCGGCGACGCGGCCCAGGAGGCCCTGGCGATCTTCACCGAGCTCGGCGAGTCGTGGTGGGCGGCCAGGGCCATGCGCACGATCGGCATGCGGCTGTTCACCGGCGGCAACCTCGACAGGGCGCAGGACCACCTCACGGACGCGATCGCCGCCTTCGGCGCCGAAGAGGACTACTGGTGGATGGCGCGGACCCAGCGCAACCTCGCTGAGCTACGCCTGGCCCAGCGGCGGCCGGAGGAGGCCCGCGATCTGCTGGAGGACGCCCTCGAGGTGTTCAAACGCGACGGCAACCGCTACTCCGAGGCGCAGACGCTGCGCGCCTACGGCGAGGTGCTGGCCGCCCAGGCGCGCGGGCTCCACAGGGAAGGGGAGTCCAGGGCCGCGGCCGACCTGTTCACCAAGGCGGGCTTCAGCCTCGACAGGGCGGCGGAGATGTTCAGGAGCAGGGGCGAGCTGTGGGAGGAGGCGCGCTGCATGCGCGCCATGGGCGAGGTCGGCGATCCCGTCAACGGCCTGCGCGAGCTCGACTCGGTACGGCGGGCGGAGGAGATCCTCGTCGCCCTCGGCGACGCGTGGGGGGTGGCCCGCACCCACCTGTCGTCGGGAAGGTCGCTGGGCAGGCTGGGCAGGATGGCCGAGGCGGAGGAGGAGCTGAAACACGCCGTCACCGCCTTCGAGGAGCTCGGCGACCAGTGGTGGATGGCGCGCGGCCTGCGCTACCTCGGCGAGACGCACCTCGACGCGAAGGACAGGGCCGCCGCCGTACCGGCGCTGGAGCAGGCCCGCGCGATCTACCGCAGCCTCGGCAACGAGGCGGGGATGCGCAGGACCCTCGAACTGCTCAGGAGAGCGGAGTCCTGACCAGGTGACCCGCCGCCCTGCGCGCCTCCTGGATCGACTCCTCGAACAGCGCCCGCACGTGCCGGGCCTGGTCGGCGAGCTGCTGGATGTGCGGCAGGGCCAGATCGTCGCGCACCGTCTCGGCCAGCAGACGCTGGTAGTCAGGGGTGCGGGCGGCCAGCATCTCCAGCCGCCTGTGGGCGCGGTAGACGTCGTCGGCCCTCAGCACCTGCAGCGCGTACTCCTCCAGGTTGCGCACCCGCTGCGACAGCGACGTCCACGCCTGGTCCAGCGCGCTCGCGTACGGCGCGAACGCCGCCCTGAGATTCCTCGGCAGGTCGGTCGGCACGATCCTGCGATGCTCGTCGTGCATCCGCGACAGTTTCGCCAGCCGCCTGGCGATCTGCCACACCTCCTCGGGCAGCGTCACCTTGTTGTCGATGGAGTCGATCAGCCCCGCCTTGTGCACCTCTGAGGCGAGGATCGTGTCCGCGGCGTCCTGCGCCCTGCGCAGCAGCACCTGGCAGGGATAGTCGAGATCCTCCGGCAGGACGTAGCGGTCGGCGTGGTCGTAGGCGAGCTTGAGCCGCCGCCGCGCCACCCTGTTGCCCTCGTCCGTCGCCATCCATCGCATCAGCGCCACCAGAGACACGCCCACCAGAGCCACGATCATGCCCGCCGTGCTGGTCACCATCCAGATCAGCAGCAGGAAGCCGGGCAGGACGAACAGCAGGGCCGAGTTGCGCGCCGGCTCGTGCTGCTTGCCCGCCCGCGCCATGTGCATCGCGTGTGGGCCCGCTCTCAGCTGCGCCGCGACCTCCCCGGGTAGGGAGGGATCGAGCACCAGACGCGGGGGAAAAGCACGCGGATCCATCTCTTCATGCTGCGTTACGAATGGCGAATCCGCACAGACTTATCCCGACATATAGGCTCGAACTTGATGAACGACTTCACACGATGGATAGAGCTCGAAGGTGCCGCCAACGTTCGTGACCTGGGCGGACTCCCCACCACCGACGGCGGAACCACCCGGCAGGGCCGCATTCTGAGATCCGACAACCTCCAGGGTCTGACCGCCGCAGACGTCGAAATGCTCGTCGGCTCGCACAAGGTCAGGCACGTCGTCGACCTCCGTTCGGGCCCCGAGGTCGCACTCGAAGGCCCAGGACCGCTCACCAAGGTTCCCGAGGTCACCGTCCACCACCTGACCCTCTTCGCCGAAGGCGGACGCCACACCGACGTCGACGCCGACAGGGCGCTGCCGTGGCAGGAACGTGAGGCCGACGACGACCTGCGCGTCACCGGGTTCTACTACGGGTACCTGCGCGACCGCCCCGACTCCGTCGTCTCGGCCCTGCGCGTCATGGCCATGGACGACGGCGCGGCCGTCGTGCACTGCGCGGCGGGCAAGGACCGCACCGGCGTGCTGTGCGCGCTCGCGCTGGAGGTCGCCGGAGCCACCCGCGAGGCCATCGTCGCCGACTACGAGGCGACGGGCGAACGCCTCGAACAGGTCCTGGCCAGGCTCCGGGCCAGCGACACCTACCGGGACGACCTCGACTCCCGCCCCGCCGACGACCACCGGCCGAGGGCGCGGTACATGCTGCAGTTCCTCGGCGTGCTCGACGACCGGTACGGCGGGCCGCTGCCGTGGCTCCACGCGAACGGCTGGAGCGAGAGCGACACCCTCGCCCTCCGCTCCCGCCTGCGCGACTGACCACCCCGCTCCGCGGGCGCGGCCGAAGCATGCCCCCGCTCGCCTGAGGCGGGCGGAGGTCAGCGGATGCGGATCACCGCGTGGTCGGCGGCCGAACGGCGGGCGGCCTCGATGACCGCGAGCGCGTCGACCACGTCCCTGGGATCGACGGGGGGAGGCGAGCCGCTGCCGAGGCATGCCGCCACCGCCTGGTAGAACTCCAGGTACGAGCCGGGCTCCGTCCGAACCCGCTCCGCCGAGTCGACCGTGCCGAGCGTGCCCCACTGCTCCTCCGGATCCGCGCCGAACCCGGGATCGTCCGGCGTCGCGCCCGCGCGCAACTGCTCCTCCTGCACATCCAGGCCATGCTTCACGTAGGCGGCCGACGAACCGAGCACCCGGAACCGCGGCCCCGGCCGGGCGGCCAGCGCGCTCACCCACAGATGGGAGCGGGCCCCGCTGTCATGCGTGAGGGCGAGAAACGAGTCGTCGTCCGAGCCGACCCCCTGCCTGCGCACGTCACTCTCGGCGTAGACCTCCCGCACGGGGCCGAGGAGCTGCAGCGCCTGATCGACGAGGTGACTGCCCAGGTCGTACAGGAGGCCGCCGACCTCGTCGGCGCCGCCGCTCTCCCGCCAGCCGCCCTTCGGCACGGGACGCCAGCGCTCGAAACGCGACTCGAAGCGGTGGACGTCCCCGAGCGCGCCTTCGGCCACCAGACGGCGCAGGGTGAGGAAGTCGCCGTCCCACCGGCGGTTCTGGAAGACGGTCAGCATGAGCCGCTTCCTCGCTGCCAGGTCGGCGAGGTCGCGGGCCTCCTGCGCGGTCCTGGCGAGAGGCTTGTCGACGACGACGGGGCGTCCGGCGTTCAGCGCGGCGGTGGCGAGGGGGACGTGGGTCCTGTTGGGCGAGGCGATGACGGCCAGGTCGCACAGCGGCCACAGGTCGTCGGCCTCCTTCACCGCGGTCGCGCCGTACTTCTCGGCGACCTCGGCGGCTCGGCCGGGGTCGCGGGTGAGGACGGCGGCCAGGCTGAGGCCGGGGGTCGCGTGGATGAGCGGGGCGTGGAAGACGGCCCCCGCCGTGCCGTAACCGACCAGGCCCACTCGGATCTCGCTCATCACCCCACGATAGACCGACGCCCGATCATGACCCGTGGAGCGGCACGGGCGTGGTCCGGCGCGGGCGGGCCGGGCGCGGCGAGGCAGGCGTGCCGTACCGGGGCGGTCAGATGTGGTCGAGATCGACGGCGAGGGCGACGTGGATGAGGTCCTCGATCGCGTGCGCCAGCCGCCCGTCGGAGATCTCGTAGCGCGTCTGCCGTCCCTCGGGGACCGCGACGACGAGGCCGCATCCTCGCAGGCACGCCAGGTGGTTGGAGACGTTCTGCCGCGTGAGCCCCAGCTCGTCGGCCAGCCGGGCGGGGTAGGAGGGGCCCTGGAGCAGGGCGATGAGCAACCGGCAGCGGTTCGGGTCGGCGAGGGCCCTGCCGATTCTGGCCATCGCGTCGAGCCGGGTCTCCACAGTGAACACGATAATCAGGATACACGAGTTGCTGTATATACAGCTCCTGCTGTATATACATGGTTGACTGTATAGATCGGGGAGGCGACACATGGGACACGGTCATGGGCACGGCCACACGACGGCCGGCGCGGTCCACCGCAAGCGGTTGATGATCGTGCTGCCGCTCACGCTGAGCGTCCTGGTCGTCCAGGTCGTCGGGGCGGTCATGTCCGGCAGCCTCGCCCTGCTCGCCGACGCGGGCCACATGGCAACCGATGCCGCAGGCATCGTGCTCGCGCTGTTCGCGATCTGGGTGGCCGGCAAGCCCGCCAGCTCCCGCAGGACGTTCGGCTACCAGCGGGCGGAGATCCTGGCCGCCGCCGTCAACGCCGTCCTGCTGCTGGCGCTGAGCGGCTACATCCTCGTCGAGGCCGTGCGCAGGTTCGCCGACCCCGAGCCGGTCGGCTCCACCATCATGCTGGTCGCCGCGGTGGTCGGCCTGGTCGCCAACGGGATCGCGCTGTGGCTGCTGCGCGAGGGTCAGGAGGAGAGCCTCAACCTCAGAGGCGCCTACCTCGAGGTGCTCGGCGATCTGCTCGGCTCCGTGGCGGTGATCGCCGGCGCGCTCGTCATCCAGCTCACCGGCTGGGTGGCCGCCGACGCGATCATCTCGATCGTCATCGCGCTGCTCATCCTGCCCAGGACGTGGAAGCTCCTCAGGGAGGCCGTCGACATCCTGCTGGAGGCCACCCCCAAGGGCGTGGACCTGGCCGAGGTGCGCAAGCACCTGCTGGAGGCGCCCGGCGTCACCGACGTCCACGACCTTCACGCCTGGACGATCACCTCAGGCGTGCCCGTCATGTCCGCGCACGTGGTCGTGGAGGAGGAGGCGTTGGCCGGGTGCGGCCCGCTGCTCGACCGCCTGCACCAGTGCCTGGCAGGGCACTTCGACGTGGAGCACTCCACGCTGCAGCTCGAACCCGCGGGCCACGTCGACCACGAGGGCGCCAGGCACCACTGACGGGCACCGGCCGGCCGGCTAGCCCCGTTTTCCGCATGTGAGTGATCTTCAGCGGAGGTCTCGTGGATCAACGTCGAGGAGGGCCAGGAGATGGAGCTGGAGATCGGTAGGTTGCGGGATGGTCGGGGGTGACTGGCCGGTACCCGGGATCAGCCGGATGCCGGCCAACGCGTCCAGGATGAGCCGGCCGGTGGGAACGGCATGCCGACCGGCATACAAGCGGTCCACCTTGGTCGCGCCCTGGGCGGCCAAGGCCTGGCGAACCTGGCGTTCGATCAGGCAGAAGATGAGCAGCGCCAGGCAGATCACGGTGATCAGCGCGTTGATGCGGCGGTTGTTCTTCAGATACAGGCTGGTGACGGCCAGCGGACCCTTAAAAGCCTGGTAGCGGCGCTCGACCGCTTCCTGGCCTTTGTAGTGGGCCAGCACCTGGGCGGCGTCGGCGGTGTCGGCGGGCAGGTTGGTCAGCAAGGCGTACCAGCCGTCGGTGGCGGCTTCGGCGTCGATCGCGTTCTGGTCGAAGTGCCAGGCCAGGGTGGGCTTGCCCGTCACCGGGGCGGTGCCGGTCACAGCGGACAGGTAGCCGGCCACCCGCCGGGCGCGGCCGATGGCGGCCACACGGGCGGCGACCGCCTGCTCGTCGGGGTAGTGCCGGCTGCCCAGGCCGCGCTCCAGCCGGGCCAGATCCTCACGAGCCCGCTCCAGCTTCTTGGCCCGGGCCGTGGCGGCCGCCTGCGCGCGGGCCGAGGAATGCACGAAGATCCGGCGCAGCGAAAGGATCGGGTCCCTCTTACGCGGCCCGGCCAGCGTCATGGCGTCTTCGCACACGTGCCAGACACCGCGCCGCTCGGCGGGCTTGCCGACGTCCCGGGCGGCCACGTAGTCCACCTTGATCGCGTCGGCCAGCTCCAGGCCGGCCAGCGTTTCGGCGCTGACATACAGTTTGGAGGCCGGAGCGATGAAGCGCACCTGCCCGGCGCTCATCTCGGCCAGGTTCGCATACGAGATCAGCTTGGAATCACCGATCATCAGCATCTGCTGCGGACCGGCCAGCCGTTGCAGCGCTTGCATGGCGCCGATGACCTGCCCCACCTCACCGGCCGCGCCGTCATAGGCACGGTGAAAGACCGGCACGCCGCCATCGGCGGTCACCGCGATCCCGGCCTGTATCTGCTTCAGATCCGGCCGCCGGTCCTTGGGATGGCCGAACCTCGGCCGCGCGAACTCCGGTTCGGTCTGCTCGTAGTCGCCGTGCAGCGAGATCGAGGTCATGTCCCAGTGCAGGCGAGCCACGTCGATGCCGAACGCCTCGATCGCGGCCAGCCCGACCGATCCGGCCAGTTGGTCCAGATGCGGGGCGATGGCATCCAACGCCCGGCCGATCCGGTCATCGTTGAGCAGATCGGGTTCGGTCCCGAACGCCTCGGCCACCGCCCAGTTTCTGGCCCATTGCTGCACGTGCACCAGCGGCGCGGGCGAGGTGAGCCGGTTGGCCACCAGCACCTCGATCACCTGGCCGTGAGTCAGTTCGGCCACATCCCGCACTGGGCAGGCGGCATCGACCAACTCCCGGATCCGTAACCGCGAACAGAACTCGGCTGCCACCGGCAACGCCCCGAGCATCTTCTCGACGCTGGCCTGGCCCCACTGCGCACGCTGTCTCACGAGCTCAGGTCATACCGCCACGACGATCAACACAGCAAACCCAACGATCTCCAATTACCCCGACGTGCGGAAAACGGGGCTAGCCGTCGCGGTCGTCCCGCTCGGCCAGGAACGCCTCGAACTGCGCGGCCAGCTCGTCGCCCGTCGGCATCGGTGTGCTCTCGGCCATCAGGTTCTCCCGCTGCTCGCCGCCGGCGAAGGCGTCGTACTGCTGCTCCAGCCCCGTGATCGCCGACGACAGCTCGCTCGAGGACTGGATCTGCTCCTCGATCTCCGCCGTCGTACGGCCGGCCGCGTCGTGCAGGCTGTCCATCGGGAAGACCAGCCCCGTCCCCTTCGTCACCGCCTCCAGCGCGGTGACCGCGGCCTGCGGGTACTCCGCCTGCGACAGGTAGTGCGGCACGTGCACGGCATAGCCGAGCGCGTCCCGCCCCTGCCTGCCCAGCCGGAACTCCAGCAGCGCCGCGACACTGCCCGGCACCTGCACCCTGCCGAACGCGCTCACCTGCGAGTTGATCAGCTCGGGCCTGCTCGCGTGGGCGGTGACGCCCAGCGGCCTGGTGTGGGGGACGGCCATCGGGATGCCGTGCACGGTCACCAGCTTGCTCACGCCGAGCCGCTCGGCCAGCGCGCCCACCGCGGCGGTGAACAGCTCCCACTCCCTGTCCGGCTCCGGGCCGCTCAGCAGCAGGAACGGCGTGCCCGTCAGGTCACGCGCCTGATAGAGGGCAAGCTCGGGGGCCTCGTAGTCGACCCACCTGTCGGTGTCGAACGTCATCGTCGGCCGCCGCGACCGGTAGTCGAGCAGGCGGTCGACATCGAACGTCGCCACGACGCTGTGCTCCAGCTCGGCAAGCAGATGGCCCATCGCGAGCCGTCCTGCGGCACCCGCGTCGACGAACCCGTCGAAGTGGTACACCAGCACGGGATCGGTGAGCTCGGGGGTCTCCTCCGCCAGCCGGTAGAGATCCGTCGGGTCGAACACGTTTGATCAGCCTTTCCCTCGGTACTCTCTCCAGAACCTTCGGCGAGCCGGAACGATTCCGTGCACGGCACCCTACCGAGGAGAAAAACGCACCGGAGCCCCGGGTGGGCGGGCGTAACCGCCCGGTAACCTGATCCCCGCGCACCGGCACAGCGACCTCAAGAACGAGCGCCCCGAGCGCGAGAGGGTCGCCGGCGAGATGTTCGACCTGGCCAGACCGGGGCACGGTCACACTTCCCGACGACGTAAGGGCAGGTGTCCTGGCGCATTTCGCCAACCAGAAGGGTGACATCTTGCTGGTGCCGGCGGCATATCACGGTCACGCCGACATCGTCAGGATGCTCGAGGACTACGGCGCCGATCGTGACCTCTTCCATGAGCGGGGTCGAACACCGTCGGCCGGAGCGGTCATCAAGAAGGAATCGGGCGTGGTCAGGGTCCTGCTCGAAATCGCCGCCGACCCGCGGGCCGGCGCCGATGCAGCAGTTGACACAGTGCAGATGTTTTCCAACCAACAATTTCTCGCGGGGTTCTCGGAAGAATAGGCTGGAATATCGTCATATATCGCTAGTGTGGCTTTTTGAACGGTCCCTCGTCATGCTAGATGGGTGGCAACTACGACCCCCTCTGCGCAGGCCTTCAGTAGGCGACCACTTCGCATTCCCGCATTGCCGTGTCCGTTCCCTGACGAGATCAATGACCACGCCGAGGAGGTGGACGCCGAGAGCCACCGGTGGCTCGCCGCGTCCGGCATGCTCGCCGACCAGAAGATCATTGATCATTTCCGCCGCTCCAAGATCGGAATGCTGGCGGCCCGCACCAACCCGCTCATCCCACGTGAGAGTCTCAGGCTGCTCAACGACTGGTACAACTGGCTGTTCGCCTTCGACGACGCCTTCTGCGAGGGAGAGCTCATCGGGCACCGGGCCTCCGCACTCGCCCACGCCCTGCCTCCCCTCCTGGAGATCCTCGACGGTCGCCGTCAGCCGGCACCAGACGATCCGTTCGGCCTGACCCTCCGCGAACTGCAACTCCGCATCGCCGAGATGGCGACGCCCGCCCAGGTCGAACGATGGCGAACCACGGTCAAGGAGTACCTGTTCGCCCAGATCTGGGAGGCGGCCAACCGTGAGGTGGACCTCATCCCCAGCGTCGAGGACTACGTCCTCATGCGCCGCATCACTGGGGCAACCTACACCTGCCTCGCTCTCATCGACGTCGGTGGCGGATACCGCCTTGAAGCAGAGGAGTGGCACCATCCCGACGTCCGCATGCTGTCCGACCTCGCCTGTGATCTCATCGGGTGGGACAACGACCTGCTGTCGTACGCCAAGGAGCGCGGCAACGACAAGGCCAGGCACAACCTGGTCACCGTCCTGGCCACGCACAGGTTCTTCAACGTGCAGAAGGCGCTCGACGAGGTGTCGAACATGCACAACGACGCCATCGCCGCGTTCGTCGAACGTCGCGCCGTTCTCGAACGATGGGCGTCGCTGCCGGTGCGCAGATATGTCCGCGGACTGGAGCATTGGGTGCGCGGGCACATCGAGTTCTCGCTCGGCAGCGCCCGCTACATCCACGCATGGCCGTCCGGCACCACCTGGAGCAAGGCCGGCTGACCACTACGACGGGGCGTCCACCTCGCCCAGTGCCATCGTGGACGCCTCGTCGAGGTCGAGCCGCGCGCCACGTTCGAACGCGGCGTTGTAGACGGCCTCGCCGAGCGACTTCTGACACTCCTTGACGCACTTCTCGTGCTCGTTCGTCAGGAACGGGGCGCCCATCATCGGCAGACCCGAGGTCGTCCAGTTCGCCTTGAGCGCGCCCAGCAGCTGCGCGGCCAACTCGGCCTGCTCGAGACTGGCGAAGATCCGCGCCGTAGTCTCCAGCGCCACGAGCGTACCCAGCGTGTCGTGGAAGTGGCGCTTGATGCGCAGCCCTTCCTGAGCCGAGGTCAACGCCGCCTCCGGCCTGCCCGTCGACATCAACGGCAGGGCAAGCGCCCAGCTCGCATAGGAGCTGACCCAGAGCTCACCGCGTTCCTTGCACACCTGCAGGACGTCGACCAGGAGCGATTCGGCCTCGTACAGCTCCCCCTGCGTCGTCAGCACAATCGACAGCTCCACGATCGCCGGCAGCAGGCCCGGGTTCAGCTCCTTGTTGCCGGTGTTGAACTCGATCGCCATGCCCAGCAGCGCGCTCGCCTTCTGCAGGTCGCCCTGCAGCAGCGCCGCCGTACCCTGCATCTTGGACGCCAGGATGACCGCGCGCGAGTCGCCGACCAGCACCGCCTCGCTGCTGCACTGCTCGGCCGACTCCAGCGCGCCCGCGCTGTCGCCCTGGGCGCTGCGCACGTAGGACAGCACCCACAGCGCCTTGCATCGTTCCTTGCTCGGCTCGGGATTGGCCCGCAGCGCCCGCTCGAGGTAGATGCGGCCTTCGCGGATGAACCCGCAGCAGATCCACATGAACCACAGCGACGACAGCAGCTCCAGCGCCAGCACGCTGTCGCCCGGCGTGCGCAGCGCGTGCTCCAGCGCGAGCCTGACGTTGTCATGCTCCTGGCGCATGCGGACGAACCAGTAGATCTGCCGCGGCCCCGACCAGGCGTCCTCGCTCCTGCGGGCCAGGCTCAGGTAGTAGGCCAGGTGCTTGTGGCGCAGATGCTCCGTCTCGCCGAGCTTGTCCAGCCACTCCTCGCCGTACTCGGCCAGCGTGTCGATGAGCTTGTAGCGCACGCCCGCGTGATCGCTCTTGATCAGCAGGATGGACTTCTCCACCAGCCCCGTCACCAGGTCGGTGATCTCCTCGGCGGGCAGCCGGTCGTCGGAGCAGACGAACCTGGCCGCGTCGAGCTCGAAGTCGCCGGCGAACACCGAAAGGCGCGCCCACAGCAGCCGCTCGGACGGCTCGCACAGCTCGTGGCTCCATCCGATGGCCGCGCGCAGGGTCTGGTGCCGTGGCAGCGCCGTACGGCTCGCCCCGGCCAGCAGGCTGAACCGGTCGGTCAGCAGCCCCAGGATCTGATCCACCGACAGCGCGCGCAGCCGCACCGCGGCCAGCTCGATCGCCAGCGGGATGCCGTCGAGGCGGCGGCACAGCTCGGCCACCGCGCCGATGTTCTGCTCGTCCAGCACGAAGTCGGGCACCACCGCGCCCGCCCTGGCCGCGAACAGCTGCACCGACTCGTTGGTGAACAGGTTCTCGTCCGGGTTGTCGCCCGGCACAGCCAGCGGCGGCACCGGCACCACGTGCTCGTACGGCAGGTGCAGCGACTGGCGGCTCGTCGCCAGGATCTTCAGCCGCGGGTTGCTGTGCAGGAGCTCGTCGATCAGCTCAGCGCAGCCCTCGATCAGGTGCTCGCAGGTGTCGAGGATGAGCAGCATGTCGCGGTCGCCGACCCACTCCGACAGCGACTCGGACTCGCCGCGCGCCGACTGGTCGGCCACGCCGAGCGCGGAGGCGATGGTGTTCTTCACCATGCCCGCGTCCTGCAGCCTCGCCAGGTCGGCGAACCACACGCCGTCGGCGAACTGTGAACGCACCTGATGGGCGAGCCGCAGCACCGTCCGCGACTTGCCGACGCCACCGATGCCGGTGACCGTCACGAGGTTCGACTCGGACAAGTGGCGTTTGAGGTTGGCAAGCAGCCTCGTCCGGCCGACGAAGCTCGTGAGCTCCGCCGGCAAATTGCCTTCTCGACGCCAACCTGTCGGGGTGGCCATGGGCAGCCTCACGGGGGTAGCCGGACACCTTCTCACGCGCGGATCCACTGTACCCCGAGTAGCCTTTACTGTCCCTTGAGGCTTACATGTGCGAGGGTGGCGTTTCTTCCTCCGGATAGCATTGTCGCCGTGAGCGAATTCCTGCCTGAGCAGACCTCGGACGACACCGACCTGGGGTGGGGCGATGATCGGGACGAGGATCCCGATGCTTTCTACCTCGACAACAAGCCCCCTCACTGGGGCTGACACGGCCTGTCGTGGAGGATGAACTTTCCTGCCCTCCCGTGACTCACATCCTGGCCCTCAGGTGTCGTGACGCCGCCGGAGCCGTGGATGACGACCGATGGGCCGGCGCCCTCACGAGCCCCGGCCCATCGGCCCCCTCCTGTTCCGCGGCCCCTGACTGCCGCGGCCCCCACCGGGGCGCGGGTCAGCTGACGACGTCCTTACGGCGGAAGCGGCGGAAGGCGATCGCGATCAGGATCGCCGCGTAGGTGACCGACACCGCGGCCCCCTTGGTCATCCCGCCCCAGTCCAGCGCCGGGGCCAGCGCGTCCATCCACGCCGTGTTCCAGAACGTCGGCAGGAACTCCCTCAGCGAACCCAGCGCCTCCACCGCCTGCAGGATGGTG
Organism: Nonomuraea sp. bgisy101; assembly: GCF_057708945.1. Taxonomy (NCBI): domain Bacteria; kingdom Bacillati; phylum Actinomycetota; class Actinomycetes; order Streptosporangiales; family Streptosporangiaceae; genus Nonomuraea; species Nonomuraea sp. bgisy101. The sequence continues at coordinate 278,329 of NZ_JBYITD010000007.1, forward strand.
CTGACGATCACCAGTCCGACCGCGCCGCCCACCGCGCCCAGCGGTGAGTCCGTCATCGTCGACAGCAGGAAGGCAACGGACGCCACCACGAGCTGGCTGACCAGCGCGTACCCGATCACGATCCCGAAGCGCGGCAGCACGTCGAACGCGGGGATCGTCTCCCCGGTCCCCGGCACCTGGATGTCGTTCCAGCCGAACACCAGCGTGCCCGCGATCAGCGCCATCACCGGCAGGCAGATCACCGCCGCCGCCGAGTACCCCAGCGCCACGACGAGCTTCTGCCGCAGCAGCCGGTCCCGCGGCACCGGCGCGGCCAGAAGGTAGCGCAGCGACGACCAGTTCGCCTCGCTGGCCACGGTGTCGCCGCAGAACAGCGCCACCGCCACCACCAGCAGGAAACTCGCCGACACCGACAGCGCGAACGCGGCGAAGTTGAGCCCGCCCTGCGTGGCCAGGTCCGACAGGCGCAGCGCGTTCTGCTGGCCGGTGTTCTGCGGGCCGAACTGGAAGGCGATCACCAGGATCCACGGCAACGCCAGCAGCAGCCCGAACATCACCAGCGTGCGCCGCCGCTTGAACTGCCTGACGATCTCCACCCGCAGGGGCAGCGTCCGGCGGGCGAGGTAACCGGGAGCGGCGGTCGTCATCAAGACTTGTCTCCGATCAGGTCGAGGAACACGTCCTCGAGGCGGGCGCCGTGTCCGTTGTGCTTGGCGGTGCCGAGCAGGTCGGACACCGGGCCCGTGCTCACCAGGCGGCCGCGGTGCATGACCACCACGTGGCTGCAGGTCTGCTCCACCTCCGCCAGCAGGTGGCTGGAGACGATCACCGTACGGCCGTCGCGGGCGTAGCGCTTGAGCACCTCGCGCATCTCCCTGATCTGGGGCGGGTCGAGCCCGTTGGTGGGCTCGTCGAGCACGAGCAGGTCGGGCAGGCCGAGCATGGCCTGCGCGATGGCCAGGCGCTGGCGCATGCCCTGGGAGTAGGTGCGCACGGCCCGCTCCAGCGCGGTGCCGAGACCGGCGATCTCCAGCGCCTCCTCCATGCGGGCGTCCTGCGGGGGCCGTCCCGTCGCCTGCCAGTACAGGGTCAGGTTGTCGCGCCCCGACAGGTGGGGCAGGAAGCCCGGACCCTCGACGAACGAGCCCAGCCTCGACAGGACGGGAGCCCCCGGCGTCACCGCGTCACCGAAGATCCGGATCTCGCCCGCGTCGGGCTGGATGAGGCCCATCATCATCCGCATCGTGGTGGTCTTGCCCGCGCCGTTCGGGCCGAGCAGCCCGAGCACCTGGCCCTTCTCCACCCTGAACGACAGGCCGTCCACGGCCTTCTCGCCGTTCCTGTAGGCCTTCGTCAGTCCCGCGATCTCCAACGGGACCTCGGCACCGCGGGCCGCGCCGGCCGGCGTCCCGAGCTGGTCGCCGGCAGCGCTCGCGAGCTCGACGGGGGCGCCGTCCGCCGAGGACGGGGGAGCGGCGGCGGCCGTTCTGCGGCCCGTCGCCACGATGAGCGCGGCCACCGCGATCGCCGCCAGGGGCAGCGCCCATGTCCACCACACGGGACCGGACGGCGGCGCGGCGAGCTCGGGCACCGTCGGCACGGTCAGCGTCGGCGAGGCCAGACCCACCACGTAGCTCGCGGGCTCTGCGGGAGTCGCGTAGCCCATGTCGGTCGTCGTCAGCGCCAGCCGTACCCGATGGCCTGCCGCGAACCTGTGGTCGACGGCGGGCAGCGTGACCGTCGCCTCGCCGGAGCCGGCGGTGATCCGCACCGGCGCCACCAGGCCGGCCGGCAGCGTCGGCGGGGTGGCGGCGTCGGCCACGTCGTAGAGCTTGGCGAACAGCGTCGCCTCGCCCTTGCCCTGGACCCTGACCTTCACGGTCGGGGTGCCGGTGAGCTGCAGCGGCTCGGTCAGCGGCGCGGACTCGAAGACCGCGCTCTGGCCCGGCATGTCGAGGGAGACGCTGAGGTTGCCCTGCGCGGCGCCGCCGCCGAGCAGCCCGCCGACGCCCGGCACGGCCGAGATCGAGGCGGGGCTGCCACCCGGCGGGTTGGCGACGTTCTGGTCGGGGCCCGCGAGCCGTACCTCGACGGTGGAGGTGCCCGCCAGGCCCGGGTAGCGGTCGGTGCCCGGGTGCAGGCGGATGCGCTGGCGGGTGCCGGGGTCGCGACCGCCGTCTCGCGTGATGATGAACCCCTTCATCGTCCGGGCGGTGGTGTCGCCACCCCCGCCGGACCCGCCAGACGCGCCGGGCCCGGCGGTCGTTGCGGTGCCCGCGTTCCCCGCGACACCGGCGTCCGTCCTCAGGTGGCGGTCGAACCAGTCGAGCAGGCGCTCGTCCAGCCAGTCCACCTCGCCGTTCCCGCCGTCGTGCCCGCCGTCGAACCACATCACCTCGACCGGCGTCCCCGCCGCCGCGATCGCCTTGGCGTTCGCGTCGGCCTGCGCGAGGGTGAACAGCGAGTCGCGCTGCCCCTGGATCAGCAGCGTCGGCGCCTTGATCCGCCCCGCGACCGACACGGGGCTCGACGCGCGCAGCATCTCGATCGCCGCCGGGGTCGGCCTGCCGGTGGCGGCCACCTCCTGGTACATCTCGCACACCGCGGGCAGGAACCTGCCGCACCTGGCCTCCTCGGCCGACAGCGGCCGGGGCTGGGCGGTCAGCGCGCCGAGCGCCTGCGCGCCGGGGCCTGAGGCGGCGTCGGGCCCCTGCGCCTCGAGGGCGGGCCCGCCCCTGCTGAAGAAGAGCCCCGCCCACATCTTCTTGAACACGCCGTTCGGGAACAGCGCCTCCGACAGGTCGTTCCAGGTGATCATCGGGACGATCGCGTCGACCCTGGCGTCATGGGCGGCGGTCATGAGCGCGATCGCGCCGCCGTACGAGCCGCCGGCGATGCCGAGGCGCGGGTCGCCCGCGGCGTCCAGCCGTACGTCGGGCCGTTTGGCCAGCCAGTCGATGAGCTGCTTGACGTCCTTGACCTCGTAGTCGGGCGAGTTGAGCGCGATCTGCCCGGTGGAGCGGCCGAAGCCGCGCGCCGACCAGGTCAGCACCGCGTAGCCCTGCTGCGCGAGCCGCACCGCCTGGGCCCTGACGCTCTGCTTGCTGCCGCCGAACCCGTGGGCGAGCAGCACGGCCGGAGCCCTGCCACCGCCCGCGGGCGGGAAGTACGTCGTGTCGAGCTCGACCCGCTGGTCGTTTCCCGGGCCGTCGACGACGGCGATCCGCTGCTCCTGGCCGCTGATCTCGGGGGCGGACGGCCACACCAGCCAGACCACCGTCGCGAGTACGGCCAGCGCCGCGACCAGCGCGGCTGCTCTCTTCATGGACCGAGCGTACTGAGCAGTCCTGAGAGGCAGCTGAGACGCGGTCAGCCCAACAGGGCGTAGACGGTGCTGGCTCGTGCGGCGGGTCCTGGGCCGCCCTCGGCGCTCAGCGTGATCTCGGCGAAGGCGAGCGTGCGGCCCAACTTGGTGACGCGCGCCTCGACGAGCACGTCGGCCTCGGTGACGGGCCGCTGGAACGTCGTGGACTGCTGGACGGTGGTCATCGGCACGAAGCCGCCCCTGGCCGAGGAGATCGCGATGACGGTCGCGGTGTCGGCGGCGGCCATGAGCGCCTGGCCGCTGATCCCGCCGCCCTCCCTCGCCAGCCGTCCTGACCACGGCAGGCGGAGCAGCGCGTGGCGCTCGCCCACCTCTTCCACGCTCAGCCCCAGGTCCAGGACCCAGGGGGCGAAGTTGTCCTTGAGTATGGCGTCGCCTTCTTCAGGAGTCACGCCGTCATCATGCACGCTGGAGTCATGCTTGAGGAGGTCTTCCTGCCGTCGACGTACGGCGCGGGCGTGCCGTACGAGCTGTTCGCGACGTTGCGGCGCCAGTCGCCCGTCTGCCGGATCCCGGAGCCCGAGGTCGGGCCGTGGCGGTCGGGGCCCGGATTCTGGGGGGTGTTCGGGCACGCGGACGTGAAACACGTCCTGCGCACGCCGTCCGACTTCTCCTCCCACCTGGGCGCGACGCAGATCCGCGACCCTGACACCCCCGCCGACCTGGCGTTCGTCCAGGCGATGATGCTCAACACCGATCCGCCGGAACATTCGAGGCTGCGCAGGATCGTCGCGGCGGCCTTCACGCCGAGGGCCGTGCGCGCGCTGGAGGAGACGATCGCCGCGCGGGCGGCGCGGCTGTTCGCGGCGGGCCGGTGCGACTTCGTGGAGGTGGCCGCCGACCTGCCGGTGTGGACGCTGGCGCACGTGATGGGCGTGCCGGAGCAGGACCGGCGCCTGCTGTACGACTGGGCGTCGCGGGTGATCGGCTACCAGGACGAGGAGTACGCCCACCTGTCCACCGCCGAGGACCTCAGCCCGATCGGCAGGATCGCCGTCGCCGTCAGGCCCGAGCGGCGGCCCGGCGTCAATCCCAGGTCGAGGGCGGCGCTGGCGGACATGTTCGCCTACGCCCACGCGCTCGCCGCCCGGTCGAAAGGACGGGACGACGTGATGGCGGCCATGCTCGACGGCGGCCTGACCGAGGCCGAGTTCGAGAACATGTTCTTCCTGTTCGCGGTGGCGGGCAACGAGACGCTGCGCAACGGCATCCCCGGCGGCCTGCTGTGCCTGCTGGAGCATCCCGAGGCCATGGAGCTGCTGCGGGCGCGGCCCGAACTGCTCGCCCCCGCCGTGGAGGAGATGCTGCGTTTCTGGCCACCCGTCATGGACTTCCGCCGTACCGCGACGCGCGACCTGGAACTGGGAGGGCAGCCGATCAGGGCGGGGGACAAGGTCGTCGTCTACCACGCCTCGGCCAACAGGGACGAGACGGTCTTCCCCGACCCCGACCGCTTCGACATCACCCGGTCCCCGAACGACCACGTCAGCTTCGGGTTCGGCCCGCACGTCTGCCTGGGCGCCCACCTGGCCAGGACGCAGATGCGCGCCGTCTTCGCCGAGCTCCTGCGGTGGGACGTACGGCTCGACGGCGAACCCGTCAGGCTGGTCTCGAACTTCCAGAACGGATTAAAGCATTTGCCCGTCCTCCTAGAGTCGAGATCATGACCGACTATCTCGATGTCAACAGGGCCAACTGGGACGAGCGCGTGGCGATCCACGTCGGCAGCGCGTACTACGACGTCGCGGGGTTCAAGGCCGGCGAGCAGCCGCTGCGGCCGTTCGAGTTGGCCGAGATGGGCGATGTGCGAGGGCAGCGGCTGGTCCACCTGCAGTGCCATTTCGGGCTCGACACCCTGGCGTGGGCCAGGCTCGGCGCCGACGTGACCGGCGTCGACTTCTCCGGCAAGGCCGTCGAGGCCGCCCGCGCGATCGCCGCCGAGTGCGGCATCGCCGCCAGGTTCGTGGAGGCCGACGTCTACGACGCACCCTCGGCGGCCGGCGACGGCTTCGACATCGTCTACACCGGCATCGGCGCGCTGGTCTGGCTGCCCGACCTGGACAGGTGGGCGCGGGTCGTCGACTCGCTGCTCAAGCCGGGCGGTTTCCTCTACCTGGCCGAGTTCCACCCCTTCGGCGACATCCTCGACCTCGAGGACGGCTCCAGGGTGGCGTACGACTACTTCGACCGCGCGCCCCAGGTGGAGGACTTCCCGCACACCTACACCGGCTCCGAGGTGCTGGAGAACACCACGTCCGTGCAGTTCGCGCACGGCATCGGCGAGGTCGTGACCGCGCTGGCCGGGGTGGGGCTGCGTGTGGAGTTCCTGCACGAGCACGACTTCACGCTCTTCAGGCGCTTCGGCTCGCTGGAGGCGCACGGGCCGATCTACCGTTTCCCCGAGGGGCGGCCCGCGGTGCCGCTCCTCTACTCGCTGCGGGCGGCCAAGCGGTAGTGGATCTCCTCCATGCCGTCCTCGACCTTGGAGAATCCGCTCTCCACGAAACCGAACCTCTCGTAGAACCGGCGGGCGCGCGGGTTGGCCGACAGCACCCACAGGCCGATCGTGCGCTCGGTGGGGATCGCCTCCACCGTGGTCGCCATCAGGGCCCGGCCCAGGCCGGTGGACAGGTGGCCGGGTAGCACGTAGATCGCGTAGACCTCGGTGTCGGCCCGGTCGTCGCGGCTCTCACCGAACATGCTGAAGCCCACCACCGCGTCCGCCCCTGCGCCCCCCGGCGCGACCTCGTCCGTGCCCTCCGGCGCGTCCTTCTCCGTGCCCGCGCTCACGGCGACGAACGCGCGGGTGCGGCCCGAGCCGAGCGCCCGCGTGCGCAGGCGCACGTTCTCGTCGGTGACGGCCAGGCCGTCGAGAAAGGCGTCGGGCATCGCGTCCCTGTAGGCGAACTTCCACGTCTGGATCCTGACGGTCTCGATCGCGAGCGCGTCGTCGGGCGTCGCGGGGCGCACAAAGAAGGTCATGAGCGGCCATTCTGCCCGAACCCGTGTACGGGCGGCCCGCCGAAATTGACGTTTTCTTGACGCCCCGATCGCGATTGAACCACCTGTGGCCTCAGTAGTGTGCGTTCGTCTTTACGTGTACTTGATGTGGGGGTGGCCAGGTTGGCCGGCGTGGACCAGCGCGCTGCCGTGCGAGATGGGGCGCTCAGGGCGTGGCTGCTGAAGGGCCTGCAACGCTCGGCGCAGGGAAGCGGCCCGCATCACGAGGAGTCACCCGGCCACCAGCACTCCTGGTGGCAGGTGATGTGCCTGACCGGCGTGGACTACTTCTCCACCCTGGGCTACCAGCCAGGCATCGCCGCGCTCGCCGCGGGCACGCTCAGCCCGATCGCCACCGTGCTGCTGGTGGCGCTCACCCTGTTCGGCGCGCTGCCGACCTACAGGGCCGTGGCCAAGGAGAGCCCCCACGGGCTCGGCTCGCTGTCGATGCTGGAACGCCTCCTGCCGGGCTGGCGCGGCAAGCTGCTCGTGCTGTTCCTGCTCGGCTTCGTGGCCACGGCCTTCATCGTGACCATCACCCTGTCGGCGGCCGATGCCACCGCCCACCTGCTGCACAACCCGTTCGTGCCCGAGATGTTCGCCGGTTGGCAGGTGCCCGTCACGCTGGCGCTGATCGCCGCGCTGGGCGGGGTGTTCCTGGCCGGGTTCAGCGAGGCCATCTCCATCGCCGTCGTCCTGGTGGCGGTGTACCTGCTGCTGAACGCGGTCGTGGTGGCGGCGGCCCTGCGGCAGGTGTTCGCCGAGCCCCTGCTGATCTCCGACTGGCAGGCGGCGCTGACCAGCCAGCACTCGAGCCCGATCGCGATGATCGCCGTATCGCTCTACGTGATGCCCAAACTCGCCCTGGGACTGTCCGGCTTCGAGACGGGCGTGGCGGTGATGCCGCTGGTCAAGGGAGAGCTCACCAGCCGGATCAAGGGCGCGCGCAAGCTGCTGACCACCGCGGCGCTCGTCATGAGCGTCTTCCTGATCACCTCGAGCTTCGCCACCACCGTGCTCATCCCCGCCGAGGAGTTCGCCGAGGGCGGCGCGGCCAACGGGCGCGCCCTGGCGTACCTGGCCCACGCCTACCTCGGCGACTGGTTCGGCACCGCCTACGACCTGTCCACCATCGCCATCCTGTGGTTCGCCGGAGCCTCCGCGCTGGCCGGGCTCCTCAACATCGTGCCGCGCTACCTGCCCAGGTACGGCATGGCCCCTGACTGGTCGCGCGCGGCCCGGCCCATGGTCCTGGTCTTCACCGCCGTCTCCTTCCTCATCACCGTCTTCTTCGGCGCCGAGGTGGAGTCCCAGGGCGGCGCCTACGCCACCGGCGTGCTCGCGCTGATTCTCTCGGCCGCCGTCGCGGTCACCCTGTCGGCCTGGCACGGCGGCCGGATCCGCGCCGCGATCTCGTTCGGGATCATCACGCTCATCTTCGGCTACGCCACGGTCGCCAACATCATCGAACGGCCCGACGGCCTGGTGATCGCCCTGCTGTTCGTCGTCGCCATCGTGATCACCTCGTTGATCTCCCGCGCCACCCGCTCCACCGAACTGCGCGTCACCAACATCACGCTCGACGACCTGGCGCGGCAGTACATCAACCAGTGCGGCGACATCCGCCTCATCGCCAACGAGCCGAACGCCCGCGACCAGAAGGAGTACGTCGACAAGGCCCGCGAAGCCTGGGAGCTGCACCGCCTGCGCACCGGCGAGGGCCTGCTCTTCCTCGAGGTGAGCGTCCCCGACGCCTCCGAGTTCGCGGGCGAGTTGCGGGTCGTCGGCGAGGAACGGCACGGCTTCCGCGTCCTTCGCATGGAGAGCTCCACGGTCGCCAACTCCATCGCCGCCCTGCTGCTGTACCTGCGCGACCAGACGGACAAGACCCCGCACGTGTACTTCCACTGGGCGGCCGAGGGCAACCCCATCGGCGCGCTGCTGCGCTACCTGGTCTTCGGCGGTGGCGACATCCCGCCCCTCACCCGCGAGGTGCTCCGCCAGGCCGAACCCGACGCCGGCCGCCGCCCGGTCGTCCACGTCGGCTGACCTGCCGCCCGACGCCGGCCGCCATCGCGGCCGGCGGCCCGGTGGAAGTCCTCCAGGGACTCCCCGTCACGCAGCCGCAGGAACCCCTCGATCGCCAGGTCGCGACGGCGGCGGGCGCCCTCGGCGTCGGTCACCGTGGCGGCCTGGCCGTACCTGCCGGGGTCCCGCAGGATCTCGGGCGGGGAGGTGAAGACCGCGTCGCCCGCCTCGGGCAGGCCGCTGTTCTGCATCGCCACGACGATGCGCAGCCTGCCGTCGGCGTCGACCAGGCGGTGGACGGCGCCGGGGGTGAAGGTGACGACGGCGGGCAGGTGGCAGCCCTCGCCGTCCCGCGGGGGCGTGCCCTTCGTGCCCACGGGGGCGTGATTGCTAAGAAGGTAAAGGCCAGGCATGATGTCCTGGCGTGAGAATACGAGCGGCTATCGATTGGGCGCTGCCCTATTGGACACGCGGGCAGGCCGGGCGTGAGACGCCGCCAGAGCTTTTCAAGGTCCTTTACTACGGGTGGCTGCTGGCTTTCGTCCTCAAGGTGCTGGGCTCCTCATGGGACGTCTCCTGGCATTTCAAGTGGCTGCGTGACGACCTGGCACCCCCGCACCTGCTCAACTCGGCGGGCACGGCGATCGTCCTTGCGCTCACCATCATTCATGGTTACACCGGTTATGGCGTCGACAGAACCGCGCTGCGGCTGATCCAGTGGGGGACGGGCACCTTCCTGGTCGCGGTGCCGCTCGACCTGATCAACCACCGGGTCAACGGGCTCGACATCACCTCGTGGAGTCCCTCGCACATCCTGCTCTACCTCGGCACCTTCTTCATGATCGCGGGGGTGATCCGGGGCTGGTACGTCGGCGGGGGAGGCAAGCCCGTGCTCGCCGCGCTGTTCGCCTTCTTCCTGGAGAACATCCTCTTCCCCGCCCAGCACCAGGAGTACGGCGTGTTCGCCATCGCCGCCTGGGACAGGGGGGCGCCGGAGGCGGAGCCGATCCTCATGCAGTTCGCCGCCGACCAGATGGGCAGGCCGGTGGACCGTGACATGATGGTCGCCTTCTCGCTGCCGGTGCCCGACTACCTCTACCCCGTCTACTTCACCGTCGCCGGCCTGATCGTGCTGGCCGTGGCGCGGATGATGGTCGGCAGGTTCGGCACGGCGACGCTGGTCGCCGCCGCCCTCGTCGTCTACCGCGCGGCCGTCTGGCCGCTGCTCAGCGTCGCCGACTTCCCCGAGTCGGCGGTGCCGTTCTTCCTGGTGGTCGGCGCGCTCGCGGTGGACGTGGCGTTCCTGATCCGCATGCCGTACCTGAGAGCCGTGCTGGGGGCGGTGCTGGCGACCGCGGCCGTGTACGGCTCGCTCATCGCCCAGCACGCCGTGCTGGCCGCGCCGCCCCTGGCCACCGCCTCGGCGGTGTGGGCGGCGGCGGGCCTGGCAGTCGCCTGGCTGGTCATGGAATGGTTCGTGACCAGGTTCGGGCTGCGCGCCGCCGATCAGCCGATCGGGGCGCGGGTGAGCGCCACGGCCACGCCGTAGGCCAGGCCCATCACGACGAGCTCCGTCGCCGCCCACGCGGCGATGGAGCTCTTCTCGTTGCGGGCGATGCCGGGCATGAGCCGCCATCTGATGTTCGCGGCGAGGGGGATCAGCAGGCCGACCAGCGCCACCTTGGCCAGCACCAGCAGGCCGTACTCGGAGGCGACCAGATCGCCCGGCAGCTCGACGCCGGTGGTCAGGGCCATCGTCGAAAGGCCGCTGACCAGACCTGACAGGGAGACCACGGCCAGCGCGATCGTGGCGACCTTCGAGAACCTGGGCAGTGCGACGGCCAGCAACTCGCCGCGTGAGGCGAGATAGGCGCCGACCGCCAGGAGGCCGCCCGTCCAGACGGCCGCGCCCATCACGTGGAGCTCCATCGAGATCATGATGGGGTCGTGCCACACCGAGTCGACCGCGTGGCCCGTCACGGGGACCGGCAGCAGGCCGAACAGCGCGATCACGATCCGCAGCTCGGCGGGGACCTTCTCGCCGAACCGCACGGCCAGCAGGCCGAAAGCCGCGTAACCGAGCGCGCACGCCGTGCTGAACAGCAGGCCCTGGCCGGCGCCCACCGAGCCGATGTAGGTGGCGATCATGCCGAGCGTCGGCACCGTTCCAGGGCTCAGCTCGGCGGTGTACAGGACGATCGTCACCAGTGCGGTGATCGCCCAGATCCACGCGGCGGTGACGGCGTGGGTCCTGACGCGGCGCATGACGGGCTCGGTGGCGTCGGGGTCGTCGAAGCCGAGCAGCTTGGGCAGCAGGCTGAGACCGACGACGGCGGCGGCGGCCAGATCGAGCAGGACCCTGACGGCCGGCAGGCCGTACTCGACGACGGGGCCTGGCAGGGGGATGCCGGGGACGGGATCCTCGGCGGTCAGCGTGGCGGCGACGACGGCCGCGCAGACGGCGGCGAGGACCAGGCCCGCCGACATCCTGCCTGCCGTTACCGCACGGGCGGCGGGCCGTACCTCGGTGACGGTCATGCGTCGACCTGCCCGTCGGCGCGGGTGGCCGTCCCGCCTGCGGAGGCGACAGGGTGGTCGCCCGGTCCTGCGGCGGTGGTGGCGGCCTGCGCGGACGCGGACGGGTTCGTGGCGGGGGAGGGGGCGGCGCGGCGCAGGGCGATGACGGTGCCCGCGCCGAGAAGCACGAGCGCGCCGACCACCCACACGATGGCCATGCCGGCGCCGCCGTTCGCCGCCGCCTCGGCCGCCTGGGCGCCGAGGTCGGCCGCCTGCGACTGCTGCGGCGCGGGCGCCTGAAACGCGGGCGTGCCGGTGCCCGCGACGGTCAGCGTGAACGTGACCTTCCCTGAGACCGGGTGCCCGTCGGCCGACAGGATGCGGTAGCCGATCACGTACGCGCCGGCGGGCCCGAGCGGCCTGAGCCGCGCGGTGACCTTCGACCCGTTCACCGTGGCCTGCGCGGCCTCCCACCTGCCGCCGTCCGGACCCGTGACCGTGACCTGGGCGAAGCCCTGCCGCGCCGGCTGGTCGAACTCCAGCGTGACCTGCTCGGGCGCGGACGGCAGCGCGGCGCCCTCCTTGGGGTCGCTGCCGGTCAGCACGTTGTGCGCCTGCGCGGGCGCGACCGTGACGCCCAGCGCGGCGCACGCGAGCAGCAGGACCGTGAGTAGCCGCCTCACCGATCTCGACCTTCCGTAGAGCATGTCTTGACCAAGACATGCTCCCACTGCCGGCCACCTGCCGCGTTCGCGGTATAGCCGTGTTGATCGGGTACGGCATAGCATGCCGCCACCGCGATTCCCCCGATCACGCCGCGCGGAGGCCCCGATGAGCAGTGTCTCCCCACCGACCTCGGGGGCGCTGGCCGAACCCGTGCACAGGGTCGGCCCCTGGTGGGTGGCGAGCATCGCCTTCGCCAACCTGGCGCTGTTCGTCGGCTACTTCGCCCCGCTCCAGGTGCTGCTGCCCGAGCAGTTGGCCGCCGTCTCCCCGGGCGACAAGGAGGGCGCGCTGGCCTGGGTGACCGGCGCGGGCGCGCTGGTGGCGATGCTGGCCAACCCGGTCGCGGGCGCCCTGTCCGACCGCACGACGGGCCGCTGGGGCCGCAGGCATCCGTGGACGGTCGCGGGCGCGCTCGCCGGAGGCGCCGCGATGGTGTTCCTCGCCTTCCAGACCAGCGTGCTGGGCATCGCGCTCGGCTGGTGCCTGGCCCAGGCCGCGCTCAACGCCACCCAGGCGGCGCTCAGCGCGGGAGTGCCCGATCACGTGCCGGTCGACCAGCGCGGCGAGGTCTCGGGATGGATCGGCGTGCCCCAGTCGGTGGGGGTGGTGCTCGGCGTCGTGCTGGTGACCGTCGTGGCCACCACGACCAGATCGGGCTACCTGCTGGTCGGCGCGGTGGTGGCGGTGTTCGTGCTGCCGTTCGTGCTGACCACGAAGGATCCCCGGCTGACCGAGCGCCCGCCGTTCGACCCGAAGGAGCTGTGGGTCAGGCATCCGGACTTCTTCTGGGCGTGGATCACCCGCTTCCTGATGATGCTCGGCAACTCGATCGCCACGCTCTACCTGCTGTACTTCCTCACCGACGAGGTGGGCTACGAGCGGCTGTTCCCCGGCGAGAAGGCGACCGACGGGCTGCTGGTCCTGATCCTCGTCTACACCGCCACGGTGGTGCTCACCACGGTCGTGGCCGGCGTCGTCTCGGACCGGCTGGGCCGCCGCAGGCTCCTGGTGACCTGCTCCGGCCTGATCAGCGTGATCCCCGCGGTCATGATGGCGTTCTGGCCGCAGTGGCCCGTGGTCATGGCCGCCGCGGCGATCCTCGGCGCCGGGTTCGGCGCCTACCTGTCCGTGGACAACGCCCTGGTCACCCAGGTCCTGCCCAGCGCCGGCGGCAGGGCGAAGGACCTCGGCGTCATCAACATCGCCAACTCGGGCCCGCAGGTGCTCGCCCCGGTGATCGCCGGGCCGATCGTCGCGGGGCTGGGCGGCTACACCGTGCTCTACCTGGCCTCGGCCGTCCTCGCGCTGTTCGGCGCCGTCCTGGTGTGGAAGATCCGCGGCGTGCCCTGACTGATCAGGGGCAGGCGGCGCGCACCGGCGAGGTCACGTCGCGAAGTCGGCCGCGTGGTCGGCGAGGTAGTCGGCCAGCGACCGCGGCGGGTGTCCCGTCAGGGCCTCCACGGTACCGGTGATCTCCGACCAGGGGCTGTCCGGCACCGCCGCCATCATCTCGGCCAGCTCGCGGGCGGTCGGCTCCGGCATGCCCCACCGCTCCTGCGCGTGCCTGGTCATCTCCTCGATGCTCAGGTCCACATAGGTCACCGTACGGCCGAGCGTCGCGGTGAGCCGGGCGGCGATCTCCTGCTGGGACAGCGCCGCGGGCCCGGTGAGGACATGTGTCGCGCTCTCGCCGACGGGGCCTGTGAGCAGGGCGAAGGCCACGTCGGCGATGTCGCGTGTGTCGATGTAGCCGGTGCGGCCGGTGCCATACGAGCCGTGGAAGCGGCCGTCGGCGACCTCGCGCGGCAGGCTCTGCATGAAGCCCACGGGCTCCAGGATCGCGTGGGTCAGCCCCGACTTCCTGAGGTGCGCGTCGACCTCGCCGTGCAGCCCGCTGCTGAGCGGCCCGCCAGGGGTCGCGCCGAGCACCGACACGGCCACCACCTGGGACACGCCCGCGGCGGCGGCGCGGTCGACGACCTCCTTGTGCCGCTGGACGAACCCGGGCCACGGCGAGGTGTTGAGGAAGAGCCTGTCGCCCATCGGGATGGACGAGGGTCGCTCGAAGTCGCCCACCGCGTACTCGACGCCGAGTTCCTCACCCTGTTCGGCCCGCCGTACCAGGGCCAGGACGTCGGCGCCCGACTCGCGCAGGCGGGAGACCAGCGCGCGGCCGATCGAACCGGTCGCGCCCGTTACCACGATCATCGAAACCTCCATAAGTGGACGATCGGATTCCGCTTCTGGCTGGACGGTACACTAAGCGGAAGATTGTCGTCCACTTAGGAGTCGAGGTGCGTGCTGACGCCCGCCGTAACAGGGACCGGATCGTGGAGGCGGCGCGCGCCGTGGTGGCCGAGCGGGGGATCGACGCGCCGATGGAGCTCATCGCGCGCCGCGCCGAGGTCGGCGTGGGCACCGTCTACCGGCGCTTCCCCGACCGGCACGCGCTGATCGCGGCCATGGCCGACCAGTACATCCACGAGATCGCCGACGCTCTCACCAGGGCCGAGGAGTCGGGCGACGGGGCGATGGCGGCGGTCAGGTCGTTCGTGGTGTGGTGCGGGGACCAGGGCAGGGGCGCGCTGGCGGCCGCGCTGGCGGACCTGCCGCAGGAGCTGTTCGAGGAGATGAGGGAGTTCGTCACGGTGAGGGCGAACCTGGTCGAGCGGCTGGAGGCGCTCGTCGCCGCCGCGCAGGAGCGCGGCGAGATGCGGGCCGATGTGGGCGCCGACGACCTGATGGCGCTGCTGAACATCTTCGCCTGTCACCCGACGCCGCGGGGCGAGCACTACCTGCGGATCATGCTCGACGGCATTGACAACAGTTCACGCCATCATTGACCACCGACGGATGGTCGAGGCGGCGGGACTGGGAAAGGCCTCGGCCCGACGGCGGCGGTCGAGCGGGCACCACGACCTGGCTGTGAGCCTCGTGGTCGAGCGGCCCGTGCCCTTCCTGGACGAGCTCGACCATCGGGTGAGTGCGGCCTGCGCGTGGGCGTGCGCACGCCGCCACCGGTCGGCGTCGATGACCTGAACTTGACGGGAGTCTGGCCAGAAACCTCCCCATATCCGGGCAAGCCGTCCTCATGGCCCCGCACTGGAGGGAGGCAGGATGACAGCGATCATCGTGTGGCAGGAGGCGGGCGAGATGGAGAGGCGCCGGCTGATGGCCAGGGGAGGTGCGTCCGCTCCCGATGCCGAGCTGGTGGAGTCGGTGGCGGATCTGGTCCAGAGGGTACGGCTGCGCGGCGACGAGGCCCTGGTCGAGGCGCTCCACAGGTTCCACTGCGTCAGGGCGGAGCTCAGGATCGGCCCCGAGGAACTGCAGGCCGCGGGAAACGGGCTGGACGACGGGCTCAAGCAGGCGATCAGGGTCTCCATCGCCCAGGTCAGAGCCTTCAACGAGATCGCGCTCGCGCGCTCGGCCTGGCGCGCCGAGATCGACGGGGTCGGGCTCGGCGAGGTGACGCGCCCGATCGAGAGCGTGGGGCTGTACGTCCCGTGCGGCAAGGGCTCCTTTCCCTCGGTCCTGATCATGGTCGCCACCCCTGCGGTCGTGGCGGGCGTCGGCAGGATCGCGCTCGTCGTGCCCCCCGGCGTGGACGGCGGGGTGGACCCCGCGGTGCTGTTCGCCGCGCACGAGCTGGGACTGACCGAGGTCTACCGCAGCAACGGCCCCGCCGGGATCGCCGCCCTGGCCTGCGGCACCGCGACCATCCCCGCGGTTCGCAAGCTCGTCGGGCCCGGCAGTCCCGCCGTGACCCTCGCGATGGCCGAGGCACGGCGGCTCGGCTGCGTGGTCGAGGCGGGCTTCGGGCCGACCGACTCGCTGATCGTCTGTGACGGCTCGGCCGACCCCAGGCTGCTGGCGGCCGACCTGCTGAACGAGGCCGAGCACGGCCTCGACTCCGCCGCCGTCCTCGTCGGCATCGACCTGCAGGTGCTGAAACGGGCGGCCGCCGAGGTGTCCGCCCAGATCGCCGACCTGCCTGGACCGCGCCGCGACTACGCGGAGGCGTCGGTGCGGGCCAACGGCGGCATCGTGCTGGCGCGTTCGCGCGAGGAGGCCATGGCGATCGCCAACGCCTACGCGCCCGAGCACCTCCAGCTCGCCGTCGAGGACCCTGAGATGTGGCTTCCCCTGGTACGGCACGCGGGCACGGTCCTGCTCGGCCAGTGGACGACCCCGTCGGCGTCGAACTTCGCCATCGGCACCCCGGCCACGCTGCCCACGAGCGGCTTCGCGAAGGTGGTGAGCGGCGTGTCGGTGCACACCTATCTGACCAGGATCCCGGTCGCGCAGCTCGACAAGGACGCGTTCTGGCGGCTCGCGCCGACGATCACGGCGCTGGCCGAGCACGAGGGCTTCCCCGCCCACGCCGCGACGGTCACGGTCAGGCAGAATTGACATCGTCGCCCTGCGACCCGCGGCGCGAGCCGTACGGCTCCCGCCGCGGGGGCGCGGCGGGCCGCCTGCAGACGTAGGTGCGCGCGGGGGGCAGGTTCCGCCAGATGGTCCTGGTCGTGAGCACCTCGTCGAAGGCCGCGCCGAGTCGCCCGCGGAAGCGCCTGCCCGGCCCGAACGGGGTGCCGGTCAGGTAGGCGATCGTGGTGAAGCTCCCTCCCGCCTTCACGAAGACACCCAGATCAGTTCGCATGCTCCGACGCTAGGGAAGCGGCGGGCCCCTCGACTCCTGCCTGACGCCGATCTCCGCCCTCCGCCCATGAGCCGATCCGACCGGCCGGCGGGCCGGAGCTCTCCTCCTCGAGGGGGGCGGCCGTCTGCTCCTCGACGGACTGCCAGGCGCGCTCCAGCCTCGCCAGCTCCTCGCGGTCGAGATCGCGCAGCGGCGCCCTGCAGTACCCCGCGGGACGGCCCCACAGGCGCAGGAGCCCGCGGTAGATCGCCAGGTCACTCGCGCCGCGCACGACGGGGTCGGTGACCAGGCGGCGTAGCGGGAGCAGGCGCGCCCACCTGTCGCGGGCGCCGTGCAGGTCGCCGTGGCGCATCGCCTCCCACAACCCGGCGCCCGCCGCGGTGGTGACGTTGAGCAGGCCGCTGATCCAGCCGTGCGCGCCGCCCGCCATGGCCTCCAGTGGCGCGGCGAACCCGCCGTAGAACACCGAGAAGCCGTCGCCGGTCGCCGCGCGCAGCTCGTGCACCTCGTGCACGGTCGGCAGCGTGCTCTTGACCCCGTGCACCACGCCCTCCTCGTGGAGCCGAGCCAGCTCGGCCACCGGCAGGGGAGGGACGGCCGCGTTGGCGGGGATGTTGTAGACCCACACGGGCAGCCGGCACGCCTTCGCCACCGCCCGGTAGTGGCCGACGATCTCCCGCGGGGTGGGCCGCTGGTAGTACGGCAGGACCACCAGCGCGGCCGAGGCGCGTGCCCGCTCGGCGTGCAGGGTCAGCTCGACGGTCTCGGCCGTGCTGTAGGCGCCGGTCCCCGCCAGCACCGGCACCCTTTCGCCTACCGCGTCGAGCGCCACCTCCAGCAGCCGGCGCCGCTCGGCTCCCGACATCGCCACGAACTCGCCGCTGGTGCCGCCCACGACCAGCCCGTGCGCCCCCTGCTCGACCAGCCAGTCCAGGTGCTCGGCGGTGGCCCGCTCGTCCAGGCTCCCGTCGGCGGCGAACATGGTCAGCGCCGCCGGCCACACGCCCCTCACCGGGTGCCGCCCCTGTCGTACTCGGGCCTGAACGGATGCCTGAGGATCTCCTCGATCCGTGGTCTCGGTCCGAGCCCCGGCGCGTCGGAGACGATCCACTCGCCGTTGCTCACCCGTGGCGGGTCGTCGGTGTAGCGGTCCCAGTAGACCAGTTGCTCGGGGGTGAGCATCGACTCCGAGATCAGCAGGTTGGGCAGCGTCGCGGCCAGCTGCCAGGTGGCCGCGCTCGCCAGGGGCCCGAACGGGTTGTGGAAGGCCATGCCGATCGCATTGGCCTCTGCCATCGCGGCGATGCGCCTGGCCGCCGTCAGCCCGCCGCAGAAGATCACATCGGGCTGTGCGACCGCCAGCGCCCGCTGTTCGAGGAACGGAGCGGCGGCGTAGGGTCCCGCCCACCGTTCGCCGGCCGCGATCGGCGTCGTGGACCTCCTGGACACCTCGGCCAGCCACTCCGGCCGCTCCGGCGGCACCGGCTCCTCGATGAAGGTCAGCCGGTACGGCTCCAGCACCTCGCACAGCCGCAGCGCGTTGGCCACGCTCAACCGGCCGTGGCAGTCGAGCATCAGGTGCACGTCCGGCCCCGCCACCTCGCGGGCGGCCGCGAAGTACTCGGCGACCAGCGACCAGATCCAGTTCGGCAGCAGCTCGGTCTCGGTCTGTCTGGCGGGGATGGCCGCAGGCGTCTCGTGATGGACGCTCGACACCTTCGTGTAGAAGCCGGGCAGCGTCGTCTTGACGGCGGTGAACCCCATCGCGATCCTGTCGGCCACCTCGGCCGCGAACTGCTCGGGCGTCTCGGTGGCCCTCGCGTGCGTGTAGACGGGCACCGAGTCCCTGAACTTCCCGCCGAGCAGCCGGTGGACGGGCACGCCCAGCGCCCGCGCGTTCAGGTCCCAGAGCGCCACGTCCAGGGCCGAGATCCCGATCGTCAGCAGCGTGCCGCCGAGGAAGGAGTCGCGGTACATCCGCTCGAAGTGCTGCTCCACCCTGGTCGGGTCCTTGCCGACCAGGTACTCGCCGAGCTCTTCCACGATCGCGGAGACCGCTCTGGTACGGCGGCGCATGGCGACCTCGGCGTACCCCTCGACACCGTCGTCGGTCTCGATCCTGACGTAGATGGCGTTGTAGTACCCGAACTCGGCGATCCACTGCCGGACGGCGGTCACGCGCATGCGCTGGCTCCTTCGGGAGGGAATGACCCCATCCTCAGCACACTTAGGACCTAAGTCAAGAGTGTGCGTGAGCACAGGAGTTTTCCCGGCATCCCGCGATGGTCTACGCTTTCCTCGAACATAGGTCTTTGGTTAAGGAGACGCTCAGTGGCCGAGGCGACGCCGCGCGACCGCGCCCTGCTCGGCACCAGGATCGCCGGACTGATCACCGAGTACATCCGTGCCCGCGGCCTGACCGAGGGCGATGAGCTGCCCTCGGAGGCCAGACTTGCCGACGAGTACGGCGTGAGCCAGCGCGTCGTCCGCGACGCCTTCCGCTCGCTCACCCAGCAGGGCGTCATCCGCACCCGCCAGGGCAAGCGCGCCGTGGTGAGCGAGCTGCGCCCTGTGGCCGTGCACAGTTACTTCCGCCTGGCCATGGAGGCCGACGCCGCGGCCATCGACGAGCTCGTCGAACTGCGGCTCGCCCTGGAGACCAAGGCGGCGGGCCTGGCCGCCACGCGCATCACCGCGGCCGAGCTCGACGAGCTGCGGGCCGTGCTCGACGAGGTGGAGCACGTGGGCGACGACCTGCGCAGGCGCGTCCAGCTCGACCTGGCCTTCCACATCGGCGTCGTCAAGGCGGCCCGCAACCGGTTCTTCAGCGGGGTCATCGAGGCGCTGTCCGAGGCGCTGGCCGCCGAGCGGGAGCGCGGCAAGGAGCTGACGGAGGCGCTGGGGGAGAGTCACGCCGAGAGCGACGCCGAGCACCGCGCCCTGCTGCTCGGGCTCGGCACCGGCGACGCGGCGCTGGCCGAGCAGCAGATGCGCGCCCACCTGCAACGCGTCCAGCGCGCGTTCCGCGGCGAGGACTGACCGCGGAGGACCGGCTCCCGGCGAGGACCGGAGCGCCTGGAGCCGGTCCGGCCTCACTCCCAGACCGGGGCGGCCTCCGCCCTCCTGTAGAGCGCGTCGAAGTCCTCCGACCCGTCGTCGTCACGGACGTCCAGACAGGCTCCCCTCGACTGGGCAGGCATGTTCCCGACATACCTGCACTCCTCGAACAGCTGCTTGATCCCCGCGTAGCACCGGACCCTGCCGTCCCCGAGGCGGAAGCTGAGCAGCCGCCTCGGCGGCACGGGCGTGAACCCGTCCGGCACCCGCCACCGCTCCAGCGCCTCCTCGTCGAAGGCGACGCCGAGGCCGGGACCCTCGGGCAGCCGGCCGTACCCTCCGCGCACCTCGATCGGCTCGGTCAGCAGGTCGTCGGCGTAGACGTTCAGGCAGGTCACCGCGGGCCATCGGGCGTGGGTGAGGACCGCGCCCAGGTGCAGCGTCCACGCGGTCGTCAGCCCGGGGCCGACGATCTGAAGGAAGAGGTCCTTGTTGAAGGCCGCCGCCCTCAGGCCCTGCGCGATCGTGCCCGACACGCCCGCGTTGCAGGAGACGAACCCGTCGATCGCGTCCTCCCGCATCCACGAGGGGAACAGGGCCGCGTTGTAGTGCTCGACGACGGGCCTTGCGACCTTGGCCCTGACCGCCCGCTGGGCGGCCACGTCCGACTGCAGCACGGGGGATTCGTACATCTTCACCCTGGGCTGCCGGTCCAGCTCGCGCAGCACGTCGATCGCCTCGCCGGGGGTGCGCAGCATGCCGTTCCAGTCCAGGTCCAGCTCGTAGTGCACGGGCGTGACGGCGGAGATCGCGGCGACCTGCTCGTGGACGTCGAACCACGGCCTGGCCTTGAGCTTGTGGGCGAGGTAGCCCTCGGCCATGGCGTCCTTGGCCTCCTCGGCCAGCACCGCGGGCGGCATCTTGGTGCTCCACCAGGCCAGCGGGCACCAGCGCCGTACCACCGGCTGGCCGAACAGCGCGTGGACGGGCACGCCGAGCGCCTTGCCCACCACGTCGTACAGGGCCATCTGCAGCCCGGCCCCCAGCGTGTCGTCGGCCATCACCTCGGCTGGATGGCGGCCGACCACCCGGGCGACCGTCTCGTCCGTGGTCCTGGCCCAGGTGTAGTGGGGGAGGCTCTCGCCGTACCCGACCAGCTCGGCGGAGTCGGTGCGGACCCGCACGATCTCGACCACCGCGAACTCGGCGACGAGGATCTCGTTCCACGGACGGGAACGCTCGCGGAAGGGGACGTGCAGGGTGGTCCGCTCCACCCCGGTGACGCGCAGGCTCATGGGCTCCTCACTTCCCGTATCCGGCGGCGATGCCTTCGATGAGGCGGCTGCTCATCCAGAGGTAGAGCAGGAGCAACGGGATCACGACGACGCAGATCCCCGCGAAAAGGACCGACCAGCGGGCGCCCGTGTACTGCATGGTCTGGACGAAGTTCAGCAGGGTCAGCGAGATCGTCTTCTTCTCCTGCAGGAACGACAGGGCGAAGAACGTCTCGCCCCAGTCGCCGATGGCCTGCAGGATGAACAGCGCGATCAACCCCGACCTGGTCAGCGGCAGCATCACACGCCAGTAGGTGTGGTACGGGCTCGCCCCGTCCAGCGCCGCGGCCTCCTCCAGCTCGCGGGGGAGCGAGGCGAAGAACGCGGTCAGGAAGAAGACGGAGAACGGCAGGTTCGTGGCGATGTAGACGATCAGGAGGCCCGACAGCGAGTCGATCAGCCCCACCCTGTCCAGTCCGAGGTAGATCGGAATCATGATGGCGGGTCCGGGGATGCCGAGGCCCATCGCGAAGAAGACGGTGACGGGTCCCGCCGGCCGCCAGCGGAAACGCGACAGCACGTAGGCCGCGGGCGCCGCGAGCAGGATCGTGCCCAGGCCGCTGCCCGTCACGAGCAGCAGGGAGTTGAGCACGCCGTCACCGAAGGCGGCCGAGGTCCACGCCTCGGCGTAGTTGGCCCACTGGAGCTCGGCGGGCAGGCCCCACGGGTCGTGGACCACCTCCCTGGTGGTCTTCAGCGACGACAGCGCCATCCAGCCGACGACGAACAGGTCGAAGACGGCGAGCGACCAGGCCAGCGGCATCGCCAGCAGGAACAGCGGGCCGCGGCTGCGTCGTACGGTGCGGGTGGTCATGCGGCTCCTCAGTAGTCGGTCCGCTCGCGGCGGCCCGTCACCCTGCGGACCAGGAGGGTCAGCACGACGGTCAGGGCCATGGTGAGGACGGCGGCGGCCGAGGCGATGCCGTACCTCGGCACGCCGTCGGAGGGGAAGGCCCCCGCGTAGGCGTAGACGGAGAACGTCCACAGTCCCGTGGGTGGCAGGCTGCCCGTGGCACCGGCGAAGACCAGGACGAACTCGAAGGTCTTGAGCGCGCCGATCGCCCACAGCACCGCGCACACCCCGATGACGTCCCACATCAGCGGCATGGTGATGTGCCAGAACCGGCGTACGGCCGACGCGCCGTCGAGCTCGGCGGCCTCGTAGAAGGCGCGCGGGATGCGGTCGGCCGCCGCCATGAAGATCACCGTGTACGTCCCGGCCGCCAGCCACGTCATGCCGGCCATCACGGTGGCGAACATGTTCTCCGGCGCCAGCCACAGGGGAGGCTCGGTCACCCCCAGCGACTCCAGGACGGAGTTGGCCAGCCCGTCGGGGTCGAGCATGAACCCCCACAGGATGGCGATCACCAGCCCCGGCACCAGGCTGGGGAAGAACACCACGGCCCGCACGAACCTCCGGCCGACCATGTCCTGCAGCAGCATGGTCAGCACGAAGGAGATGACGAAGACGGCCGCCCCCACGCCGAAGAGGATCTTCATGGTGTTCGCGAACGACTGGCCGAAGACGGGGTCGGCGACCATCTCGGCGTAGTTGCCGAGCCCCGCCCACTCCATGGGACCCGCTCCGGCCCAGTCGTTGAAGCTGATCCAGACGGTGAAGACACTCGGCACGATCATGACGAGCGTGTACACGGCCAGCGCGGGCAGCAGGAACGGGCCGATCATCCGCCGCCTGGCCGCCTCGAAGGGCCCCACGCCCTCCGCCCGCACGGCGGGCCGCGCGGCCGTACGCTCCATCAGGCGAACGGCCATCAGCCCTTCGACTTCCAGTAGGCGGCGGCCTGCTCCGCCATCTTCGCCGTGAAGTCCGCCGCGGTGAGCTCCCCGAACAGCAACCGGTCGCTCAGCGGCAGCAGGACCTTGCTGTTGAAGTCGCCGGCGTCGACCAGGTCGGCCTTGTTGATCTCGCCGCTGTCCAGCGCCTTCTTCAGGTCGGCGATCTGCGGCGCGGCGGGCACGTCCTTGCGCACCGACATCTCCAGCGCCACGGTGGAGACCTTCTCCTGGTACTTGCGCTGCAGGAAGAAGGCGACGAAGCGCTTGGCGTCGGCGGCGTTGCGCGCCTTCTTGGGGATTCCGAACCCGGTGGTCGTCACGTTCAACGTCGGTGTCTTCCCGGCCACGGCCGGGAAGCGGAAGGCGCGGAACTCGAAGCCGGGCGCGGCGTACGGCGCGACCTCCTTGGGCAGGTAGGTGCCCTGGTAGAGGAAGTCGGACTCCCCGCCTGCCCATTTCTGCTGCATGGCGGGGAACTTGGTGGCGTTGAAGCCGTCGGGGAAGTAGCCGCCCTTGGCCAGCTTCTCCACCATCGTGGCCGCCTGGAGCACCTCCGGCTTGAGCCAGCCGCGCCCCGTGCGGTCGGGCGCGAGCGCGTGCCAGCCCTCGTCGCCCATGATCGCGCGGGCGAAGTGCTCCAGGTAGCGGGCGTTGTAGTTCGGGATGCTGCCGTCCTGCCCGAGCGGCTTGCGGCCCTTGGCCTTCTGCGCCTCCAGCAGGGCGGTGAACTCCTCCCACGTCTTGGGGGGCGCGGTGACCAGCTCGGGGAAGGCCTTGCCGTTGAAGAACCAGCCGTAGGTGGAGACCTGGTAGGGGACCTGGGTGACCACCCCGTCGGCCGAGGTGGCCATCCGCCGGTAGGCCTCGCCGACGGTCTCGGCGACGGTGGCCTGCTCGCCGTGGACCTTGGCCTGGTAGACGTCGGACAGGTCGAGGGCGGCCTTGGTCGCGGCGAACTGCCTGGTCAGCTCCCTGTTGTTGCCCTCCACCAGGTCGGCGGGCACGTGGTCGGTGTTCAGGCTGGGCAGGAACGTCTTGACCGCGGTACGGCCCTTCCACTGGGTCCTGACCTTGACGCCCGTCTCCTTCTCGAAGTCGGCGGCGGCCTCGGCCAGCACCTTCTGGTTGGGCTCGCCCTCCGACCACATGCTCCAAACGGTGATCTCCCTGTCGCCGCCGCCCGAGGCCTGGCCGCCGCAGGCGGTTAACAGGCAGACGGCGACGATCGCGGCTCCGACCTTCATGGGGACCGCCCTCTCAATTAAGACATAGGACAGATGTGTGTGCCCACCGTACAGCGCATCCGCCCAGGGTCAAGAGGTATTCCAGCGCGGCCGATTCCTTGACGGACCGTGGAGCGACGGTTACATTCCGGGCCAATACTTCAGTCCTAGGTCCTAGGAAAGGATCGCCGTGACGCATCAGGAGACCTCCCGCCGTTCGGTCTTGGCAGGGCTCGGGCTCGCCGCCGCGGCGGCCGCCCCCATGGTGGCCGTTGCGCCGCCCGCCCAGGCGGCCACCCCCGAGAATGCCGCCGCCGTCAACAGCATCAACCTCTACCCTGCCGACGCCTACGGCGCGGTCGCCGACGGCGTGGCCGACGACTCCGCGGCGCTGCAGCGGGCGATCGACGCCGCCGCCGCGGCCGGTGGCGGCACGGTGGTGCTGCGGGCCGGCAAGCAGTACCTGCTCGGCAAGTCGCTCCAGCTCAAGACGGGCATCGCGCTCGCCTCCGACCGCGCCCGCGCCACGCTGGTCCTCACCAGCGGCTACGCCGATCCGCACGTGCTCGCCGTCAAGGACGTCTCGGTGGTGACGCTGCGCAACCTCAAGCTGGACTGCGGCGAGCGGCGCCCGCTCCTGGCCGGCGTGCACGTCACCGCGAGCACCGACGTGATCCTCGACAACCTGCACGTCGAGGGCCTCACGGCCGGGGCCTACGACCGTCCCTCCGGCGTGGGTTCCACCGCGCTGGTGCGGATCGGGGACTCCCACCGGCTCCAGGTGGTGGGCTGCCGCCTGACCAAGGGCTACATCGGGCTCAACGTCGTCGGCAACTCCACGCACATCCTGATCGACGACTGCGACGTGCACGACCTGTCCCAGTTCGGCATGCACGTCCACGGCACAGTCGCCTCCCACACCGAGCACCTCACCATCAGCCGCTGCCGCGTCGAGCGCATCGGCGGCGGGCCGCACCCCGAATTCTCCGGCACCCCGATCTACATCACCTCCGGTGGCACCATCCATCCGGGGGCGCAGAAGCACCGCTTCGTCAGGGCGACCGACAACACCCTCACCGGCAACTACAAGGCCTTCAAGTTCGGCGGAAACGCCGACATGATGGCCATCTACGACATCCACGACGGTTTCTTCGACCGCAACGTGATCTTCGGCGGCGGCGACGCGGGCCTGTCCACCGACCGCTGCCGCAAGCTCGTGATCGCCAACAACATCATCGGCCACTGCAACACGGTCGGGATCAACGTCTGGGAGGTCGTCGACTGCACCGTCGTCGGCAACGTGGTCTACAACAACTACCAGAACTTCGACGGGCATCTCATCGCCGAGGACCGCGGCGGCATCAGGACCTACGCGAGGGACGGCAAGAAGTCGGAGAACGTCGTCATCGTCGGCAACCGCAGCTTCGACGACCAGGCGACCAAGACCCAGGACTTCGGCATCTTCATCCACCCGCGCACGAGGGGCGTGGACATCGGGGCCAACACCCTCACCGGCAACAAGACGGGCCTGTTCAAGACCAAGTCGGCCGAGGACATCACCTTCTCCTTCGTCGTCACCCTCGACGCCCTGCCGACCACGGGCTGGTGGGACAAGAACATGGTCGTCCAGCTGCGCAACCCGGCCCCGGGCCAGCCGTCCCGGTGGATCTGCACGGTGGGGGGCACGCCGGGGACGTGGCGGCCCGAGGCGGCGCTGGACGTTCCGGCGGCGATCACCGCGGCTCCCGCCTATGCCGGACAGCTGGCCCTGGCGAACAACGCGCTGTACGTGGCCAAGGGCACGGCCTCGGCGGCCGACTGGCGCAAGGTCGGGGACCTCGCGTGACGGGTGCACCGGACGCGGCGCACCCGAGGACCCTCCTGCGCCGGCGATCCCTGCTGGGCGGCGGCGCGCTGACGGTGGCGGGCGCGGCGGCCACCGTCGCCGTCCCCGCGGCCGTCCCCGCCGCGGCGGCATCCTCGGCGCCGCCCGCGGGAGTGTCCGCGGTGTACGCGCAGTACGTGCGGCGGGAAACCAGACTGCGGCTCTGGACCAGGCGCGAAGGGCACCGATGGATCCGCTACGACCTGCAGCGGTTCACCGCGACAGGGATCAGCCTCGACGCCTGGCGCCTGCAGGAGGTGTTCGCGGTCGACCTGTCGGCCGACGCCCCGGGTCCCGGCGTCGTCGAGACGAACCCGGCGCGGCTCGCGACGCCCGCCAACTACGAGTACGCCCTCTCGCTGCAGGGGGAGAGTCATATCGGCGGGATGCACGGCTTCGAGCTCTCGCGGGGGTCGCTGGTGGTGCTGGACGGGCGTGCCATGCCCGTCGACGAGCTCCCCGAGTACGCCTCCGCGGCCGAGTTCGAGCTGGCCCAGGAGAACGACCTGCTCTCCCGCGGCGACAGAAGCGTGGTCGGCGACCTGCGGGTGCGCCACCTCGTCACGTCCGCCGGGCTGCGGCTGCGCTGGAGCCTGACCTGGCGGCAGGCGCGGACGGTCGCGAACGCCTACGGCGCGATGCTTCCGGCCGACAAGAACGCCGCCGTCTCGACCAGGTGCAGGTTCATGGGCGAGGCGCGCGAGCACGACCTGACCGTTCCCGGACGGCCGCGCGCCGACGCCTACGGCGTGCAGATGTACAACAGGAGCAACGGCCTGGCGCTCTCGGTGGAGCTGACTCCCGACTTCCAGGCGGGATACGCCCACGCGAGCGGCTCAGGGATCTGGGTCAAGACCGACCAGCCGGGCTACAACAAGGCCTACCCCACCCGCGTCTACCCGGGACAGCTGGAGGACGTGGCGGAAGGCGCGACCTGGCGGCTCGACGCCACCTACCGCTTCGCCTGCCCCGCCTGATCAGCCTGCCCCGCCCCGCCGCCCGCCCCGCACGGGTGCCCTCGCGTACTCGTGCGGGACGGGCGGCAAGTCATCCGAAACGCCCGGGGATCAGCCCGGCTTGACCGAGACCCCGGTGCGGGCCGACTCGTAGACCGCCAGGACCAGGGCCAGCGCCGCCCTTCCGTCGGCCGAGGTGACCTCGGGGGCCCGGCCCTCGCGCACCGCCGCGACGAAGTCCTCCAACTGCAGGCGGTGGGCCGCCGCCCCGAGTCTGGCCGGCGGCTCCGGCTCGGCGCGGTCGTCCTCGCCGACCCTGAAGGCGATGATCACCTCGTTCTCCACGACCGCATGGCCGGCGTCGCCGTGCACCGAGACGCGCACGCTGTTGCCGCCGTGCGCGGCCGTCGTGGCGAACAGCCTGCCCAGCGCGCCGCCCGCGAAGCGGACCACGGCCGCCGCGGTGTCCTCCACCTCGATGCCCTCGTGCGCCAGCAGTCCCGCGTACGCCGACACCTCCTGGGCCGGGCCGAGTAGCGCCAGCATCAGGTCGACGACGTGCACGCCCTGGTTCATCAGCGCGCCTCCGCCGTCCAGCGCCCACGTGCCGCGCCAGCCGCCCGAGTCGTAGTAGGACTGGGGTCGCCACAACGTCACCTCCGCCGTTCCGGACGTGAGGCGGCCGAGCTCGCCCGCCGCCACCGCGGCCCCCACCTGGCGGAACGACGGCTCGAAACGGCGCTGGCTGATCACCGTGACGGTCCTGCCCGACTCGCGCTCGGCCGCGATGATCCGGTCGGCCGCCTCCAGCGTGATGTCGATCGGCTTCTCGATGACCACGTGCTTGCCCGCCCGCAGCGCGGGGACGGCGGCGTCGGCGTGCAGGCCGCTGGGCAGGCAGACGACCACGGCCTCGATGTCGTCCCTGGCGTACAGCTCGGCCGGGTCGCCGTGCGCGTCCACGCCGTGCTCGGCGGCGAGGCGCGTGGCCCGTTCCCGGTCGGTGTCCGCGACGGCGGCCAGCTCCGCCGTACCCTCCATGGAGGCAATGAGCCTCGCGTGCAGGGCTCCGATGACCCCGCACCCCACGATCCCGAATCGCACGGTTCTCCCTTCAGAGATCTGACCTAGGACTCTAGTTTTCCGCCTCCAGTAGGTCAATAAGTCCGGATTCATGGCAAGCAGAGGTCCTATGTCATAAGCTCGCCGACACATCGAGCGATCGGAGCAGCGGATGCGACTGGGCCTCATCGGCATCGACAACACCCACGCCGACCACGCCGTCCGGCACCTGAACAAGGAGCACGCGCTGGGACCCGCCCGGGTCGTGGCCGTTCAGGGCGGCACGGGCGAGCAGGCGGAACGGCTCGGCGTCACCACGCACGTGCGGCACCCCGAGGAGCTGATCGGCCTGGTGGACGCGGCGATCGTCATGGACAGGGACGGCTCCCTGCACCGCCGGCACGCCGAGCCGCTGCTCAAGGCGGGCATCCCGGTGTTCGTCGACAAGCCGCTGGCCACCACGGTCGCCGACGCCGAGGCGGTCATCGCGGCGGCCGCGGCGGGCGGCGTGCCCGTCACCTCCTACAGCGCGCTGCGCTGGCACCCCGCCGTGTCGGCGCCCGCCGAGCTCGGCGAGGTGCGGGCGGTCGTCGCCACCGGACCCGTCCAACGCGACAGCCCGTTCGGCGGCATCGGCTTCTACGGCGTGCACGCGGTGGAGGTGGCCCTGCACCTGCTGCCCGTCCCCGCCGCGGCGCCGTCCGTCCAGGTCCTCCCGGGAGTGGTCCTGGTGACCGTCGCCGCGGGGGACGCCCACGCCGTCGTCACCCTGGTCGAGCGCGACGCTCACACGGCTGGGCCCTTCCATCTGCAGGTGGCCGGCACCAAGGCGGTGGCGGCCGAGCGGCTCGCGCTGGGCCCGGACTACACGCTGCCGTCGCTGCGGCGCTTCGCCGACATGGTGCGCACCGGCGAGTGGCCGCTGTCGGCCGAGGAACTGCTCGCCCCCGTGCGCGTGCTGGAGGCGGTCAGCGCCGCGGTCAGGAACGCGTCGATCTCGGCCTGAGCGGCGGCCGCGCCCTCGGCCGCCGTCCGGTAGAAGAAGCCGTGCTCGGCGCGGGGGAGCGTCACGACCCTCGCCGAGGGCAGGATCGCGGCCAGCGCGTGGACGTGCGCGTGCGGGAAGTAGCGCTCCCTGCCCACGACGACGAACAGGAACGGCGGCGCGCCCGCGTGCGCGAGCGTGCCGGGGTCGGCCGCGCGCCCGCCCTCCGCGGCCAGCTCTTCGACCGCGGGGGCGATCTCGGGATGCATGCCCTCCCACGGGAACGGCGTGCCGGGGCCGTTGAGGCTCACGCACGCCAGCGGCGCCTCGCCGTCCGGGTGGCCGCCCCGAGGGCCCTGATGCCCGTCCGGGTGCCCGTCCTGATGACCGGCACCATGGCCGGACAGGGCGAACAGCGTGGCCAGGTGCGCGCCGGCCGAGCTGCCGACCAGCGCGACGGGCCGATCGCCGAGCCGTCGCCGCAGCGTGCGGTAGCCGTCGGCGACGTCGGCCGTCATCTCCGCCAGCCGCCCGCCGCCGCGGTAGCCGAGCGAGGCGCTCGTCACGCCGCGGCCGGCCGCGGCGCGCATCTGCTCGTGCCACTGCGCGCGGTCGCCCGACCGCCAGCCGCCGCCGTGGACGAAGCAGAGGGCGTACGGCGCGCGCACGTGGTTGGGCTCCAGCAGGTCGAGCCGGCGCCGCTCGTCGGGCCGGGAGCGGCGCGCCGCCGGGTGGTGGCCGTCCGCGGTCGGCGCGGTGTCGTAGGGCAGGGTCACGATCTTCACGGCAGCCCCCAGGATGTGATGAAATGAGCCAGCAGGTAGATCCTAGGTCCTAGGTTGGTGAGATGCGTTCGACAGACGTCTCGGTCCGCGAGGCGGCCGCCGCCTTCCACGACGTCCGGCTCGACCATCCGTTGCGCCTGTCCGGCGCGACGGTCGACAGGTTCACCCTCGCCGTGGTGTGGGTGACGGTCGAGGACCGCGCGGGTCGCGTGGCCTGGGGCGAGGGGGCGAGCGTGCTGTCCGTGCCGTGGTCGTGGCCGGTGTCGGAGCTGTCGTGGACCGTACGCGACCTCGTCTTACGCCGGTTGACCGAGCGGCTGGCCGCCGCCGCGACCGAGGTGGGGCCCGGCGACCCGTTCGCGATCCACCGGGAGCTGTCCGAGGCCGCCGCGTGCGCGAGGCACGACGGGGCGGAAGCGGCCGGCGGTCCTGAGCCGGTGCCCGAGCTGGCCGCCGCCCTCGCTCTCGGGGCCGTGGACAACGCCGTCCACGACGGATGGGCGCGGGCCGCGGGAGCCCCGGCCACCTCGCTCTACGAGGGCCTCGACCTCGGCCCGGCCCGCCGCCGGCTGCCGGTCCAGCACGTCGTCGGGCTCGACGACCCCCTCGAAGCAGATCCCCTCGAACACCCCCGCGCACCGGACCCCCGCGAATCCGGCCTCCTCGAACCAGATTCTCGCGAACCGGACGCGGTCGAATCGGGCCCGCCCGACCGGGATGACGTCGTGCCCCCGCGCCGCGCGGCCGTCCGCCCGCTGCGGGAGTGGCTGCGCGCCGAAGGCATCGCCCACGTCAAGATCAAACTCGCCGGGCGGGACCCCGCCGCCGACGCCCGCCGCGTCATCGAGGTGCACCGTGTGCTGCGCGAGAGCGCCGGCGACCGGCACACCGTCTCCCTCGACCCCAACGAGGGCTACCAGGAGCCCGCCGCCGTCCTCGAACTCCTCGACGCCCTCGACGGGAGCCCGGCGTGGGACGCCCTCACCTACCTGGAACAGCCCGTCCCGCGGGACGCGCCGCCCGACCCCGGCGGCATGCGGGCGATCGGCGCCCGGCTGCCCGTCCTCGCCGACGAGAGCCTGGCCACCGAGGCGGACCTCGCGCGCCTCGCCGCGGCCGGCTGGAGCGGCCCGGTCATCAAGGCCGCCCGCGGGCAGAGCCTGGCCATGCGCAGCCTCGCCCACGCCCGCGCGCACGGCATGCGCGTCGCGCTCCAGGACCTCACAGCCGTCGGCCTGGCGCTGGTCCACTCCGCCAGGCTCGCCGCCGTCCTGCCGCTGGACTGGCAGGCCTTCGAGTACAACAGCCGCCAGTACGCGCCCCGCGCCAACGGCGACCTGCCCGCCGAGCTCGTCCGGGTCCGGCAGGGGCACGTCGTCCCGGGACCTGCGCGGCCCGGCATCCACTGACCCAGGAGTGACCATGCAGGTGGGATGGATCGGTACCGGAACGATGGGCGAGCCGATGGCCGGCCGCCTCCTCGCGGCCGGGCACGCGCTGACCGTGCACAACAGGACGGCGGGCCGTACGGCTCGGCTGGTCGAGCGGGGCGCCCGCGCGGCGCCCACGGTCGCGGCCGCCGGCGGGGAGGTGGTGATCACGATGCTGCCGGCGCCCCGCGAGGTGATGGACGACGTCCTGGCGAACGCCGTCCCCGGCACGGTCGTCGTCGACTGCTCCACCTCGGCACCCGACCTGGCCAGGCACTGGGCCGAGGAGGGGGAGCGGCGCGGCGTGAGCGTTCTCGACGCGCCCGTCAGCGGCGGCCCAGCGGGAGCGAAGGCGGGCACGCTGTCGATCATGGTAGGCGGCGACGCGTCGGCCTTCGCCCTGGTCAGGCCGCTGCTGGAGACTCTGGGCACGACAGTCGTCCACCACGGCCCGCCCGGCACCGGCCAGCTGGCCAAGCTGGTCAACCAGACCGTCGTGGCGGGCGCGACGCTGGCGGCGTGCGAGGCCTACGCGCTGGCCGTCCACGGCGGCCTCGACATCGCCAAGGTGCTCGCGTCGGTCGGGCTGGGCGTGGCGGGCTCGCCGCTGCTGGACTTCCTGTGGTCGCGGCTGGCCGCCGCCGATCTGGAGCCCGGCTTCAAGCTCGACCACCTGCTGAAGGATCTGAGCCTGGTGCACGAGGCGGCCGGCGAGCTGCCGATGCCGGCGACGGAGCGGGCCGGCGAGCTGGCCGAGCGGATCCGCGCGGTGTACGGCGGCGAGCGCGGCACCCAGGTCCTGGTCAAGGTGGCCGAGCGGTGATCGTCGACTCCCACGTGCACGTCGGCAGGTGGAAGTACCCGCCTTTGGAGGAGTACCTGCCGGCCATGGCGCAGGCGGGGGTGGCCGCCGCCGTGCTCGTCCAGTTCGTCGGCAACACCGACAACGCCTACCTCACCCGCTGCGTCGCGGCCGATCCCGCCAGGTTCGCCGCGGTGGCGATGGTCGACACCGACACCCACGGGGCGCCCGCGCACGTCGCCAGGCTGGCCGCCACCGGCCACGTCAGGGGCGTCCGGCTGTGGGCCTCGACCAGGTCGCCCGGCCCCGATCCGCTGGCGCTCTGGCGCGCCGTCGACGCGGCCGGCCTGGTGGCCAGCGTCAGGGGACCGCTGGCCGACCTCGCCGACCCCGGCTTCGCCGGCCTGCTCGCCGAACTGCCCGGCCTGCGCGTACGGCTGGAGCACCTCGGCTTCACCACCTACCCCGACGCCGACCGCCGCGCCTTCGAGCGCTTCCTCGCCCTCGCCGAGCGCCCCCACACCTACACGATGTGGGCGGGCTTCCACGCCAACAGCGGCACGCCGTACCCCCACGAGGACGCCGACCCCTACCTGCGCGAGGCGGTCGCCGCCTACGGCGCGCACAGGATCACCTGGAGCGGCGACTGGAACCGCCCCGACCCCGCGCCCGGCGACTACGCCGCCGCCGTCAGGCACGTCCTCGACCGGCCCTACCTGACCGAGGACGACCACCGGCACATCCTGGGCGGCACGGCCCGCGAGCTGTTCGGGCTCGCGCCATGAGCGTGCGCGTGGGCATCGTCGGCCCCGGCGGCATCGCCGAACGGCACGCGGGCGCCCTGACCAGGGCCGGCGCGGTCCTGGCCGCCGTGGCGGGACCCGACAGGGCGCAGGCCAGGGCGTTCGCCGCCGCCCACGCCACCCCCGGGCACGGCCCGCCCGCCGTCCATCCCACGGCCGAGGCGCTCTACGGCCAGCCCGGCCTGGACGCCGTCGTCATCGCCTCCCCCCACGCCCACCACGCGGCCCAGGCCGAGGCGGCGCTGCGCGCGGGGCTGCACACCCTGTGCGAGATCCCCGTCGCGCTCGGACTGCGCGAGGCCGAATCACTGGCCAGGACCTCGGCGGAGACGGGCAGGCACCTGGCCGTCGCGCACACGCTGCGCCACTGCGCGCCGTACCTCGCCGTGCGCCGGCTGGTCGAGGAGGGGCTGCGGGTGACGCACGTCGTGGCGCGCACGCTGATGCTCCGGCAGCGTGATGCCGGCATGGACGGCCGCCCGCGCGACTGGACCGACGACGTCCTGTGGCACCACGGCGCGCACGCCGTCGACGCGGCCCTGTGGTTCCTGGACGCCGAGGACGTCTCGGTGCGGGCGGAGCGCGGCCGGCCATGGGAGGGCAGCGGCAGGCCGATGGACGCGGCGGCCGTGCTGCGCGCGCCGACCGGCGCGCTCGCCACGATCGCCCTGTCCTATCACTGCAGGACGCCCGCCAGGGACGTCGTGGTGATCGCCGAGGACCGGACGCTGCGCCTGGACGGCGGCCGCCTCCTCGGGCCCGACGGGGTGATCGTCGACTGCGGCGACGGCGACCGGATGGAACGCGAGGGCATCGACAGGCAGGACCGTGACTTTCTCGAGGCGATCACGCGGGACCGCCGTCCCGGGTGCGCGGTCGCCGACGTGCTGCCCGCGATGCGCGTACTCGAACGATGGAGGAGCCAGTGAACGAGATCGCCCGGATGGTCACCGACGAGGCGGCCGCGGCGATGGCCCGAGCGACGATCGCGCTGCTGCCGATCGGCTCGACCGAGCAGCACGGCCGCCACCTCACCTACGACACGGACTTCGCCATCGCGGAGGCGTTCGCCAGGCGGCTGGCCGGCGACCTCGGAGAGACGGCGGTGCTCTGCCCCGGCCTGCCGTACGGGCTGTCGGAGCACCATCTCGGCTTCGCGGGGACGCTCACCCTGCGCCCCGCGACGCTGCTCGGCGTCCTGAGCGACGTGGCCGAGTCGCTGGCGCAGGCGGGCATTCGCAGGGTCGTGGTCGTCAACGGGCACGGCGGCAACGTCGACGCCGTCCGCCTGGCCGCGCGCGGCCTGCGCCGCGACCACGGCATCGTCATGGCGCACCTCATGTGGGCGGGCCTGGCCGCCGACGTGATCGCCGGTGAGATCGGCAGCGAGCGGTACGGCCACGCGTGTGAGGGCGAGACCTCGGTCGGCATGGTGCTGGCCCCGCAGGTCGTGCGGGCCGACAGGATCGGGGAGCCGGGCACGCCGCTGCCGGTGCTCCCGCACGCGGCGCCGCCCGCGCCCCGCGTCGACCTGGCCCTGCCGTACCACCTGCTGTCGGGCACGGGCGCGCTCGGCGACGCCAGGCACGCGTCGCCGGCGCTGGGCGAGCGGATCGTCGCCACCGCGTACGCCAGGGCCCTGGAGTTCGCCAAGGCCTTCGCCGGCGAGGAGGGTTGAGCGTGCGGGTTCTCATCGCGGGCGGTTCGGGCGCGGTCGGCGCGCTCGTCGTGCCCGAGCTGGCCGCCCACCACCAGGTCACCGTGCTGGACCCGCTGCCGCCTGCCGTCGACGTGCCGTTCGTGCGGGGCAGCGTCACCGACCACGACGACGTACGGCACGCCGCCGAGGGCCACGACGCGCTCGTCTACCTGGCCATGGGCAGGAAGGACGGCTGGCGCGAAGGCCAGGAATGGGTGGCCAGCCACTTCGCGGTCAACGTCACGGGCCTCTACGTCACGCTGGGGGCCTGCGCGGAGGCGGGTGTGCGGGTCGCCGTGCACGCCAGCAGCATGTCGGTGTTCGACGGCTACGCCACGCGCGACTACGCCAAGCGGCCCGAGCCCGACGCCGTCGACGCCTACGGCCTCACCAAGCGCCTGGGGGAGCAGGTCTGCGAGGCCGCCGCCCGTGAGCACGGCCTCACCGTGACCTCGCTACGCCTGGTGCACCCCATGCCGGACGAGGAATGGCAGGCCTACGCAGGCGGCCTGCCCGACCTGGTGACGGCCGGCAGCGACGTGGCCGCGGCCTTCGTCGCCGCGCTCGAGCGCCGGGGGCCCGGCTACGCCGCCTACACGATCACGGGCGACTACGAGAGGACCGCGCTCGACTGGACCCCGGCGCTCCATGACCTCGGCTGGTGGCCCCGCGCCCGGCGACGCCGAGAATGACGGACGCGCGCCAGGCGGCGCTGGAACCGGCGTCCCGCGCGCGGCGGCGCTGGGACGCACGTGTGCCGGTCCCGCACGGGAGTCGCGGGACCGGCATCAGGGTTCCACCCTCTAGCTCGATCGCTGGCCGCGTCGCAACGGTAGCGACGACTTGGCCAGCCGGTGAGAGAGCGCCCCGCCGCCCGATGTCCGCTCGGTCGAAGCCGACGACCTGTTCATCGCCTTCGAGGGTCGCTTGACGGCCGGAGCCTCGGACTCGCCGCGCAGGGAGTGCTGCTCGCGCGTCTGCCGTGACTTGGAACTCACACCACCACCTCCCCGATATGTCAGTTATGTCCGTTTTGGGGAGGGGGAAACGCGCCTGATGGCCAGCGCCGCCGCCCTGATCGCGCCCCCCGGCGAGAGCCGGGCGCCACGCCAGGCCAGCCTGCCCGAGGCGGGCGCGACGATGATCGCCTGGTTGCGGGCCACGCCGCGCATGATGTCGGCGGCCAGCGACTCCACCGGGTACAGCCTCCCCTGCGCCCTGACCGCGGCGCTGCGCGCCCGCGCCCCCGTCTCCGTGTACGGCAGGCCGGGGTTGGCGTTGTCCAGCAGCGGCGTGTCGGTGAAGCCGGGGCAGACGACGCTCACCCTGACCCCGTGCGCGGCTGCCTCGGCGCGCAGGGCCGTCGACAGGCCCACGACGGCGTGCTTGGTGGCCGTGTAGGGCAGCATGAGCGGCGCGGGCACGAGCCCGGCCATCGACGCGGTGTTGACGATGTGGCCGAAGCCCTGCTCGATCATGATCGGGTAGGCGGCGTGCACGCCGTGCACCACCCCGCGCAGGTTGACGTCGATCGTCCGGTTCCAGTGGTCGAGCGTGAGTTCCTCGGTGTGGCCGCCGACGGCGATGCCCGCGTTGTTGAAGACGAAGTCGAGCCTGCCGTACCGCTGCCTGACCTGGTGGACCGCGGCCCTGACGGCGTCGGCGGAGGTGACGTCGACCTCGGCGTACTCCATCGAGGGCGCTTCTGGCGGGACCAGGTCGGCGACGGTGACGGCGACGCCCTTCGCGCTCAGTGCCAGGGCTAGCGCCCTGCCGATGCCCGAGGCGCCGCCGGTGACGAAGGCCGTCTTCGGCGAGGACCTCGTCACCGGCGCGGCTCCGCCCAGATGCCCATGACCTTCCAGATCCGCCTGGTGACAGGGTTGATCAGGCCCAGTTCGGAACAGAGGTCGCGGGTCTTGCCGACCGAGTCGCGGATCTCCGTCCTGAACTCCTCGTTGTCCGTGTAGACCTCCTCCACCACCTGGGGCGGGATCTTGAACGCGCGGATCATCGGCCCGGGAGGCGACAGCATGATCCTCGCCATGAACCCGAGGATGATCGGCGAGATCACCCCGAGCGCGAGTCGGCGGTGGCGCGGCATGCGCGGCACGCGCCGTCGCAGGTAGTGGCGCGCGAAGGAGATGTGCCTGGCCTCCTCGGCGATGTGGATGCGCATGATGGTCTCTTCGAGCGGGTGGTGCCGGTAGCCGTCCTTGAGCACCTTGCGCTGCACGTGGTCGATCGGGTCCTCGCCGCCGAGCACGAAGACGAAGAACAGCTCGGTGGAGATCAGCGGGATCCACGGCGCCACCTGGGCCAGCACCGAGAGCGGTCCAGGCATGCCGCGGATCGGGAGCTTCGTACGGTTGACGAACTCCTGGAACATCATCCCGTGATGTCCCTCTTCGATCGTCTCGTGGTAGACGTAGCGGAACTCGGGGGAGCCGTTGGGCAGCCGGTAGGCGTAGTTGAGCAGCCCTCGCTTGAGCAGGTTCTCGAACTGCAGGCCGATCTTCATGGCCGTCGCCACCCGCCACAGCCCGATCCGCGCCCTCGTCTCGGGCGAGCGGCTGCGATACCAGGGATGCCGGCCGAGCTTGTCGACCGGCGGCAGTTCCCACCGGGGGTCGGCGGGGTCGATGAGGAAGTCGGGGTCGTCCCATGGGATGTCGACGTACGGCTCCCAGTGCTTGTCGACCGACGCCTTCGACAGGCGTTCGATGACCGCCTCGTATGCGCGCTTCTCCGCGACCGACTCGTCGCGTTCCCTGGCGGCGGTTGAGCTCGGTGCAGCTGTCATGCCAGCAATTGTACGGAGAATCCAATAACTACGAAAGGTCCTCCGCCGCGATGCCCAGCTCGGCGGCCGCCGCCGTGCGCACCAACTCGGCGATCCTGCGGCGCGACAGCACCTTGCGGTGCACGGTCACCTGGACGGCGAGCCCGTCCACGAGCGAGAGGATCCGCCACGTGGCGGCCTCGGGGTCGGCGCACACGAACGCGCCCGAGGCCACGCCCTCCTCCACGATCACCCGGAAGGACTCCTTCCACCGCAGGTCCAGTCGCCGCGAGGTCTCCTCCAGGTCGGCGCTGCGCATCGACTCCGCCCACGCGTCGATCCACACGCGCCACATCTTGGCCGAGCCCGTGGGGGAGTAGAGCTTGAGCAGGTCGCGCAACCGCTCCACGGCCGTGCCGCCGGAGCGCTCCAACGTGGCGAGCGAGTCGAGGTCGCGTCTGGCCGCGTAGGCGAAGGCCTGGGCGAAAAGCTGGTCCTTCGTCTCGAAGTGGTAGAAGAGCAACGCCTGGCTGACGCCGGCCGCCCGCGCGATGTCGAGCGTCCTGGTGTGCCCGAATCCCTGCGCCGCGATGACCTCGCAGGCGGTCTTGAGTAAGTCTTCTCGCCGCAATCGGCTGAAACCGCGTGTCACAGGGGGAAACTGTATTACCCGTGGTAACCGTTGCGTAGAGGAAGATGTAGGACAAAGCGGGCGCCGGAGGGAGAGTCGGCGATCTTGAGGGTGCCTCCGTGGGCCTTCGCGATCTCCCTGGCGATCGGCAGGCCGAGACCGGTGCCGCCCGCGTCGCGGTTGCGGGAGGCGTCGAGCCTGGTGAACCGGCGGAAGACGATCTCGCGCTGGTCGGGTGCGATGCCTGCGCCGTCGTCCAGGACCTCGAGCACCGCGTCGGAGCCCGCCGTACGGACCGAGACGCTGATGGTCGTCTCCGCGTGCCGCTCGGCGTTGTCCAGCAGGTTGGTGAGGAGCCTGACCAGGCGCAGCCGATCGCCCGTCACCATCACGTCGTGCTCCAGGCTGCGGACGATCTCCTTGCACCGCGGCCGTCGCTCCAGCTCCTCGGCCACCAGTGCGCCCAGGTCCACGGGCTCCTTCGCGCCCGGCGCGCCCGAGTCGAGCCTCGACAGCGTGAGAAGGTCGGTCACGATCGCCTGCAGCCGGTCGATGCCGGCCAGCAGCGCCTTGCTGGTGTGCGTCCAGTCGACGTCGTCCGGATACAGGATGGCCTCCTCGACCTGCGCCCGCATCGCGGTGAGGGGACTGCGCAGGTCGTGCGAGGCGTCGGAGGCGAACCTGCGCTGCTGCTCCACCGCCGCCTCCAGCCGGTCGAGCGTCTGGTTGACGGTCTCGGCCAGATCGGAGATCTCGTCGCGGTGCCGCGCGGGCGGGACCCTGCGGCCCAGATCGGTGGAGGTGATCTCGGCCAGCTCGTTCTTGATGGTCTTCACCGGCGCCAGCGCCCTGCGCACGGTGAACCACGCACCCACGGTGGCCATCCCGGCCAGGAGCAGGACGATCAGCGCGGCGCCCAGGATGTAGAGCGGATGGATGTACCAGGGGACGGCGGGGACGTAGGAGTAGACCATCCAGAAGCCGTCCCCCACCTTGACCCGGTAGGCCACGGCGATCAGACAGTGCTCGCCCGGAACCTGGTTCGTGCACACCGTCGTGTCCACCCTGCCGTCGTCGCCCGTGGCAGGGGCGTGGAGGAGCAGGGGCTTGCCCAGCAGGCGGGCGCTGGCCTGGCGCACCCTGCCATGATCGTCGGCCACCTGGATCAGCTCGACCTCCTCCGTGGCGGTCAGCGGCTTGAGCTGCCCCGGCGCGGACGACTCCACGTTGAAGGCCACCCTGCGGCCCGCCGCCGCGGCCTGCCCGGTCCTGTACTCCTTCAGGGCCACGTTGGTGAGCAGGGTGATCACCACCGCGGCGGCCAGGCAGCCCATCAGGGCGGTGAGCCCGGTGATCAGTGTCAGCCGACGCCGCACCGACCACGTGGTGAGCATGTCAGCTCTCCTTCGCCGGGAGCCGGAGCACGAAGCGCGCGCCCGTGTCGGAGTCGGCGAGCCCCAGCGTGCCCTCGTGGACCTCGGCGATCTCGCGGGCGATGGCCAGGCCGAGACCGGTGCCGCCCGCGTCGCGGTTGCGGGAGGCGTCGAGCCTGGTGAACCGGCGGAAGACGAACTCCCGCTGGTCGGACGCGATCCCGGCGCCGTCGTCCAGGACCTCGAGCACCGCGTCGGAGCCCTCGTTGTAGACCGAGACGGCGAGCGCGGACTCCGCGTGCCGCTCGGCGTTGTCCAGCAGGTTGGTGAACAGCCGCGCGAGCCTGAGCCTGTCGCCCTCCACGACCACGTCGGGGCGCAGGTCGAGCTTGACCTCCTTGCTGCGCGTCCGGCCCTCCAGCTCGTCGGTCACGAGCTGCGCCAGGTCCACGGACTCGGACGCCTGAGGCTCGTGCGCGTCCAGCCTGGCCAGCGTGAGCAGGTCGGTCACGATCGCCTGCAGCCGGTCGAGGCTGGCCAGCAGCGCGTGCCCGGTCTGCTCCCACTCGGCGTCGTCGGGGTGCAGCAGCGCCTCCTCCACCTGCGCCCGCATCGCGGTGATGGGGCTGCGCAGGTCGTGCGAGGCGTCGGAGGCGAACCTGCGCTGTTGCTCCACGGCCGCCTCCAGCCGGTCGAGCGTTCTGTTGGCGGTCCTGGCCAGGGCGTGCAGCTCGTCGGGGTTGGGCGGCACCGGCACCCGCTGGCCGAGGTCCGTGGCGGTGATCTCGTCCAGTTTCTGCCTGATCGCCTCGACGGGCGCGAGCGTCCTTTCCACCGTGCGGGAGGTGCCCCACCAGGTCAGCGCGATGAGGGCGAGGGAGATCCCGATCAGGAACGCCAGCGCCCACGGGTGGACGTACCAGGGGACGGTGTCGCCGAAGGCGTAGACCATCCAGTCGCCCTCCTGCTCGTAGACCCTGAAGACGGCGACGATCTGGCAGGGGTTGTCGAAGGCCTCCAGTCCGCACACCACCTGCGTACGGCTGGCGTTGTCGTCGTCCGGCATGAAGGCCACCAGCCGCGGGCTGCCCATGAGGCCGGCGGAGGAGGACACCACCTCGCCGTCGGTGTTGAGCACCTGGACGCCCCCGACGTCCGTGCCCACGACGGCGGGCAGGTCACCGCGTTTGATCAGGTGGACCACGCGGAGGGCGGCGCTCATGACCTCTTGGGTCTGGTACTCGACCGCGGCGCCGTGAATGCCCAGCAGGAGGAGGCCGTTGACCGCAAAACAGAGTGCGGCCACGCCGACCGTCGCTATCAGCGTCAGCCGTGCGCGCACCGAAGCCGCGTACCGTGCGATCACATCTCTCCCCCCGGTAATCAGATGATCACACTAGGTGCCCTTGGCTCTAATTAACGGAGATTCATTCATAAATCCGGACAAAGCTCTGCACTAGGCGGGTGGGGGCGAGCTGATTAGAGTAAGTGAGCACTGATACCGAGGAGACGATGTGAATCTTGACGAGTATCGGAGCGCCGCCAGGACCTGGCTGGCCGAGAACGCGGGACGCGGCGACGACGCCGCACAGGCCGACGCCAAGGAGTTCATGGCCCGGCTCTACGACGCCGGATACTCGGGCATCACCTGGCCCGAGCGGTGGGGAGGCCAGGGGCTCACCCAGGCGGAGGAACGGGCGTTCGCCGCCGAGGCCCGCGCCTACACGCTGCCGACCTACATCTTCTCCATCGGGCTGGGCATGTGCGGGCCCACCCTCCTCGACAGGGGCAGCGACGCCCAGCGGGAGCGGTTCATCAGGCCGCTGCTGCGCGGAGAGGAGGTCTGGTGCCAGCTGTTCTCCGAGCCGGGCGCGGGCAGCGACGTGGCCAGCCTGCAGACCCGTGCCGTACGCGACGGTGACGCCTGGGTCGTCAACGGGCAGAAGGTGTGGACCTCCGTGGCCCAGGTGGCCGACTGGGGCCTGCTGCTGACCAGGACCGACGTCGAGGTGCCCAAGCACAAGGGCCTGACGATGTTCGTCGTCGACATGCACCATCCCGGCGTCACCGTCAGGCCGCTCAAGGACATGACCGGCCGCGCCCACTTCAACGAGGTCTTCTTCGACGACGTGACGATCCCCGACGCCCACCGGGTCGGCGAGGTCAACGACGGCTGGAGCGTGGCGGTGACGACGCTGCTGCACGAGCGGCTGTCGATCTCCGCGGGCGTCGGCATGGGCGGCGGCGTCGACTGGCTGTCCGAACTGCGCGAGGCCGTGGACACCAGCGACCCCTACGTCCGCGACCAGCTCGTCGAGCTGCACATCCGCACCCGCGCGCTGTCGCTGTTCAACCAGCGCCTCGCGCAGGAGACCAGGGCGGGCATCTTCCCCGGCGCGAGGGGCAGCGCGGCCAAGCTGCTGCTGGCCGAGCTGACGCTCTTCCAGGCCGACGTGGCCGTCTCACTCGTCGGCCCCGAGGCCCTGGTGGACGAGCGACTTTCCCACGCCGTCTGCCTCGCCCCCGCCATGGCCCTGGGCGGCGGAACGAACGAGATCATGCGCAACATCGTCGGCGAGCGCGTGCTCAACCTGCCGCCCGAGCCGAGAGTGGACAAGACCGTGCCGTTCAAGGACCTGAAGGTGGGGACGCAGGGGTGAAGCTCGTACTCGGCGAGGAACAGCAGGAGCTGCGCGCCACCGTCAGGGCCTTCATGGAGACCGTCTCGCCGCGCGAGGGCCACTCGCCCGCGGTCTACGCCCGCCTCAACGGGGAGCTGGGCCTGTCAGGCCTGATCATCCCCGAGGAGTACGGCGGAGCGGGCGCGGGCATGACCGAGCTCGCGGTCGTGCTGGAGGAGGCGGGCGCGGCGCTGCTGCCCGGCCCCTTCCTCGCAGGCGCGCTGGCCGCGATCACGCTGACCCGCCTCCCCGACAAGGAACTGCTCACCGCCGTCGCCGAGGGGCGCGTCACGGCCACGGTCGCGCCGCTGGCGGGCGGCAGCGCGCTGGTCGCCGACTCCCGCGACGGCGAGGCGCTGGTGAAGGGCAGGCTGCCGCAGGTGCTCAACGCGGCCGAGGCCGACGTGCTGCTCGCGCCGGTCACCCGCAACGACGGTGTCGCGCTGGTCGCGATCGACCTGACAGACCAGGGCGTCACCCGCGTCCCGCTGACCGCGCTCGACGAGACCAGAAGCATGGCCGAGGTCGTGCTCGCGGGCGTGAGAGGCAGGGTGCTCGCCGCGCCGCCCGACGGCGCGGCGCTCGAGTCGGCGTGGACGCTCTTCTCGGTCGCCCTCGCCGCCGAGCAGCTGGGAGTCATGCGGGCCTGCCTCGACGCCATCGTCGGCTACGCCAAGATCCGCGTCGCCTTCGGCCGCTACATCGGCTCCTACCAGGGCGTCAAGCACAAGCTGGCCGACATGCACTGCAAGCTCGAGCAGGCCGAGTCCATCGTCCGCTACGCCGCGTGGGCCGCCGACGAGTCGCCCGGAGAGCTGCCGCAGGCCGCCGCCCTCGCGCAGGCCTACGTCGGCAGGGCCTGCTTCGAGGTCGCCCGCGACCATCTGCTCCTGCACGGCGGCATCGGTTTCACCTGGGAACACGACGCGCATCTCTACTACAAGCGGGCCAAGACGGACGAGGTCCTGCTCGGCCCGCCCCGCACGCACCGAGAGCGGCTGGCCGACCTGCTGGAGCTGTGATGAACGGGTTCTACGAGATAGCGAAGTCCGATCCTGAACGCCTGGCCGTGGTCGAGCCGAGGACGACCTACGGAGAGTTGCTCGCCCGCGTCAACCAGGTCTCGCACGGCCTGCGCGCCCGGGGCCTCGGGACCGGCGACGTGGTGGCCGGGGTGCTGCGCAACGGCGTCGAGCAGGTCGTCATGCTGATGGCGACGGGCCAGATCGGCCTCTACTTCGTGCCGGTCAACTGGCACCTCACCAAGGCCGAGATCGACTACATCGTCGGCGACAGCGGCGCGAAGGTCGTGGTCACAGGACCCGAGGACGTGGACGCGCTGGCCGAGGGCATGCCGTCCACCGACCCCGAGAGCCGTACGGCGGGCGCGGTCATGTGGTACACCTCGGGCACCACGGGCTTCCCCAAGGGCGTGCAGCGCCCGCTGCCCGGAGCCGAACCCGAGGCCATCGTGCCGCTGTACACGTGGTTCCTCGGCGAGGTCGTCGACCTCAAGGCGGGCGAGGGCACGCACCTGGTCACCTCGCCGATGTACCACTCGGCCCCGTGCGCGCACACGCAGTTCGCGCTGCACCTCGGGCACACGCTGGTCATCGCGCCGCGTTTCGAGCCCGAGCCGATCCTGGAGCTGATCGACAGGCATCGCGTCACCAACGCGATGATGGTGCCCACCATGTTCCACCGGATGCTCCTGCTGCCGGAGGAGGTCAGGAAGAGGTACGACCTGTCCTCGCTCCAGCAGGTGATCCACACGGCCGCCGCCTGCCCCGTCGCGGTCAAGAAAGCGATCATGGACTGGTGGGGGCCGGTGCTCTACGAGTACTACGGCTCGACCGAGTCGGCCATCGCCTTCTCGGTCAAGCCGCACGACTGGCTGGCCAGACCCGGCACGGTCGGCAGGCCGGCGCCCACCTTCGAGGCCAGGATCCTCGACGAGCGGGGACAGGAACTGCCGCGGGGCGAGCCCGGCATGATCTACGTCAAGTCGAGCCTCGGCACCTTCGAGTACCGCAAGGACCCCGCCAAGACCGCCGCCAGCATGCGGGGCGAGTGGTACACCCCCGGAGACATCGGCTTCCTCGACGAGGACGGCTTCCTGTACCTGTGCGACAGGCGCACCGACCTGATCATCTCGGGTGGGGTCAACATCTACCCCGCCGAGATCGAGGCGGCCCTGCTCGAGCATCCGGCGGTCGCCGACGTCGTCGTCATCGGCGTGCCGGACGAGGAGTGGGGCCACAACGTGGTCGCGCTCGTGCAGGCGCACGCGGAGGTCACGCCCCAGGAGCTGCTGGATCACCTGGAGCCGAGGATCGCCAGGTTCAAGCACCCGAAGGTCATCGAGTTCCGCGCGGAGCTGCCGCGGACGCCGACGGGGAAGCTGTCGCGCTCGAAGGTGCGGGAGGAGTACCTGGCGGCCCTCGGGTGATCTCGCGCTCGACGTGCTCCACGGCCGCTCCCGCTCGGGCAGCGCCGCGAAGACCGTGCCGACGGCGGACGCCTCCGCCCGCGAAGGCGGTGCCCCCACCTGCCGTCGCGCGAGGGAAGTACTCCCTGCGTACGACGTCCGATCGGACATATCCGTCTATTGTGCCGGTATGAAGGTTGATCGGGACGTGGTGCTCGCGGTGGTGATCGCGGCGGCCCAGGTGGGCGGAGAGATGCTGCTCTCGCCAGGACTGGCCCCGCTCGACTACGGGTTGCTGCTTGCCGGCACGCTCGTGCTCGCGTTCAGGCGGCGGTATCCGATCACCGTGCTGGCGGTCACCGTCGCCTGCCTGCTCGCCTACTGCGCCCGCGCCCACCCCGGAGCGACGGTGGTCTTCCCCGTGCTCGTCGCCGTCTCCACCACGGTCCGGCAGGGCAGGCGCCCGGCCGCTCTGGCCGCCATCGTCGTCTTCGTCGCCGGCA
The DNA here is from genome assembly GCF_057708945.1 of Nonomuraea sp. bgisy101. Classification (NCBI taxonomy): domain Bacteria; kingdom Bacillati; phylum Actinomycetota; class Actinomycetes; order Streptosporangiales; family Streptosporangiaceae; genus Nonomuraea; species Nonomuraea sp. bgisy101. The sequence continues at coordinate 322,864 of NZ_JBYITD010000007.1, forward strand.
TGTTCGCCATCGGGCAGGACTCGACGGCGGCGCTGTCGCCCAGGTCGGCGATCGAGAGCAAGGTGCTGCTGGTCGGCTGGCTGGTGGCCGCGGCGGTGATCGGCGAGGCCCAGCGGGCCTGGAGCCACTACCTGGAGGAGGTCGAGCAGCGCGCGGCGGAGGCGGAGCGGACCCGTGAGGAGACCGCGCTGCGCCGCGCGGGGGAGGAGCGGCTGCGCATCGCCAGGGAACTGCACGACTCGCTCACGCACAGCATCTCGATCATCAAGGTGCAGGCGGGAGTGGCCGCCCATCTGGCCCGCAAGCGCGGCGAGGAGGTGCCGCCGTCGCTGACGGCCATCCAGGAGGCGAGCGCCGACGCGATGCGGGAGCTGCGTGCCACGCTGGAGGTGCTGCGCTCGGAGGAGGGCAGCGGCCTGGACCAGGTGCCCGAGCTGGTCGACAGGGCGCGCGCGGCGGGGCTGCCCGCCGAGGTCGAGGTGAGCGGATCCCCGCGCCCCCTGCCGACCGAGGTCGACAGGGCCGCCTACCGCATCGTCCAGGAGGCGCTGACCAACATCACCAGGCACGCGGGGCCCGCCTCCGCCTCCGTCCGCATCGGCTACCTGCCCGACGAGGTGGTCGTGCAGATCGACGACGACGGCGCCGCCGTACCCCACCAGAGGCATCAGCCGGGCGTCGGGCTGACGGGGATGCGCGAGCGCGTCACCGCGCTCGGCGGCCACCTGCGCGCCGAACCGCGGCCCGAAGGCGGCTTCACCGTCAGGGCCGAGCTCCCGGCGGCACGGTCATGATCAAGGTACTGCTCGCCGACGACCAGGCGCTGATCAGGGCGGGCTTCCGCGCCCTGCTGGAGGCCGAGGACGACCTGGAGGTGGTCGGGGAGGCGGCCGACGGCCGCCAGGCCGTCGAGCTCGCCGTACGGCACCGCCCGCAGGTCGCGCTCGTCGACATCCAGATGCCGGTCATGGACGGCATCGAGGCCACCAGGCGCATCGCCGCGGACGAGAGCCTGGCCGGTGTGCACGTGGTGATGCTGACGAACTACGGCGTCGACGAGTACGTGCTCGACGCGCTGCGCGCGGGCGCGGCCGGCTTCCTGCTGAAGGACACCGACCCCGCCGACCTGCTGTCCGGGATCAGGGTGGCGGCCAGGGGTGACGCGCTGCTGTCGCCGACGATCACGCGGAGGCTGATGGACGAGTTCGTCATGCGCGCGCCCGCCAGCCAGGTGACCGACCTCGACCCGCTGACCAGGCGCGAGCGGGAGGTGCTGTCGCTGGTGGGGCGCGGCCTGTCCAACGACGAGATCGCCGCGCACATGGTGATCAGCCCGTTCACCGCCAAGACCCACGTCAGCAGGGCGATGGTGAAGCTGGGCGCGCGCGACCGCGCCCAGCTGGTGGTCATCGCCTACGAGTCCGGCCTGGTCTCGAAGCGCAGCTCGTCGGTGAACCGGGTGCCGCCCTCAGGGGTGTCGCCCAGGTAGAAGCGGACGCTCATCGTCCTGTCATGGGTGTCGAGCACGGTCGTCCACGTGGTCCGCCACATCTTGTCCGCCCCCGCGGCGACCTCGTCCAGCGCGCTCGCCAGGCCTCGGGCCGACAGGGGCGCGCCCTTGCCGCGCTCGTGCAGCGTGCGGAGCCTGCCGAAGGTGTCCATCGTGGTCTCGTCGTCGGCAGGCAGCGCCATCGGGTCGGGGTAGCGATGCAGCGGATGGTTGGTCACGCACAACGGCGCGTCACCCGCTTCGACGATCCGCTCGCTCTCCCACACGAACGCCTTCCCCGAGGCGTCGGCGATCAGGTAGTGCAGGGGCAGGCCGTGGTCGTACTGCTTGGCCATCAGCAGCGCCCTCTTGGCCTGCTCGACGTTCTCGCAGGTGTCGAGCACGAACCTGGGCAACTGCACCGAGCTCAGCCCGACGCCCGGCTCGGCCGATCCGGGCGGCTCGGCCCTGCTCACGTCGGCGATCAGCAGCACGACCGCCAGGCCCGCCTCGTTGACGCCGTCCATGCAGCCGTCGAGCTCGTTCATGGTGATGACGGTGGAGGCCGGCCCCTCGTCGGGGATCGTGGTGATCACGTAGGGGCGGGAGGCCATGGGGAGCTCGCCGGGCGCCGGAGCCTGGCGGCCCATGATCTCGCTGGTGGTCTGCGTGAAGAAGTCGTAGTTGCGGGCGATCCTGCCGTGCCCGTCGGTGGCGGCCGAGGGCGGGCACCACAGTGCCGAACAGCCCGACCCCGTCGGCAGGGCGTTCAGCCCGTCAAGGACGAGGTCGTCACGGTCGGGGTCGAGGTCGAAGGCGGCGGCCACGCCGTCCAGCCGTTCGTGATGCTGCGGCCAGAAGTGCTCGAACCAGGCCATGCGCGCCCTGTTCACCGTCTGGTCGGCCGGTCGCGGCGCCCAGCCGGCACGGGTGCGCGCCTCCTCCGCCAGGGACCTGCCGATGTCGAACTGGCTGCCACGCACGGTGAGATGCCTGACGAGCTGGAAGTCGTTCTCGCTGCCCGCGATCTGGGTGATGGTCATGCCCCGAGCCTCGGCGGGGGCGCTGACCGCGCGCCTACCGCCCGCTGACCGCCCTGCCGCGGCGCGCCTTCGTCCCGCTGACAGCGCCTACGTCCCGCTGACCGCCCTGCGGTAACGCTCCGACAGCGTGCGGACCACCTCCGCCAGCTCCGGCGGCTCGATCACCTCGAAGTCGACGCCGAGCAGGCCGATCCAGACCGCGATGCCGGTGAGGTCGTCGCCGCCGACGTGCGCGATCGAGGTGTGCTCGTCGACGGGCTCGAAGTCCATCCCCGTCGGCAGGCCGCTCATCCGCTCGGCGGAGGCGTGGACCAGCACCTTCGCCCGGTAGCGCCACATCGCGGTGTTGAGGCCGCGCTCCACGTGCTCGGCCACGTCGAAGGGCAGCTCGCGCGGGGTGAAACGGGGGCCGTTCGGGGTACGGACGGAGATCCTGTCGACCCTGAACGTCCGCCAGTCGCGCCGCTCGACGTCCCACGCCAGCAGGTACCAGCGGCCACGCCGGTGCACCAGCCGGTACGGCTCGGCGTCGCGCCTGCTGCCGGTGCCGTCATGCCCCGTGTAGTCGAAACGCAGGCGCTCGTGGTCGCGCGCGGCGTTGGCGATCGTGGTCAGCACCTCGGGCGGCACCGAGGGCGCCGCGCCGGGGATCTGCACGGTGTAGGCGTTGAGCGCGCCCACCCTGCGCCGCAGCTTGGCCGGCAGCACCTGCTCCAGCTTGGCCAGCGCCCGCACCGAGCTCTCCTCGATGCCCGCCACGCCGCCGCCCGCCGCCCTGCCCAGGCCGACCGCAACCGCGACCGCCTCCTCGTCGTCGAGCAGCAGCGGCGGCAGGGCGGCGCCCGCCCCGAGACGGTAGCCGCCTGCCACACCCGGTGTGGCGTGCACCGGGTAGCCGAGGGTGCGCAGCCGCTCGACGTCGTTGCGCACCGTCCGGGTCGTCACGCCCAGACGGTCGGCCAGCTCAGGGCCTGACCAGTCCCTGTGCGCCTGGAGCAGGGAGAGCAGCTTGAGCAGGCGAGCCGAGGTTTCCAGCATGCGACCAGTGTGCCGCCTAACGAGGAACGTCCGCTTCCGTGATCACCACGATCTTGCCGAGAAGATGCCCTTCCTCGCTCAGCCGGTGAGCGTCGGCCGCGTCCTCCAGCCGGTAGACGCGGGCGATCGGCATGCGCACGCTCCCCGACGCCACCACGTCCCTGACCGGCGCGGGATCGGTGCCGCCCGTGGAGAAACGCACCCCGAACTCGCCCGCCGTCGGGTCGGCGATCGTGACGACCTTGTCCGCGTCCCCGGTCAGCCGCACGGAGTCGGCGAGCACGCCCCTGCCCGAGGCGTCCAGGACGGCGTCCACCGGGCCCACCCTGTCCGCCCACCCGTCGCCGTAGGTGACGGGGATGACGCCGAGGTCGCGCAGGAACGCGTGATGGGCCTCGCTCGCCGTACCGACGACCTCGACGCCCATGGCTCGCGCCAGCTGCGCGGCGACCAGGCCGACGCCGCCCGCCACCGCGTGGATCAGCAGCCTCCGGCCGTGCCCGCCGCCGTGCCCGCCATGCCCGCCGCCGTGCCCGCCGCCGTGCCCAAGGTCGTGCCCGAGGCCGAGCTCGGCCAGCGTCCTCATGGCGGTCTCCGCCGCCACGGGCAGCGCCGCGGCCTCCTCGTAGGTGAGATGGTCCGGCTTCTCCAGCAGCTCGGCGGGGTCGGCCAGCACATGGTCGGCCAGGCCGCCGGTCGGGACCCTGCCGAAGACCGGCTGCCCCACCCGCCAGCCCGCCACGCCCTCGCCGAGCGCGTCGATCGTCCCGGAGACCTCGATTCCCGTGCCGGTCGAGCCCTCCAGCGGGACGACCATGTAGCCCCTGCGGAACTTCCAGTCGAGGGCGTTCACCGCGGCGGCCCTCACCGCGATCCTGACCTGGCCCGGGCCCGGCGCCGGGATGCTCACCTCGTCGACGGTGAGCACGTCCGCCTCGCCGTACTCGCGGTAGCGGACGGCGCGCGAGGTGGCCAGCAGGACCGCCTTGCCCACCAGGGTGCGCCCCTCGATGGCGGCGTGCGCGTCGGCCGCCCTGTCCAGCGGCACGGCCAACCCGATCGTCGGCGTGATCCCGGCGGCGAAGGCCCGCTCCGCCAGACGCCTGAACTCCTGCGGCGTGAACTGGACCTGCTCCATGCCCGTGACGGTGATCCCGCGCCTGCCCGCCTCGGCCGCGTCGACGGGGGCCGGCCCTCCCGCCGTGACACCGTAGGCGAAGAATCTGCCACCCCGCGCGGTCAGCTCGAAGGCCCGCGCGCCCTGCTCGCCGCCGACCCCGTCGAAGACGACGTCGAACCCGCTCCGCCAGGCCCCTCCGGCGGCGGCCGCGTCCCCGGCATGCGGCGCCCCCTCGGCGTGGGCGGCGTCCCGGGTGTGGGCGGCGTCCCCGGAGTGCGTCGGCCGCTCGGTGTGAGCCGCGTCCCCGATGCGGATCGCGTCCCCGGAGTGCGTCGGCTGCTCGGGGGGCGCCGCCTGCTCGGTGTGGGTCGCGCCGAGGAGTTGGGCCCGCCGTCGCTTGGCCGTACCGGACGCGATGGCGGTGACCTCGGCGCCCGCCGCCGCGGCCAGCTCCACCAGCACCAGGCCCAGGCCGCCGCCCGCGCCGGTGACCAGAACCCTCGCCCCCGGCTTCAGCTCCGCCGCGTCCACCAGGCTGAGCGCGGCTGGACCCACCTGCAGCAGCGCCGCCGCGTCGCGCAGAGACAGCCCAGGGGGCACGGGCACCAGCGCGTCCGCGTCGGCCGACGCCTGCTCGGCGTACCCACCGCTGACCATGGCGGCGACCCTGCGCCCCAGCCACGAGGGGTCCACGCCGTCGCCGACCGACAGCACGGTCCCCGCCACGCCGGTGCCTGGCACGTACGGCGGCTGCGCTCCGAACCACTCCCTGCCCCAGCCCGTGCGCAGCTGCGCCTCCACCGAGAGGACGTCGGCCGCCGCCACGCCCACGACGACCTGCCCTGGGCCCGCCACCAGGTCGTCGACCTCGCGCGCTCGCAGAACCTCGGGACCGCCGAACTCCGTGACCTCGATAATCTTCATGCCGAGCAGTCTCGAACCTCAAGCATGCTTCAGGTCAAGTTCGTCTAGCCGAAGAGCTTCTGCGCCTGCTGGAGGAGTGTCAGCACGGTCAGCGATCCGAAGAAGGCCACCGACCAGACCAGGGCCGCGAGCCGGTAGCTGCGTACCTTGATCGGCCCCGGCAGCGCTCGCCTGTTGAGCACGATCAGCAGGATCGAGTACACGAACATCATCGCCGCGGCGAAGCACGCCGAGAGAACCAGCAGGATCAGCGGCTGGTCGAAGCCCGCGAGCAGGACGGCGATCCCGACCAGCGCCATCGCCCAGACGATGATGAAGTAGACCCTGTTGACCGAGATCGGCCGGTCGCGCAGGTAGACCGTCTTCAGCACGTCGGAGGCGAGCCTGCTGGTGTAGTCGACGATGCCCATCGCGGAGGCGAACAGCGACAGCGCGCCGATCACCCAGAACAGCACGCCGAACCACGCGCCCACCGTGGCCTGCAGCGCCTCGCCCTCCACCTTGAGGAAGCCGATGCTGTTGGCCAGCCCCTCCTTACCGAAGACCGTGGAGTAGGCGAGCATCGACATCAGCGCGATGGTCACGAACGACACCACGGCGAACGTCGAGGCCTGCTCCACGTTCGCGAAGCGCCACCAGGCCCGCCACCTGGCCAGGTTCTCCTTCGTGGGCGCGAACTGGAACCCGGTCGACGAGGCCGCCTCCTCGTGACCGGTGACCGGACTGACCAGCCGCGGCACGTAGTGGCCCATGCCCAGGCCCTTGTCGCGGATCCAGTTGCTCTGGCACAGGTTCTGTCCGCCGCCCGCGCCCGCGTAGGCGATGGCGCCCATCAGCAACGCGAACTCCAGCGGCGGGACCGGCAGGCTCGCGTCCACCGTGAGACCCCTGCCCAGCGCCACCCACGCGTCCGCGTTGATCGCGAACAGCACGGCCACCACGATCAGCGTGACCACCAGTGCGATCTTGACGAAGATCACCCGCTCCAGCATGGTGTAGATGACCGGCGCGAGCGTCAGCCCGAGCGCGATCACCAGGAGCATGCCGATCGCGATGAAGCGGACGTTGCCGCCCGTCAGGTACGTCACCATCGTCGCGGAGGTCGTCACCCAGCCGGGCCACAGGTTCGACAGCAGCGTCATCACGACGAACACCGCGCCCCAGTGCTTCCAGAACCGGCTGAACCCGGTCAGCGCGGTCTCGCCCGTGGCCAGCGTGTACCGCTCGATCTCCATGTTGAGGAACCACTGCGTGACGATGCCGATCAGCGCGCCCCAGATGAAGACCAGGCCGACCTGCGAGGCGATGTAGGGCCACAGGATGAACTCGCCGGAGGCGAGCCCCACTCCCGCGCCGACGAGCCCCGGCCCGATGAGGCGCCACTTCGAGACGGGGGCGTCGGGCAGATCCCTGACGGTGACCGGTGGAAGGACGTGCTGCGGCACTGTAGGCGTGAACACGCCAGCCCTCTACCCGATCAGCACCACATATTCACCGTTCTTCGTGAAATCCGCGACCCGCCCGCCGTCCGCCATCAACCCGCCCAGCACCTCGCGCATCGCAAGCCGCCACGCCATCGCCGCCGACGGGTCCTCGTGGCGCAGCGCCTCGATGTCGGCGGGCGTGCCGACCAGCGCCACCGGCCCCTTCACCTGCCCCCTGACGGGGAGGCGGTCCTCCTCCTCCAGCGCCACCACGCCCTCGTACGGCACGGCCGGGGCGTCCTGCTCCTTCACCAGCCACTCGACCACCAGGCGGTCGGACTCGTCGCCCTCGTTGATCGCGTCGGCCATCGCGCCGTAGAAGCCCTCCACGTACTCGATGGCGCGCGCGCCGAGCTTGGCGAGGTTGAAGTGGGCGTTGCGGCGCACCAGCGGGTCGAACGTCCACGTGATCCGGTCGATGCCGCGCTCGGCGCACCAGGCGCGCTGGTGCGTCTTGAGCGCGTGGCCGACGCCCCTGCCGGGCGCGGCGCCGGTGACGTGGGAGTGCAGGGTGTTGTCCTTGGCCAGAATGCCCACCGACGCGCCGACCAGCCTGCCGCCCTCGTAGGCGCCCGCGACGTAGCCGCCGGTGTGGGAGAAGACCCGCATCAGCTCCACGGTCACCGGTGGGTTGGCGGGAGCGGGGTGCCAGATCTCGTCGAACAGCCTGAAGACGTCGGCGAACTCGCCGATCTGGCGCAGCTCCCGCACCACCACCTGGGCTTTCGTCACCTTGGGAAATCTATCCGAGCCCGCGGGGCCGACACCTGCGAGCCGCGCCTTTCCTGAGGCGGCCGAATGCCCTGCCGATCCGGCGCTGCTCGGCAGGGTCAGGAGGCCAGGACCGAGGACACCAGCGCCCGTAGCAGCCGCATCCGGCCCGGCATCTCCGCCACGACCACGTGCTCGTGGTCGGCGTGCGCGCCTCCGCCCACCCCGCCGAGCCCGTCCAGTGTCGGCACGCCGAGCCCCGCCGTGAAGTTGCCGTCCGAGGCGCCGCCCACCGACGCCGACGTCAGCGCCCCGAGCCCCAGTTCCTCGGCCAGCCGCGCCGCCTCGGCGAACAGCTCCGCCGACAGCGCCGCCTCCATCGGCGGCCGGTTCGGCCCGCCGCTCATCTCCAGCCGCGTCCCCTTGAGCTGCGGCGACAGCGCCCGCATCAGGGTGTCCACCTTCGCCTGGGCGGCCAGCGTCGGCACCCGCACGTCCACTCCGACCCGTGCCAGGGCGGGCACCGTGTTCACCGTCGTCCCGCCGGCCAGCACGGTCGGCGTGACCGTCGTCCCCGTCACCGGCTCATCCTCGTCGACGAGTTCGGCCACGCCCGCGATCGTGAGAATCTGGTGGGCCAGCTCGATCCCCGCGTTGGCCCCGTTCCACGGTTCGAGCCCGGCGTGCGCCGCCTTGCCGTACACGGTGACCGTGTAGTCGGAGGTGCCCTTGCGCGCGGTCTTCAGCGCGCCGCCGTCCGCGCTCGCCTCCAGCACGAACGTGGCCGCCAGGCCGCGGGCGGCGTCCTCGATCAGCGTGCGCGAGGTGACCGAGCCGACCTCCTCGTCGCCGGTGACCAGCACGCAGACGCCGTCGAGCGAGTCGAGCCCGGCCAGCGCGTGGAACATCTGCACGAGCCCAGCCTTCATGTCGAAGACCCCTGGCCCGCGCGCGATCCCGTCGACGACCGACCACGGGTGGGTGGCCAGCGTCCCCATCGGCCAGACGGTGTCGTGGTGGCCGAGCAGCAGCACCTTGGGCGTGCCGAAGCTCCACCGCAGGTGCGTGACACCGTCGATGACGATCGTCTCCGGCTGCGCGCCCAGGTGACGGGCGCCCATCGCGGCGACCACCTTCGCGCTGCGCGCCACCGCGTCCAGGTCACTGGAGAAGGACTCGCAGCTGACCAGCTCACCGAGGTCCTCGATCACGCCAGCGCCTTCCCGAACAGGCGGTGCACGTTCCCGCCGACGATCTTGCGGACGTCCGCCTCGGGCACTCCGCGGGCCAGCAGCCCCTCGGTGACCATCGGCAGGCCGCTGGGCCCCTCGAGCCCCGGCACGCAGGCGCCGACGTCGAGACCGGTGGAGGAGATGGTCTCGCAGCACGGGGGAGTGAGGTCGCGCCTGACCTCGTCCATGAAGTCGGGCCCGAGCCCCACGTGGTCGATCCCCACGACGCCCACGATGTGCTCGATGTGGTCGAGCACGTGGTCGAGCGTCGCCTCGCGGGCGTTCTCGGTGAGGAAGGCGGCCAGGAAGTTGACGCCGATCACGCCGCCCGTCCCTGCCACCCCCCTGAGCTGCTCGTCGGTGAGGTTGCGGTGGTGGTCGCGCAGGGCGCGTGCGGAGGAGTGCGTGGCCATGACCGGCTTGGTCGCCAGCTCCAGCACGTGCGCGACGCCGGAGGCGCCCAGGTGGGAGACGTCGAACAGGATGCCCAGCCGTTCCATCTCCTTCAGCGCCTCGACGCCGTGGGAGGTCAGCCCGCTGCCCGTGGCGTCCTCGCCGCTGCCGTCGGCCAGCGGCGTACGGCCCCAGTGGGCGATCGAGGCGATCCGGACGCCGAGCCTGTGCACGGTCGGGATCAGCTCCACGCTGGCGTCGATGCCGGGCATGCTCTCCAGCGCCAGGACCAGCGCAATCCTGCCCGAGGCGATGGCCGCGTCGATCTGCGCGGCGTCCGTGCACAGCGCCACCTCGTCCGGGTTGCCCTCGGCGATCACGTGCGCGCACTCGATCATCCGCAGCGTCTGCCTGAGCGAGCCCTCCGGCCGGAACTCCGACGAGATGAACACCGGCAGCACCTGCAGGTTCACCTTGCCCGTCCGCAGCTGGGGCAGCCATTGGACGCGGAAGAACTCCGCCCACCGGTCCGGCGGCCTCGCCGAGACCGCCATGAGCAGATCGTTGTGCGTGTCTGCGACCACATGCGACGTCATGCCGAAGACGTTATCCGGTAGGCGGGCAGCGGCGGGAGGGCGGTGAGCCTGCGGTACAGCGTCGTCGGTCCTGGCCAGTTGTTGGTGACCCGCCCCTCGGCGGTCTTGTACCAGCTCTGGCAGCCGTTGTTCCACACCATCCGTTCCATCGCGGCCGCCAGCTGCCCGCGCCACGCCGCCATGGCCTCGGGCCTGACCTCCATGGGCCCGTTTCTCTCCAGGTATGGCAGGCACGCCATGACGTGCCGCACCTGGCACTCGATCATGAAGACGATGGAGTTGTGGCCGAGGTTCGTGTTCGGCCCGTAGAGGAGGAACAGGTTGGGGAAGTTCGGCACGGTGATGCCGAGATAGGCCTCGGCGCCGTCCTTCCACTGCTCGGCCAGCGACCTGCCGCCCAGCCCTGTGAACGCGATCGGCCGCAGGAACTCCGTGGACCTGAAACCGGTGGCGTAGATGATCGTGTCGGCCTCGCGCACGCCCTCGGCGGTCTCCACGCCCTTCGCGGTGATCCTGGCGATCGGGTCGGTGACGACGTCGACGTTGGGCCTGGTCAGGGCAGGGTAGAACGCGCTGTCGATGACCACCCTCTTGCAGCCGACGGGGAAGTCGGGCGTGAGCCTGGCACGCAGCTCCGGGTCGGCGACCTGGGCGTGCAGGTGGCCCAGCGCCCGCTTCCTCAGCATGCCGGCGCTCCAGCCCTGGGCGAGGGCGGGGTAGAGGGTGCCCTCGGCGTACCGGTAGATCCACTCGCGGTAGGCCCGCTGCAGGCCGGGAACGAGGCGGAAGGCGAGCGTGGCGGCGGGGCCGAAGGCGGAGTCGGGCTTGGGGATGACCCAGTTCGGGGTGCGCTGGAAGACGTCGAGGTGCTCGACCAGCGGCTGGATGCGGGGGATGAACTGCGCGGCGGACGAGCCGTTGCCGATCACCGCGACGCGGCGGCCGGTCAGATCGTGGTCGTGGTTCCAGCGGGCGCTGTGGAAGGCGACCCCTGCAAAGCTCTCAATTCCCGAAATTTCGGGGTATGAGGGGCGGTTCAGCTGCCCGACGGACGACACCACGACATCGAACTCCTCGGTCCCTTCGCCGGTGGTGACCTGCCAGCGCCGGCCGTCGAACGCGGCGGAGACGACCTCGGTGTTGAGCCGGATCTTCGGCCTGACACGGTACTTGTCGGCGCACATGTCAAGATAGGCCAGGATCTCCGGTTGCTCGGGGTAGCGGCGGGTCCAGCTCGCGTACTTCTCGAACGAGTACGAGTACAGATGGGAGGGGATGTCGCAGCCCGCCCCCGGATAGCTGTTGTCGCGCCAGGTGCCGCCGACGCCGCCCGCCTTCTCGTAGACCGTGTAGGAGCCGATCCCCGCGCGCTCCAGCCTGATCGCCATGCACAGACCGCCGAACCCCGCACCGATGATCGCGACCCTCATGCGTCCCTCCACAGATGTCAGGATCCACTTACGGTAGGCGGCGCTCGTTCACCTGTCGAGGCACCCGAGCCGGTAGTCTGCGCTGGTGACGCTGGCAGATGTGATCAACGTGTTCGAGGCCGCCTATCCGCCGCAAAGGGCCGAGTCGTGGGACGCCGTCGGCCTGGTCTGCGGAGATCCCGCACAGCCCGTGCGGCGGGTGCTGTTCGCCGTCGATCCCGTGCCCGTCGTCGCGGAGGAGGCGTTCGACTGGGGAGCCGACCTGATCGTCGTCCACCACCCCCTCTACCTTCGCGGCACCACCAGCGTCGCCGCGACCACCTACAAGGGACGGCTGATCCACCAGCTCATCCGCAACGACGTCGCCCTCTACACCGCCCACACCAACGCCGACGTCGCCAACCCCGGCGTCTCCGACGCGCTGGCCCGCGCCGTCGGCCTGGTCGGCGACCTCGTGCCGCTGCAGCCGTTCCCCGACGACCCCTGGCGCGGCCTCGGCCGCGTCGGCGACCTTCCCCGCACCATGACGCTCGGCGAATTCGCCGAGCAGGCCCTGGCCGGGCTGCCCACGACCTCGTGGGGGCTGCGCGTGGCGGGCGAGCCGTCCACGCCCGTCAAGCGGGTGGCCGTCAGCGGCGGCTCGGGAGACTCCCTCCTCGGTACGGCGCGCGCCGCGGGCGTCGACGTCTTCCTCACCGCCGACCTGCGCCATCACCCCGCCAGCGAGTTCGTCGAGGCCGGCGGCCCCGCCCTGGTCGACGCCGCCCACTGGGCCACCGAGTGGCCATGGCTCGACAGCGCGGCGTCCATCCTGAGCTCCAGTGGCGTTAACGTTGAGACGCGCGTCTCCGCCACGGTCACCGATGCTTGGACAAGAGGATATTGATCATGAAAGCAGCCCCTGCCGAACAGAAACGACTGCTCGACCTGGCCGAGCTCGACTCCGCTGCCGATCGTCTGGCCCACCGCCGCCGCACGCTGCCCGAGCTGGCCGAGATCGACGAGCAGTCGAAGCAGTTCGCCCAGCTGGCCACCCAGGTGATCGCCGCCGAGACCGAGGCCGGCGACCTGGCCCGAGAGCAGACCAAGGCGGAGAGTGACGTCGACACCGTGCGCACCCGCGCCGAGCGGGACCAGAAGCGCCTCGACTCCGGCATGGTCACCTCGCCCAAGGACCTGTCAAGCCTGCAGTCCGAGATCGCCTCGCTGCACCGCCGCCAGGGCGACCTGGAGGAGGTCGTGCTGGAGATCATGGAGCGCCGCGAGGCCGCCGACTCCAAGGTCACCGACCTGATCGCCAAGCGTGACGAGATCGCCTCCACCCGCGGCGCCGCAGAGGACCGTCGTGACACCGCCCTCGCCGAGATCGACAAGGAGGCCGCCGACGTCGCGGGGCGCCGCGCCGGCGTCGCCACCGAGATCCCCGCAGACCTGCTCGCCCTCTACGAGAAGCTGCGCGGCCAGTACGGCGTGGGCGCCGCGATGCTGCACGGCGGCCGTTGCATGGGCTGCAAGGTGACGCTCTCGATCGCCGACATGAACCGGATCAAGGCCGCGCCCCACGACGAGGTGCTGCGCTGCGAGGAGTGCCGCCGCATCCTCGTCCGCACCCCCGAGTCCGGCATCTGACCCTCGGCCCCGACTCGGCCTTCAGCGATCAAGGAGCAGTCATGAGCACGACCTCGTACCTCATCGAGGCCGACGGCGGGTCGAGGGGCAACCCCGGTCCCGCCGGCTACGGGGCCGTCGTCATGGACGCCGCCGACAGCCAGGTCCTCGCCGAGGTGGCCGAGGCGATCGGCGTGGCCACCAACAACGTCGCCGAGTACCGCGGCCTGATCGCGGGGCTCACCTCCGTGCTCGACCTCGGCGGCGAAGGTGCCGCCGTCGAGGTCCGCATGGACTCCAAGCTCGTCATCGAGCAGATGGCGGGCCGCTGGAAGGTCAAGCACGAGGGGCTCAGGCCGCTCGCCCTCGAGGCGCAGGCGCTGGTCAGGCGGCTGAGGGTCACCGGGTGGACGTGGATCCCCCGTGAGCGCAACAAGCACGCCGACCGGCTGGCCAACGAGGCGATGGACGCGGCGGCCAAGGGGCTGGCGTGGAAGGCGGGCGGCGCCGCCGTACGTGAGTCCGGCGCCGCGGGCGGCGTCGCCGAGCGGGATGCAGGCATCTCGGGCGGCACCGCGGAGCGGGATTCGGGCGGCGTCAACGCGGCTGGTCCTTCGCCCGTCGGGCTCGGGGCGGCCGCGCCGAAGGCGGGGGAGCAGACCGACCTGCTCGACCTGTCGGCCCCCACCGCCTCGCTGGTCACCCGGCAGGCCGCCAAAGGCACCGGCTGGGGTCCCGCCACCAGGGTCGCCACCTCCCTGCTCCTGCTGCGTCACGGCGAGACCCCGCTGTCGGCCGAACGCCGCTTCTCCGGCCTCGGTGACGCCGAGCTCACCGCCAACGGCCTGGCCCAGGCGAGTGCGGCGGCGCGCAGGCTGGCGGCGCCGCCGTACCGGATCGACGTGATCGTCAGCTCCCCGCTCAAGCGGGCCCGGCAGACCGCCGAGATGGTCGCCCGGCTCGTCGGCGTCGAGGTCGAGATCGACGAAGGGCTCAGGGAGACCGACTTCGGCGCCTGGGAAGGCCGCACCTTCACCGAGATCCAGCGCGAGTGGCCCGACGAGCTGGCCGCCTGGCTGGCCGACCCCACCGTCGCGCCGCCCCAGGGCGAGAGCTTCGCCGAGGTGGCGCGCCGGGTCGAGGCGACCAGAGATCGGCTGATCGAGCGCTACGAAGGCAAGACCGTGCTGGCCGTCTCCCACGTCACGCCGATCAAGACGTTCCTCAGGCTCGCGCTGCTCGCGCCGCCGGAGGCCCTCTACCGCATGCACCTCGACCTGGCGTGCCTGTCGCTGATCGACTTCTACGCCGACGGCCCGGCGGTGATGAAGACGTTCAACGACATCTCCCACCTGCGCTGACCCGGGCACGGCCGGGCCGTTCCCGACGCCGCGAGGCTCACCGGACCCGGCCGGGACCCTGGGCGCCGCCCTCACGTCACGGCGCTCTCGCCGGCGGGGTGGGAGGGGGCGGGGATGCGATAATCTCGGGGGAGACGAGCCGGCCGGGCGACCGCGTCGAGCCCCTTCGCGGGGCTCGCCGAGGAAGGTCCGGGCTCCACAGGGCAGGGTGGTCGGTAACGCCGACCCGGGGCGACCCGCGGGCTAGTGCCACAGAGAGCAGACCGCCTCCCGGTCATCCGGGAGGTAAGGGTGAAAGGGTGGTGTAAGAGACCACCAGCGCCCACGGTGACGTGGGCGGCTAGGTAAACCCCACCTGGAGCAAGGTCAAGAAGGGACGCTCCCAGGAGCGTCCCGCGCGCGGCGTTCGAGGACTGCCCGTCCGAGCCGCGCGGGTAGACCGCTTGAGGCCGCCGGCAACGGCGGTCCTAGATGGATGGTCGCCCCTTCGTTCGCGAAGGACAGAACCCGGCCTACAGGCCGGCTCGTCTCTCTCCGCCTCTCTGACCAGGGGCGGAGCACTCTTCACGATCTCCCGTTCCGTGATCTTGGGAAGTGGAAGCACGTCGACCGCTCCAAAGGGTGCGAGTCCGCGCCTGGCGCATGGCACGACGAGGGCACATGACGACGTGGGCGCCGGAAGGCGGCGGCCCGCGGTGAGCGGGCCGCCGCGTCACCTGCGCGCGCTCACGTCCCGGCCGCGGGGACGGGCACCAGACCGCGCTCGGCGAAGACCTGCTTGGCGATCGAGGTGGCGACCAGCGCCCGCGGCATCCCGCAGTAGACGGCCGCCTGCAGCAGAGCCTCGGTGATCTGGTCCGGGGTCAGCCCCGCGTTGAGCGCGATCCTGAGATGCATCTTGAGCTGCGGCTCGCAGCTCCCCAGTGTGGTGAGGATGCCCAGGATGACGAGCTGCCGGTCGCGCGGCGGCAGCGCGGGCCGGTCGTAGATCTCGCCGAACGCCCAGGAGATCACCTGGTCGGCGAGGTCGGGCGAGACGTCGTCGAGGGCGGCGGTGACGTGCGCGCGGGCGGTGCCGTCCAGGCGGTCCAGGACGTCTTCGCCGTGCTTGCGGCGATCTGTTGTCATGTCTTCCTCACCAGCGGACGTGGAGGCTGTCGGGGTGGCGGTAGCGCCAGCCGTGGAAGGCGGGCGGCCGGTCCGCGTCGGCCCGCAGGCCGGGCAGGCGTTCCAGCAGCACTTCCAGGCTGATGCGGACGATCTCCGGCACGAAGTCGATGGCCAGGCAGCGGTGCCGGGCGTAGCCCAGCGAGACGTGCGGGTGCAGCGGCCGGTGGAGGTCGAAGCGGTCGGGGTCGTCGAACACGCTCTCGTCCCGGTTGGCGGAGGCGACGATGGCCGCGACCGGCGCGCCCGCCGGCAGCGTCACCCCGGCCAGCGTGACCTCGCCGGGCGCCGAGCGCATGAGCGCGCCCACAGGCGAGATCCACCGCAGCGCCTCGTGCACGGCCGGCGGCAGCAGCGAGAAGTCGGCCTTGACCGCCGCGTACTGCTCCGGGTTGCCGAACAGGCCCAGCAGCGCGTAACTGGCCGCGATCGACGGCTCCTCGATGGCGCTCATCACCAGCCGCAGCGTCGGCAGCACCTCCTCCAGCGTGCGCGGGTTCTCGGGCGGCCGGCCCGCGTGGATGAGGTTGGAGAGCGTGGACTGGTTGGGGCTCTTGGTGTACCGCTCGACGGTCGGCGTCAGGGCCCGGTTGATCTCGGCGGCCGTGTCCTCGCCCAGCTTCTGCTTGGCGGGGTCGCCCTCGAAGTTGGTGATGCCGGTGTTCAGCCCGCGCGACCACCGCAGGAAGATCTCCGGGTCCACCTGGTCCAGGCCGAGCACCTTGGCCTCGGACAGGACGGCGATGGGGCCGAGGTAGTCGCGCTTCAGCTCGGCCTCGCCGCGGCCGGCGATGGTCTCGACGTACTTCTCGGCCAGCCGCCGGACGTCGTCGGCGAAGAAGCGGTGCACGGTCTCGGTCGAGTAGTCCACGTCCACGCAGGCGCGCAGCTCGGCGTGGGCGTCCCCCTCGGTGCCCAGCATGTTGCCCTGCCCGCACACCCGCGCCACGAGGGACTGGGGGAAGTGGGTGGTGAAAGACTGCGGGCGGCTGACCACCGTTACGACGTCGTCCCAGCGGGTCACCATCCACTGGTTGATCGCGGGCAGGAAGGCGACCGGCTCCTCCTTCCGCAGCCGGGCGTAGATCGGGTACGGATCCTCGTTGAGCTGGTCGAGTGTGATGCTCTCGGTGAAAGTGCTCATGGAGAAAGGTCCTCTCAATCCCTTCAGGGGCTCACTGGGGCTCAGCGGGTCAGGGCGGTGAGCGGGTGCCTTGCCCGGGGCTCGGGGCCGCCAGGCGCGCGCACGTCGCGCAGCACCTCCCGCAGGTCCGCCAGCAACTTGTCGGCGGTGTCGAAGCTGAATCCGTTGCGGATCACGAAACGCAGGACCTGGATCTCCTCCAGCGCGGGCGGCAGGTGGTAGGCGGGCACCTGCCAGCCGCGGCGGCGCAGCCGGTCGGACAGCTCGCGCGCGGTGCAGCCCAGATCGTCCGCCGTCCTGACGGCGAACACCGGCAGGTCGCTCCCGTCGGTGAGCGGTTCGAGACCGCCGAGCTCGGAGATGCCGGCCACCAGGTGCCGGGCCACGTCCTGGCAGGTCTGCTGGACCGCGCGGTACCCGTCGAAGCCCAGGCGCAGGAAGTTGTAGTACTGGGCCGCGATCGGGGCGCCCGACCGGGAGAAATTGAGGGTGAACGTCTCCTGCGGGCCGCCCAGCACGTCGGTGTGGAGCACCAGGTCGTCTGGCAGGTCGGCGGCGTCCTGCCAGACCACCCAGCCGACCGCCGGGTAGACCAGCCCGAACTTGTGGCCGGAGGCGTTGATCGAGCGCACCCGCGGCAGCCGGAAGTCCCACACCAGGTTGGGCTGGAGGAAGGGTGCGACGAAGCCGCCGCCGGCCGCGTCCACGTGCAGCGGCACGTCGATGCCCCGCTCCGCCTCCAGCCGGTCCAATGCGGCGGCGATCTGCGCGACGGGGTCGTACGCGCCGGTCTGGGTGGAGCCGAGCACGGCGACGACGCCGATCGTGTTCTCGTCGCAGTGGCTCGCCACGTCCTCGGGGTCGAGCCGCAGGTCGAAGGCGCCGCCGTGGTGGCGGATCGGCACCAAGCGGGCCTCGACGTCCCAGTAGCGGCAGAACTTCTGCCAGCACACGTGGGTGTTGGTGCCGATGACGAGGTTGGGCCGGTCGCCCGCGTGGCCGCGCCGCCGCCAGGCGAACTTCATCGCCAGGCCGCCCAGCATGGCCGCCTCGCTGGAGCCCGCCGTCGAGCAGCCGATGCCGTGGCCTGGGTCGTGCCACAGCTCGGTGAGCATGTTGACGCAGCGCCCCTCCAGATCGGCGATCTGCGGATACTCCTCGCGGTCGACCATGTTCCGGTCGAGGCACTCGCCGATCAGCTCCTTGGCCTGAGGCTCCATCCAGGTGGTGCTGAACGTGGCGAGGTTGAGGCGGGCGTTGCCGTCCATCATCAGCTCGTCGCGGATGATCGCCAGGGCGGCGTCGGGGTGCATGGGGCCGTCCGGGAGACGGTAGCGCGGCACCCCGCCCTCGGAGATCAGCCCGCTGTAGAGCGGGTTCACGCTCAGGGCGGCGGCGGAACGATCGGCGCCAGCCCTCTTGTGCAGGTTCGACATGGTCGGTCTCCCGTCCTGGGTACGGTTCGAGCCGCGGCCTGTCGTGCAGAGATCACCACCGGCAATTTCCCACCATTCGCGCCGATGGGAGGCAAGGCAATCAGGACGGCGCGACTTCGTGAGGTCCGGCCGACGGGACGAGCTGCGGCCTGGGGGCCGGTCTCGCGCGGGCGGAGGTCACAGTCGGCCGGACTGATCACAGAGGCAGGCAGCCACCCGAGGTACTGCCAGGAATGGCGGCGGGGCAGAACAACATCACCCGCTGACCGTGGGGACGACGTCGTTCGGGGTCGCATCGCCCCTCGGGAAAGTACCGGCGAGCTCTCTTGTAGGGTCCCTTCATGACCATCATCGACCTGGCCGATCTGCGGTCGGCCACCGCGAACGCGGCGGCGCTGTGGAAGGCACTGGGCGACGTGCGCGGCTGCGACGTGGTGCAGCGGCCGGGGTTCGTCGGTGTCGGGGGTGACGAGCGGGCGGGGCTGCGGATCATCCTCCAGTCGCCCTCGCCGGGCGCGGACGACGTCGCCGAGCTGACCGAGCTGGCCAAGGGCTGGACGCGCGGCCCCGTGCTCGTCGAGGACTCCTACGGCGTCGTCGACATGAGCGCGATCGGGCTGGAGCCCCGCCGGCTGCCCGTCATGATCCGCAGACCGGGCGAGGCCCTGCCGCCCGCGGCTCTCGAGGTCGTCAGGGTCGAGCGGGAAGAGCAGCTCGAGACCGCCGAGCGGATCGTGGTCGAGGGCTTCCCGCTGTCCCGCTTCCAGCCGCACCGGCCACGGCAGGCCTTCCCCACGGCGCTGCTGGGCTACGACGGCGTCGAGCTGTTCGTCGTGGAGAAGGACGGCGAGCCCGCCGGCGCGTGCCTGACGGTCGCCGACGGCACGGTGGGCGGGCTCTACTGGGTGACCACCCTGCCCGAGTTCCGTTCGACGGGAATCGGGAGGGCGCTCATGCACGCGGTGCTCGGCGGCCTGCTGAAGGACCTGCCGGTCACCCTGACGTCGGCGAAGGCCGGCAAGCCGCTCTACGACTCGCTCGGCTTCACCACCATCACGCAGTCCACGTGGTGGTCGTCGCCGTGATCCCTGGCGGGGCCGCCTAGCGGGCGGCCCAGTCCGCCAGGATCGCCGCCTCCTTGCCGGGGGCGATGCCGTGGACGTTCTTCCTGCCGAACACCCGCTCGCCGACGGGGATATCTCTCAGCCACTCCCAGGTGTCCCTGACGGTCTCGGCCACGGTACGGCAGCGCAGCCCGGCCGCCTCGGCCTTCGCCGTGGAGATCGTCCAGAAGTTGGCCATCTCGGGTGCCGCCGGCGCCCACAGGGGCAGCTCCATCCAGACCCCGACCTCGTGGTCGAGCAGGAACCGGTCGTCCACCCACACGAACTCCGCGTCCGAGCCCGTGGCCTGCCTGCACAGCTCCAGCCACTCGCCGAAGGTGGTGTTGCCCGCCGGCCCCGTGACCATGAAGCGGTCGCTGACGCCCTTCTCCGCCTGGTCGAGGGTGAAGATCGCGATGTCGCGCGCGTCGATCAGCTGCATCGCCACCGAGGGGTCGCCGGGAGCCAGGACCTTGCCGCCGCGCTCGATCCTGGTCAGCCACCACGGCAGCCTGGCCACGTTCTCGTAGGGGCCGAGGATGAGCCCTGGCTGGATGATCAGTGTGTTGCCCTCGAACCCCTGCTCGACCGCGCGCTCGCAGCCCGCCTTGAGCACGCCGTACTCGCCGTCCTCGGGTCCCGCGTCGGGAGCGCAGTCCCACAGGCCGGACTCGTCCGTCGCCCGCTCGGCGGGGAAGCCGCGCACCGCCGAGACCGTCGAGATGAAGGCGTAGGTGTCCGCGAGCCCCGACAGCCGCCGCGCGGACCGGCCCGCCACGCGCGGCACGTAGGCAGAGGTGTCCACGACGATGTCCCAGCGCCGCCCCTCCACCAGGCGGTCCAGGTCCGCCTCCGACTCCCTGTCGCCGTGCACGGCCTCCACGCCGGGCACGTCAGGGTAGCTCTGCCCCCTGTTGAACGTCGTGACCTCGTGCCCGCGGGCGAGTGCCTCCGACACGATCGCGCGGCCGAGGAACGCTGACCCTCCGATGACCAGAACTCTCATGAAGGCATTCTTCGGGTATGACACGCGATCCACGCCATCACTTCACCGAGAGCGTAGGCGCCGTCACGGCCCCTCCTCCGCCCGGACCAGGGCGCCCGTGGGAACCGCCGCGGCGGCCAAGGGGTTGGGCAGGATGTGCACCCGCGCGGAGGGGATGTCGAAGTAGAGCCCCACCAGCTCCAGCGACCCCGCCGCCACCTGCTCGGCGACCTTCCTGTGCGTGCGCAGGTTCTCCAGCTGCTGCATCACGTTCACTCTGCACAGCCGGTCGAGCGGGCCCGTGTCGCTGCCGTCGCTGTCCGACTGGATGAACCTGGCCAGGCTGTGGTTGCCGTGCCGCAACCACCGGCGCAGCCCCGGCAGGCTGCCCGCCTTCTCCCCGCCTGACAGCAGCCCAGCCATGGCCCCGCACCCCGAATGCCCGCACACCGTGATCGTCCGTACGCCCAGCACCTGCGTGGCGTACTCGATCGCCGCCGACACCGAGTCGTCATGCGGACGCGAGCCGTACCGGGGGACGAGGTTGCCGATGTTGCGCACCACGAACAGGTCGCCAGGACCGCTGGCGGTGATGAGCGTGGGCACGATGCGGGAGTCCGCGCACGTGATGAACAGGTGCGTCGGCTGCTGCTTGTGCGCCAGCTCGGTGAAGATGGGCCGCATCCGGGGAGCCGCACGCCGGTGGAACTCGCGTGCGCCCACGGTCAGCTCGCACTCGGCGGGACCGCCCTGTTCGGGCACCGCGGAACCCCTGCGCCTGCGGCGGTGCGCCCACGGTAGCCACCAGCGCTCGTGCGCCTTGGGCGGCGTCTTGGCGGGGAACATCCGGTTGCCGCCGGCGGCCAGGCTGTACCACTCGTCGTGCAGTTCGTCGATGTCGACACTGCCGCCCGAGCGCTCGTGCTTGAGCCGCCACGAGTGCAGCGCCTCGAAGGCGGCGTTGTCCATGAAGTCGATGTTGAGGTCGAGGTCGACGGGCACGCCAGGCGGGATCGCCCGCAGCTCGTCGGTGAGCCTGGGCACGCCGAGGAAGGTGAGCGACCCCGAGATCGTCACGTGCCGCCTGTCGCCCGGCTCCTGCCGTACGTGCACGGAGACCCACGTCAGGCGCCGCAGCGCCAGCAGGACGGCCAGCGCGAGCCCGAACAGCACCCCCTCCGCCAGGCCGAGCACGACCACGCCCGCCAGCGTGATCATGTAGACGGGCACCTCGCCGTGGCCGTGGACCTTCCGCACGTGACCCAGGTTGATCATCTGCAGGCCGATGAAGGCCAGCAGCGCGGCCAGCGCCTCCAGCGGGATCAGCCGGATCGCCCAGCCGAAGGACAGGACGAAGACCAGCACCCACACGCCGTGCAGGACGGCCGACCAGCGGCTGCGGGCGCCGGCCTGGACGTTCGTGGTGCTGCGCACGATCACGCCGGCGATGGGCAGCCCGCCGAGCAGGCCCGACACGATGTTGCCCAGGCCCTGCCCGCGCAGTTCCCTGTCCAGGTCGGTGCGGGGCCCGTCGTGCTGGCCGTCGATGGCCACCGAGCACAGCAGCGACTCCACGCCCGCCAGCAGCGCCACCAGCATGACCGCGGCGAGGATGCCGTGCCAGTCGCCCGCGGGCAGCACGGGCGGCGTCCACCGCAGCAGATCGTCCGGCAGGTCCACCCTGGTGACGTCCCAGCCGAACACCGCGGCCGCGGTCGAGGCCAGCAGCAGCGCGGCCAGCGGCCCTGGGACCAGGCGGATCCCTCGCGGCAGCCACTTCCACACCAGCAGCACGCCGATCGTGATCAGCCCGACGGCGGCCGCGTGATTGTGCAGGTTCACGACCTGCGCGGGCAGTTCGAGCAGGTTGTCGATGGCCGCGCTCTGCGGGCTGCCGCCCAGCACCACGTGCAGCTGCGACAGCGCGATCACCACGCCCACACCCGCGAGCATGCCGTGGATGACGGCAGGGGAGACGGCCAGCGCCACGCGGGCGGCCCTGAAGGCGCCGAGCATGAGCTGCACCACACCGGCCAGCAGCGTGATCACGCAGGTGGCCCGCCACCCGTAGGTGTGCACGAGGTCCGCCACCACCAGTGACAGGCCCGCGGCAGGCCCGCTCACCTGTACGGCGGAGCCGCCGAACAGCCCCGCCACCACGCCGCCGACGATCGCGGCGATCAGCCCCGCGGCCAGTGGCGCGCCTGAGGCGACGGCGATTCCGAGTGACAGAGGGACCGCGACGAGGAAGACCACCAGCGACGCGGGCACATCATGTCGAAGGGCAGTCAGTACGTTACTCTGAGTGTCCACTGCCAGACTGTATCGGCTGACAGCCTGGCAAATGGGCCGTTATGAGAGGCCTTTACGATCAACGGTAATAGTCGGGGTATTCCTGCTCAGGGGAGCGGTGGTGGCTGCCCCGGCGCCCCTGACTGGCGGGCTCGCTCGCCTCGGGCTGGCCGTACATCTCGCCGTAGGAGGGCCAGCTGGCGTTCGCGGCGGGCGTCTCGGGCCAGGCGGCGGGGGTGGCGGGCGCCCCGTAGGGGGCGGCCTGCGGCCGCTCCTGCTCGTAGGCGGACGACGGGTACTGCCCACCGCCGCCCAGCACGTCGTCGTACGGCGTGACCGTCCTGCCCGGCGCGGTGGGCGTGGTCGACGCGGGCGTCGGCCCGGTCGTGAGCGCGTCGTCGTCGGGCGCGGCCCAGCCCGAGCGCACCTCGTAGGAACCGGGATAGGCGGCCGCGGGAGCGGCGGGCTGCGTGTAGGTCTCGAACGCGGGCCAGGACGAGGCCGGAGCCGGTCCGTCGAGCACGTCAGGGGCGGGGGCGGCCGACCACGAGCCGGAGGTGGTCGACGCGGCGGGCGGCGGCGACTGCCATGTCGTCTCGGTGTCGGCGGAGCCGTAGGCGGGGAACGGGTCGCTCGTCGGGGCGCCGTGGATCGGCGAGGGCTGTACCGCGGGGAAGGAGCCGCTGCCGGTGACGGCGGGGAACGATCCGCTGCCGAACGCGGAGAAGGAGCCGCTGTTCGGCTGGGGCTCCGGCTGTAGCGGCGGCACCGGCTTGGCACCCGCGCCCAGGATGCTCATCACGTCGGGCGTCGGGGCGGCGAACGTCACGGTGCGCTGGTCGGCCAGGTCGGAGGCGGAGGGCGCGGGACGGGGCTCGGGCATCGGCGCGGGCTCGACCAGCGGGCGCTTGTCGGCCGCGGCGGCTCGGGCCGCGGCCCTGCTCGACCGGCTGGGCCTGCCCGACCTGGCGGCCGGGGCCTGAGCGGCGGCGGGCGCGGCAGGGACGGCTTCGGCGGCCGCGGGCCTGGGCGGCAGCGGGAGCTGGACCGTGCGCTCGGTGGAGGGGTCGGCCGCGGGACGCTCGGGCTCGACCGGCCTGCTGGCCGCCATGCGGGCCTTGACCGTGCCGCCGGCGCCGAAGCCGCCCTCGGTGGCCTCGTTGCGGATGTTGGCCCAGAACTCCTCGTCGTCGTCATCGGCCGCGCCGTTGCCCCACTCGTCGACACCGCGCTTGCCGCGCTGTCCCGTGCGGACGGGCTTGGGCTGCTTCTGCTGGTCGATGGGGCTGAAGTCGGGGCTGAAGTTGACCATGCGAGGTTCGTGCGCGGCGAACTCGTCCGTCGAGCGGATCTGGGTCATCTCCTCCTTCTCCGCCATCGCTTTGAGACGCTCCGGCGGGAGCGAGCTCTCGCGCTTGTTCATCGAACGCATGCCCAGTGCCACGACTACGAGCACGAGGAGCACGACGGCGACGAGAACCAGTACGACCGCAGTCATTGCACCACCCTCAAGGCCATGGCCTGCCAGCGGCGCCGGTGAGATCGCGCGGCCATCGACGCGATCTGCCCCCTTTGATCACCAACGCACAGCGAACGGATCTGATTGTGTCGGACCACTATGAGCGTTGTCACACCCAAAGTGAAGAATCGGTAACCATTACTACCCGCAGCGTTTGGACCATCACTCGATGTGCACCGCCGTCAGGCGTCCACGCGCGATGGTCTGGTCGGCGATCATCTTCAGGATGTCGGGGAGGGAGGCGCTCCTCGTGTCCTCAAGCCGCCCGCTCAACGCGTAGACGCTGAACCGATAGCTTCCGGTCTTCTCGCAGGGCGGCTCGTAGCCGACCTTCGTGCTGGTCACCGCCGCCTGGCCGGCCTCCTTCGGCGGGTCGGACGAGGCGTCCTCGCCGAGTTCGGTCGTGCGCGGGTCGATGTTGTAGACCACCCAGTGCACGGCCGGGTTCGCGGAGCCGGTGTCGTCGACCACGACCGCGATCGACTTGGCACGCGAGAGCACGTCGCTCGACCAGCGCAGCGGCGGGCTCTTCTTGGTGCCGTGACAGGAATATTCCGACGGCAGGGGAGTGTTGTCGCGCAGCCTCGAGCTGCTGA
This sequence comes from Nonomuraea sp. bgisy101, assembly GCF_057708945.1. Classification (NCBI taxonomy): domain Bacteria; kingdom Bacillati; phylum Actinomycetota; class Actinomycetes; order Streptosporangiales; family Streptosporangiaceae; genus Nonomuraea; species Nonomuraea sp. bgisy101. Next base: position 347,535 of record NZ_JBYITD010000007.1, read on the forward strand.
CGTTGATCTCCCTGATCTCCCTGGCGGGGCCGTTCAGGATGCCGCAGCCGGACACGCCGAGCGTCAGCGCGGCCACCATCCCGATGACGGTGGCGCGCCCCACGCGCGTGTACGTGTTCGGCTGCCCCATGCCGGAAGATGCTACGCGCCTGTCGGTGGTGCGCCGACCGGTTCGGGAGGTTCGGTCGAGAGGAAAGCCGTTGAAATCCGTAAAATCAGGGCATCGAAGGGTGACCTTGGACACAGCTGTGACCGTCGGCATCCTTTCCGCGCCGCCATGACCGGCCACTCCGTCCCTCCCGGACGATCTGATCAATCGGTACGGCGCAGAAGGCGGGAAATCCGGCGCTCCCTTCTAAGCTGGGCAGTGTGAGTGAGCCGCCCGACCCCGCTGCGGGTCCCCTGCGCGATCCAGAGCATCGCGTCTCGCCCAAGGCGGTACGCCTGTGGCTGCTCGAGGCGCTGTCCGCCTTGGTGATCTTCACGGGCGGCTCGCTGGGACTCGCCGCGTGGATCCCGAGCTGGTCGTGGCTGCCCGCGTGGCTGTCGGGCAACTCGTGGCTGGTGCCCGTGGTGGTGCTCGTGCCCGGCACGCCGCTGCTGCTTCTCGAGCCCTTCGTGCGCTATGCCGTACACCGCTGGGAGCTTTCAGGAGACGTCGTCTACGCCAGGTCGGGCTTCCTGACGCGGGAGTGGGTGTTCGTGCCCGTCAGCCGCATCCAGACCGTCGACAAGGCCCAAGGGTGGTTCGAGCGGATGCTCGGACTGGCCACGCTGGAGATCCGCACCGCCTCGCACGCGGGGTCGTCCACCATCAAGGGGCTCGACCTCGTGATCGCCGCGGGGCTCGCCGAACGGCTGGCGCACAGGGCCGAGGAACTCAGGGACGACGCCACATGAGCGAGGAGCCGCCAGGACTGAAGCTCAGTCCCAAGGTCCTGCTCATCGACCCCGTGCGCATGCTGCCCTCGCTGCTGGTGCCGCTGGCGGGCGTGCTGTTCGTGGGCGGCTTCTCCGCGCGCTCGTTCGGCTGGGCGGCCGTGGGCGTGGTCGGCGCCGTCGTCTTCGCCGTCGTGCGCTGGGCGACGTTCAGCTACTGCGTCGCCTACGACCGGCTGGAGATCAGGCGGTCGCTCGTCAGCAGGTCGGTGCGGACCATCCCGCTGGAGCGCATCAGAGGCGTCGACATCAGCACGCCGCCCATGCACCGGCTGCTCGGGCTCGCCGTACTCAAGATCGACACGGGTGCGAGCGGAGGAGGGGAGCAGGAGGGCGAGCTCGACGGGGTGACCGTGCAGGAGGCCGAGAGGCTCAAGGGCGTCCTGCTGCGCAGAGCCAGGGCCGCCAGGGCGGAGGCCGCCGAGGGCGCCCCTGACGCGCCGCCGACCGCTCCTCCCGCCCCGCCCGAGGAACGGGTGATCGTCAAGGTGCCGCGCGCGTGGCTCCTGTACGGCCCGCTGTCCGGCTCCTACCTGCTGACGCCCTTCGCCCTCGCGGGCGGTGCCATCGGCTTGGCCTTCCAGTGGGGCGATGACCTGGGCTTCCGTGATCTGGCATGGGACGCGGGCCAGTGGCTGTGGCAGCATCCCCTGCTCATCGTGGGCGCGATCCTGCTCCTGGTCCTGGCCATGCCGTTCGTCGCCGCGGTCATGTACGCCGTCTTCAACTGGGACTTCACGCTCAAGGAGCGCGAGGGCTACCTGGTGGCTGAGCGCGGCCTGATCACCAGGCGCAGCGTCTCCCTCGAGGCACGCCGCGTCAGGGGCTACGAGATCGTCGACGCCATCGCCGAGCGGAAGGCCGGCATCGTCAGGATGTGGGCCATCGTCACCGGCCTCGGCGACTCCGAGACCAGGGGGCAGCTGCTCCCCGACGTTCCCCGTCCCGTGGCGCTGGACGTCGCCGCGCAGGCCGTGGGCGCGTTCACCGCGCCGTTGCGCCCCCACCCGCCCGTCGCCCGCGAACGCAGGCTGTTCAGGGCGATCGCTCCATGGGTCGCCGTGGCGGTCGTCGCGGCCGTCCTCGCCTTCGTCACGTCCATGGGGCTGTGGTGGACGGTGGTCGTCGTGGCGCTGGTCCTCGCCGGGCTCGGTGTCCCCCTCGGCAACGACCGCTACCGCTCGCTCGGGCACGGCTACGACGGCGCCCTGCTGTCGGTGCGGTCGGGCTCGCTACGGCGCGCCCAGGCGGTCTTCGAGCGGAGGGCCGTCGTCGGGTGGCGGTTGCGGCAGACCTGGTTCCAGCGGCGCGCGGGCGTGCTGACGCTCATTGCGGGGGTGGGTGCGGGCAAGGGCGGTTACGAGGCGGTCGACGTCTCTCCCGAGCAGGCGGTCGGCCTGCCCGCCGAGGTCACCCCCGAGTGGATGGCCCCGTTCCTCCGCACCTCCGGCTGACCGTCTGGGGCGCCCCGGACGTCCGCGGAAGGCGAGGCCGGGCCCCGCATCACGACGGGCCGAGGCCTGCGCGAACCGCGAGCGGACAGGTCCTCCGGAAGCGCGAACGAGGGGCGGTCCCGTGAGACCGCCCCTCGTGATGTCGGTTCGCGTCAGTCCTGGCGGCGGGCGCCGAACATGATCTCGTCCCAGGTCGGCACCGAGGCCCTGCGACCCCTGGCACCCTTCTTCGGCTGACGCGCGGCGGGCGCGGGCGGCGGCGACGGCACGGGACCCGGCGCCGCGTCCCCCGGCTTCTTGGGTACGGGCGGCTTGGGCACCGGCGCCTTCTCCTGCGCGGGCTTGGCCTCCTTGGACTCCGCGTCGGCGCTCGGACGCGCGGCCGGCACTGCGGCCTTCTCCTCGCGCTCCTCGGGTACGGCCTGCCCGGTTCCCTTCGCCTCCCGAACGGCCTCGGCGACCCGCTCAGGCTCGGCGACCCGCTCAGGCTGGGCGGGGCGCTCTGGCTGGGCGGCCTTCGGAGGCTCCACGGTCTGCGTGGGCCCCGCGGCCTTCGGAGTCCCGCCGGCCTGGTCCGCCTGATCCGCCTGGTCCGCCCGGGCGGCCTCCTCGGCCTTCGGCTCGGCGACATCCGCGGCCTGCGGCCCTCCGGCGTGCGGCGTCACGGCGACCTTGGCCTCCTCACCCTGCGGGGTGGCGGCGACCTGCGGACGCTGCGGCTCCTGGGCCTGCGCCGTGTCGGAGGCCTTCGGCTCCCCGGCCTGCGCGGTCGAGGAGGCCTGCGGGCTCTGCGAGTCCTGGGCCTGCGCCGTATCGGAGGTCTTCGGCTCCCCGGCCTGCGGGGAGGCGCCGACCTGCGAGTCACGGATCTGCGGGCTGTCGGAGGTCTTCGGCTCTTCGGCCTGCGGGGCTCCGGTGACCTGGGGCTCCGCGACCTGCGGGGTGGCGATGGCCTGTGGCTCCCCGGTCTGCGGGGTTCCGGTGGTCTTCTGCTCCTCGGCCCGCGGGACTGCGACGGCCTTCGGCTCCTGACCGGGTCCGGCGACGGTGCCCGGCGTCTTGACCGGCTCCGCGGACCCCGCGGACGGCGTCGGGAGGGCCGTGGCGACCTTCTCGGCGTCGGCTGTCACCCCTGCGGGAGCTGTGGCCTGCGGCTCGCTCGCGGGCGTGGTGGAGGCGGCCGCTTCCGCCGTCTCCGGCGCGGCGGCGACTGCTGCCCCGGCCACCTCGGACCCGCCGACCGGCGCGGAGACCTTGGCCGACTCCTCGGCGGACTCCTTGGCGGCTTGTTCGGCTGCTGAGGGCGTTCCGGGCGCGACCACCGTGGGTTCCGCGGAGGAGGCCAAGGTCGGAGCGGAGTCCCCGGCGGCCTCCGGCGACGCGCTCACCTTGGCGGCTTCGACAGGAGTGCCGACAGGAGTGCCGGCGGTGGCGGAAGAAGTCGCTTCGGCAGGAGCGGTCGCGTCGGCATGAGCCGTCGGCCGGGCAGCAGCTGCCGCTTCGGCAGGATCGGTCGCTTCGAGGGGAGCGGGCTTCTCCACGAGGACCGAGGCCTGGGCGGGCTGCACCGGCTCCTCGACCCTGCCGGGGGCCGTCGACGTCTCGACGGGCGTGACGGCGTCAGCGGGTGCCGCAACGGCAGGCTCGACGACGGCAGGCCCGGTGCCGGCAGATCCAGCGTCGCCAGATCCAGCGTCGCCAGATCCGGTGACGGCAGATCCGGCGGCGGGTGGAGAGGCGACGGATGGAGAGGCGGCCGACGGAGGCGCGGTCGCCGCAGGAGCGGCGGGTTGAGGTGCGGCGGGTTGAGGTACGGCGGGCGGCGTGAAGGCCGCCGGTGCCGCGGGCTCGTGGGCCACCACCGGCTCGGCGTCCCTGGCCGCGGGCGGCGGCGCGGGGAAGCGCGGCGCGACAGGCTCCGCGTGCGGCTCGGGCAGCCGCGGCGCGACAGGCGCGGGCACCTGCTCGTCGGCCGTCGGCCACTCGGCGCCGGGTCGCTCGATACCAGGTCGCTCGGTACCGGGTCGCTCGGTACCGGGTCGCTCGGCCGCGGGCGCGTGGTCGAACGTCGTGGGTCCCGCGGTCGTGGGCGCGTGGTTGAACGCCTGGCGCTCCGGCGCCGCGGGACGCTCCGCCGGCTGCTCTGGTTCGCGGACCGCAGGAGCGTAGATCGACTCCGGCTCGCGCGTGGCCCGCGCCGGAGGCTCCGCCGTCCGCGGAAGATTCGGCGCCCACGCGGCGGGCGGCTCGGGGACGGCGGGACGCGCGGACGGCTGGGTGTAGGGCGCCGGATCCTGGCGGGACACCGAAGGGAACGGCACGGGCGGCTGCATCAGCGGCTCGGCGGCCAGCGGCGGCACCGGCTGCAGCTTGGCCACCCGCGGCGTGAACGGCGTGACGGTGGTGTCCTCGACCGGCGGGTTCGGGTCGAAGTCGGCCGAGGACAGCCGCATCGACTCCTCGTCGTGCGGGGTCACGTGGCGGCGGCGCGGATCGAACAGCCACTCGGCGTGGCGCGTGTGACCGTTCCACACGTAGCCGAGCTTGACCCGCCACAGCCCGTCGTCGCGCTTGGCGGAGTCCCAGTCGATCTCATCGGACGGCACGCCGCGCCTGGTGAGCCGCTCGGCGACCAGGTCGCCGAGCGTGGGGCCTGGGGCCGACTCTCCAGGCATGCGCACGGACACGCGCTGCGCCTGCTGGGCGACGTACTCCCTTTCCTGGAGCACGGGGCCCTCGAACCAGCGGACCCGCTCGACGGGGATTCCCGCGGTCGCGGCGATCTCCTCCGCGGTCTCCCCGGCGCGTATGCGGGCCTGGATCTCCTTGGGGCGCAACGGACTCTCCACTTCGATCTCGTACTGGCCGAGACGGGAGAAGTTTCCGCGGACGGCAGCACGGAGCCGGTCGTCCACGGGAAGCGTGAAACGGGTCCCTCTCCCGGCCGTAGCCAGCACGAGATAGGTGCCGTCCTCGCTTACCGCGACGAGTCGGAGCTCCTGCATGCGAGTCCCTTCGTCAGCGTCGTGCTCAATCTTCCCCCGGACCCTTGAGTCTCTCGCGTGTGCCGGTTGCCTGCCAGCACCGTACCCGGCATGTCCGAACATCGCCTTCATGGGAAGGGGCCTGGCCGATGTGACGCCGGTCACATTTGACGATTTCATTCGAAATTACAGCTCGTCACCGTGCAGCAGGAGGCTAAGCGTCCTCGACGGATTCTGGCGAATCACGTCACGCGCCGCCGTGGACTTCGGCCAAGTGGCCTCATCCGATGGGCCGGCGGGCGGGTGGGACTCCAGGTGGCCTGCCATCGTGCCCGCCGTACGCGGAGAGGTCGTGACGGCCACGTCCGACTTCCCGAGCCTGCGCACGGCGGTCGTCAGGGCGGGGGAGTCGCCCGCGGCGACGGGCAGGTTCGCCACGGCGGGGCGGCGCGCGTGCCTGTGCACCCAGTCGAGCCCGGCGAGCACGTCGGACAGGTCGCCCGAGCCGTCGCAGCGGAGCACCTTGACCGAGCCGACGCGGGCGCCCGGCGCCACGCCGTCCTTCCCGCCCGCCGCGAGAGAGGCGGCGCGGGTGCCGTGGTCGCCGCAGAAGCGCCCGCGGACTCCCGTGGCGTCGAAGGCGTGCCACGCCCTGTCGCCGAACTCGTCGCGGGCCACGTCGACGCCGGTGCCGAGCACGTAGACGGTGACCCCCTCGCCGGTGGCGGAGGAGCGGGACGGTGCGGCACCGCCGGAGAGGTCGAGACCGCGAACCCTGCCGTCGGGCTCCAGCGCACGTACCCTCGGGTCGGCGCGCAGCTCGGCGGCCTCCGTGGAGGTGAGCAGCGTCGCGAAGCCGGGAAGCGCGGCGGTGTAGTAGCGGCGCACCCGCCATCGCGCGTCGCCGACCAGTGCGCGGGCCTCGGCCCTGCCGGTGGCGGTGACGATGTAGGGGTGGGGCGGCTCGGCGGAGGCGGGCGCGGGGGCGTCGGCGGGGGCCACGACAGAGGCGACCACGGGAGCCGCTGTGGTGACGGCCGTCGCCAGGGCCGCGGCGGCGTACACGGAGGGTAGTCCGAATCGGCGGGGCACGAGTGTCCAATCTGCTGTCACGCAGGTCACAGGAACAACAGGACACGCGACCGCGTCTAGTTACGAAGAAGCTCTTTACCGAACGAGTGACAAGAGGGGACTGATCCGGGGGATGAGCGGCGAGCAGCGGAAGTTCGAGCTGAGCGTGCCGCAGATCGCAGGAGGGGCACTGGCCGCGGTGACGGCGGCCGTGGCGGCGTCGTACCTCGGAGTGGCGGGGACCTTTGTGGGAGCGGCGGTGGCGAGCATCGCCAGCACCGTCGGCGGCGCCGTCTACACGCACTACCTGAAGCGCGCCAACGACCAGATCAAGCAGCACACCGTCGTCGCGTGGCGCGACAGATCCGAGCCGCCCGTCCGCGTCGAGGGGGAGGGCGAGCTGGCGACGGCCGTCCACGCCACCGTCAGGGAGGAGGGCGACTCCTCGCCCACGCTGGTGATGGCGCCGGTGGCGCAGGCGGCGCCGAGGTGGCGGATGCCGTGGCCGACGCTGCTGGCGGCCGCCGCGCTGGTGTTCGCGATCAGCACCGGCGTCATCCTCACCTACCAGGCCTTCGCCCACGAGACCGTGCACGAGACGGTCACCGGCAAGACCGGCGCGGTCGAGCGGGAGAAGAGAGAGCCGCAGCGCAAGCAGGAGGAGAGCGCTCCGGTCGCCCCGCCGGTCTCGGACCGGCCCGGCTCTCCTGAATCGGCCGACGCGCCGACGCCCACCCCGACCCCCACCCCCACGCCCACGCCCAGCGAGACGCCGACCCCCACCCCCACCCCCACGGCGGCCACGCCGACGCCTACCGACGCCGCCTCCCCTGATCCCACGCCCACGGAGACGCAGAGCGACAGGGGCACCGACCCCGACCAGGGCCCGCCCGCCGAAGACCGGCTCGAGCAGGCGCCAGAGCAGGCGCCCGAGCAGCCCTAGCGGCGTGCCGGCGCTCGTAGGATGCCGGTCGTGACGTCCCACGCGGTCGAGGAGTTCGAGGCGCACAGGCCGCGGCTGCCCGTTCTCACCGGCGGCGCCCGGCTCGGCCCGCTGGACAGCGCCGAGCAGCGGGAGCTCTACCAGCGGGCCCGCCTGCGCGTCGCCGAGGGGCGGCCGCGCTTCTCCGCCGGCCGCGCTTCTCCACCGGCCGCGCCGAGGGCAAGGCCACCGCGGCCCGCAGTGTCGTCGCGGGCCTGCCAGGGTCGCCCGCTACCTCGGCTCGTGGATAGGCAGGGGCGTGGTCGAGGCGGCCGTCACGATCGGCGAGGTCAACGGCCGGGCCCGCCCTCTGGGGTACGGCAGGCGGCCGCCTGCTCGGCGTGATGGTTTTGGAGATCACCAACGGCCTGGTCGTCACGGTGCGGGGGTGGTCAATCCCGACAAACTCGGCTACATGGCGAGCCGGCTCAGCATGGCGTGAGACCGGTCATGGGCCCAGCACGGTGTCCAGGTAGGCGTTGGCGAACACCCGGCCGGGGTCGAGCCGGTCGCGCAGCGCGAGGAAGTCGGAGAAGCGCGGATAGACCCCGGCCAGGTAGGCGGCGTCGCGGGTGTGGAGCTTGCCCCAGTGCGGGCGCCCTTCGAGGCGCGTCATGATCTCCTCGACCCCCTCGAAGTAGGCGGGGTTGGGGGTCGGCCGGTAGATGTGGCAGGCCAGATAGGCCGACGGCCTGCCGTACGCGGTGGACAGCCAGGCGTCGCTGGGTGGCGTGACCCGCACCTCGATCGGGAAGGTGATCTTCCAGTCGTTCCGCTCGATCAGGTCCCTGGTCTCGCGCAGCGCCTGCCCGAGCCGTTCCCGGGGGACGGCGTACTCCATCTCCAGGAAGCGCACGTCGCGGACGGAAGTGAAGATCTTGTAACTGGTGTCCACCGACTCGGAGTCGCCGAGGAAGGCGGCCGAGAGCGCGTTGAGTCTGGGGATCGCGGAGGGGAAGCGCCCGCCGATCCCGCACAGCGCGCCGAAGAGTGTGTTCTCCAGGAACACGTTGTCCATCCAGTGCTTGATGGCGCTCGGCGGCCGGGCCGGGCCCGGATGCCGGTTGTTGGTCTTCACCAGGCAGGCGTCGGTGTGCGGCAGCCAGAAGAAGTCGAGATGCTCGTTGGCCGAGGTCATCGAGTCGAGCTCGTCCAGGATGCCGCTCAGCGGCATCGCCCTGCGGCTGTTGTGCAGCAGGAAGGAGGGGTCGACGCGGAAGGTGACCGCCGTCAGCACGCCGAGCGCGCCGAGGCCGACCCTGGCCGCGTCGAACAGGTCGTCACCGGGGGAGGCGGTCGCGACGGAGCCGTCGGCGAGCACCATCTCCAGCTTGACCACCTGGTCGGCCAGGCCGCCTGTGTCGCGTCCCGTGCCGTGGGTGCCGGTCTGGATGGCGCCGGCGACCGTCTGCGCCGTGATGTCGCCCATGTTGGCCAGGGCGAGGCCGCGCTTGCCGAGTTCCTCGTTCAGCACGCTGAGCGGCGTGCCTGCGAGCACGTTCACCCAGGTGGCGCCGTTGTCCTTGGTGACCGAGCGGATGCCGGTCAGCCCCTGGGGCCTGAGCATGATGCCGTCGGTGACGGCCACGCCGGTGAAGGAGTGGCCGGTGCCGACCATGCGGACGCGGCGGCCGCTCGCGGCGGCGTCCTTCACGGCCCGCGCCACGTCCTGCACGGACGAAGGGGTGCGCACCTCGGCGGGAGTGCCTGTCTGGTTTCCGGCCCAGTTCGTGAAGACCATGCGCACCCCTCCGGAGCAACATTCGGTTTTAAACGCGAACGATACTCACTTTTCCCAGCCTTCGGGAACGGGGAAGATGTCGCCTGGCTGCAGGTTCTGGCTCTTGATCACCTCGGAGACGGTCACGAGATGGTAGCCCTTGCCCTGCAGCGTCTTGATGAGCGCGGGCATCGAGTCGACCGTCTGCTTCACCCAGTCGTGCATCAGGATGATGCCGTCCTGCTTGGCGACCGCGAGCGTCTGCTTCTTGATGGACGTCTCGTTCCTGGACTCCCAGTCGCGGGACCCGCCGGTCCACAGGATCATCGGCATCCCGAACTCGGCCGCGATGTCGGAGACCTGCAGGTCCGCCATGCCGTACGGCGGGCGCAGCAGCTTGGGCTCCACGCCCGCCGTCTGCTTGATGATGTCCTGCGTCTTCTTGATCTCGTTCCGGATGGCCCCCGGCTCGAGCTGCGTGAAGTTGGGGTGCTTGTAGCTGTGGTTGCCGAGCTCGTGCCCCTCGGCCGCCATGCGCTTGGCGAAGGCGGGGCGGCTCTTCACGTACTGGCCCTCGAGGAAGAACGTCGCCTTGGCGTCGTACTTCTTCAGCGTGTCGAGCAGCTTGCCCGCGTACTGGCCGGGGCCGTCGTCGAAGGTCAGCGCGAGGCACTTGACCTGCGTGCAGTCGACCTCCTTGCGAGCGGGAGCGGCGTTCGCGGCTGATGGGGTCAGGGTGACCGCAACAGCCGCGATGGCAAGAAGTGAAACAAAATGTCGGGACATAACAGACTTTCCAGTGTTGAGGGTGTTGTCTGAGGGATCTCCCGACCGTAGCGGATCAACCTTTGGCCGGTGAAGGAGCCTCGGGAAGTCTCAGCAAACCCGAACCTCCGATGCCCACGAGGGCCGCGAGCAGCGCGCACGCCAGCGAGAAGCCGTAGGCGTTGGACGCGCCGAACGCCTCGGTGAGCCGCCCGCCCGCCCACGCGCCGATCGCCACGCCGAACCCGATCGAGGTGGAGATCCACGCCATGCCCTCGGTGAGCAGGGACGGCGGCACCAGCCGCTCGGTGAGCGAGAAGCCCGTGATGAGCGTCGGAGAGATCGCCAGTCCCGCGATGAACAGCGCCCCCGCCATGAAGGGCGCGCTGCCGATGAAGGCGATCGGCAGCAGGCCGACGGCGAAGATCGCGATGGCCCTGACGAACCTGGCCCGCAGCGAGACCTTCCATGCCCGCGAGCCGAACCACAGACCCGACACCATCGAACCGCCCGCGAAGGCCGCCAGCAGGAACCCGGCGGCGCCCTTGACGCCGTGCTCCTCGGCGAAGGCCACGGTGATCAGGTCGACCGAGCCGAAGACCGCGCCGAGCGCGAGGTAGACGCACGACAGCAGGGCGATGCCGGGAATGGTGATCGGGCTGCCGCCGACGTGCCGTACGGGGGAGACCGGGGGTTCGGTGCCGCGCTGCATCGCGAAGGCGAGCGTGCCGATCAACATGAGCACCAGCGCCACGATCAGCCCGGCGAACGGGTTGACCATGGTGGCCAGGACCGTCACCATCGCCGGCCCGGTAACGAAGATCACCTCGTCGGCCACGGACTCGAACGCGAAGGCGGTGTGCAGCTTCGCCGAGCCGCCGAGCTGGTGCGACCAGCGGGCGCGGACCATCGAGCCGAGGGACACCGAGGTGGCGCCGACGACGAATCCGGAGACGTAGAGCGTCCAGTCGGGCAGGCGGAATCCGGCGCACAGCATGAGCGCCGCCATGGACGCGCCGTTGACCAGGGCGAGCGGTGTGATGACCCGGCCCTGGCCGAACCTGTCGACCAGGCGGCCCGACAGCGGGGCGGCGATGGCGAAGGAGATGTTCGTGACGGCGGCGACGGCTCCCGCCGTGGCGTACGAACCGGTGATCAAGGAGATCAGCCGGACGATCCCGATGCCCAGCATCGACATCGGCATCCTGCCGATGAATCCGGCGAAAACGAAACCCTTGACTCCGGGCGTGTTGAAAAGCCCCCGGTACGGCCCGACCACTACGTCCCCCTACTCTCCAAGCGCCCAACCTTTGCGCACCGTCTATCAGGACAGCAAGTGATTTTTCGCCTGATCGTCTAACGTGGCCTGGGTGTCTGCTCTTCCCTCCGTCCGGGGACTCATGGTCGTTCTCGCCGTCGTGGTCTCCGTGGGCGCCGCCGGCGCCTTCGCGTTCACGCTGAGCGAGGACCAGGAGAAGGAGAAGGATCCGGCGCCCTCCGCCGTCCGCAAGAACGAGACGCAACACCTCGACACGCTGGTCCCCGTGAAGGAGTTCGGCCAGGGCGGCCCTGGGATCACGGTCACGCCGCCGCGGATGCTGGCCATCGCCCGCGGCACGGTCCCGAAGCAGACACGCCTGGCGCTCGGCGGCCTCAAGCACGTGCAGAAGGTGATCGTGGTGGACGCGGGCTCGGTGAAGGTCGCGGGGACGGGCGTCAACCTGCTGGCCGTCGAGCCCTCCGAGTACCGGTCATGGACGCCGCAGGCCGTCGCCGACCAGCCGGAGGTGTGGAGCGCGCTGGCCAGGGGCGAACTGGTCGCCGACACCTCGGCCGCGCGCAGGTTCGGCCTCGTCCTCGGCGCGTCCTACCAGATCGACGGCGGCCCCAGGCTGCGCGTGGCCGCCTCCGCCACGCTCGGCCTGCCGGGAGTGGACGGCATCGTCAGCACCGAGGTCGGCCGCAGGCTCGGCCTCATGGAGGGCGTCGCCGTGCTCCTCCACGGCAAGGCGGGCAAGATCGGCGAGGCCGGCGTGCGCAGGCTGCTCGGCGAGCACGCCCAGGTCGTCTCCGTCGGCCGTGTCCGTCCCCCCGCCCGGCCCCGGTCCCAGCCCGACAAGCAGGTCGTACGGCAGGGCAGCTACCTGGACCTCTACAAGTCGGCCGCCACCCGCTGCCCCGGCCTGTCATGGACCGTGCTGGCCGCCATCGGCCAGGTCGAGAGCTCCCACGGGCGCAACAACGGCCCCTCGAGCGCGGGCGCGCTCGGCCCGATGCAGTTCATGCCCGCCACCTGGAAGGCCTATGGAGTGGACGGCGACGGCGACGGCCGCAAGGACATCTGGAGCCCCTACGACGCGGTGCCGGGCGCCGCGAACTACCTGTGCGCCAACGGCGCGGGCCAGGGCGGGCAGAAGTTGCGCAAGGCCGTGTGGTTCTACAACCACTCGTGGGACTACGTGAACAAGGTCCTCGGCCTGTCCGAGGCGTACGCGCGCGCCTACGCCTGACCTGCAGGTTACGCGGCCCGCGCGTGCGTCCACGCCCACCACGCCCGCCTGACCTGCCGGTTCACGTGGCCCGCGGGTGCGCCGACGCCCGCCCGCGACGTCCCCTGCCTGGCCGCGAGGCGTGAAGAGCGCGTCTACGCGGGCCGGCGGACGGGAGCGGGGCAGCAGCTCAGAGCGCACGCCGCCGGCTCGGGCTCGGCCATGAGCTCGCGCACCATCCGCACGAAGCGCGGATGCGTCCCGGCCGTCGCCGCCCGCTCCAGCGGCAGCCCCAGCTCGGCCGCCAGCCGCCTGGCCTCCACGTCGAGGTCGAAGACGACCTCCATGTGGTCGGAGACGAAGCCGATCGGCACCAGCACCACCGCGGGCGCGTCTGTCTTGCGCAGGTGGTCGAGCACGTCGGGCTCCAGCCACGGCACCTGCGGAGGGCCGCTGCGTGACTGCCACACCAGCTCCCACGGCTCGGTACGGCCGAGCGCCTGGCTGACCAGCTCCGCCGACCGGCGAAGCTGCGCCTCGTAGAGCCCGCCGGACGGGCCCGCCGTCTGGGCCATCGAGACGGGGATGCTGTGCGCGGTGAACACCAGCCTGGCGTCGTCGCGGCCCAGCCGGTCGAGCGCCTGCCTGGCGTGGTCGGCCATCGCCGCGACGAAGCCGGGGTGCTCGCCGAAGTGCCGCATCTTGACCAGCGCGGGGCCGCCCTCGACGGAGATGCGGGCGATGTCCTCGTAGTACTGGCGACAGCTGGAGTAGCCGGCGAACGCCGAGGTGGCGAAGACCGCCGCCTTGGTGATGCCGTCGGCCTTCATCCGCAGGACCGTGTCCTCGCCGAACGGCCGCCAGTTGCGGTTGCCCCAGTAGATCGGCACGTCCAGCTCCGGCCGCAGCGCCTCGATCAGGTCGCGGTTCTGCTGGTTGATCGGGCTGACCCCGCCGAAGGACTGGTAGTGCTCGGCCACCTCGAGCAGCCGCTCGCGCGGCACCCCTCTGCCCCGCACGACGTTCTCGAGAAACGGCATCACGTCGTCGGGTCCCTCGGGACCGCCGAAGGACAGCAGCAGCAAAGCGTCGTAGTTCCCCACGCTGGTAAGCCTATGGGGGCCACGATGTAGGTTCGTGACGTGAGCTCATTCAAGGATATTCGTGACTATGTGGCCATCCCCCGAGTCCTCTCGCTGAAGCTCTCGCCGGACGGATCCCGGCTCGTCAGCGCCGTGCAGTCCCTCAACCCCGACGGGAAGTCGTTCGGCACCGCACTCTGGGCGATCCCCGTGGACGGCGAGCCGTACCGGCTCACCAGGAGCGCCAAGGGAGAGGCGGGCACGGAGTTCACCGCGGCGGGTGACGTGCTGTTCACCTCGCGCCGCCCCGACCCGACCGTCAAGGACTCCGACGAGGAGGTGCCGGCGCTCTGGCTGCTGCCGCGCGCGGGCGGCGAGGCCCGGCAGATCGCCACCCGGCCGGGCGGCATCGGCGCGGCGCGGACCGCGGGCGACGTCGTCGTGTTCGCCTCCGAGGTGCTGCCCGGTGACGAGGCCGCCGACGAGGAGCGGCGCAAAGCCAGGAAGGACGCGGGCATCAGCGCGATCCTGCACGAGGGCTACCCGGTCCGCTACTGGGACCACGACCTCGGCCCCGGCCGTACCCGCCTGTTCGCGGCCAGGCTGGGCGCCGACCGGCTGGAGGAGGTCAGGGACCTGACTCCCGACTCCGGCGCCCATCTGGACGACCACCTGGACTTCGCGCTCACCTCCGACGGCGCCACAGTGCTCACCACGTGGACGGTGCCCCTCGACGCGGGGCAGCAGCGCACCGAGATCGTCGCGATCGACGTGGCCACGGGGGAGCGGCGCACGCTCTTCGCCGCCGACGACCACGACTTCGAGGGGCCGCTGCGGATCTCGCCCGACGGCGCCCGCGTGGCCTGCTCGCGCTCCCGCCACACCGCGCTCGATGTCTCGGCCCGCTCGGAGCTGTGGATCGGCGACCTGGCCACCGGTGAGGGCAGGACCTACGCCGACGACCTGTTCCCCGCGGACCTCGAATGGGCTCCCGACTCAGGCGCCGTCTATCTGGTGGCCGACCACCAGGGCCGCCGCCCCGTCTTCCGGGTGTCGCTCGACGGCTCCTTCGACAGGCTCACCACCGACGACGCCGCCTACCTCGCGCTCAGCGCCTCCGGCGACGGCCGTTTCCTCTACGCGCTGCGCAGCGGCTACCACGGCCCCGCCACGCCGGCCAGGATCGACGCCGCCACCGGCGAGGTGGTCGAGTTGCCCTCGCCCGCCCCCGCACTCGACCTGTCCGGCACCCTCACCGAGCTGTCGGCCGTGGCCGACGACGGGCAGGAGATCCGCGGCTGGCTGGTGCTGCCCAAGGACGCCTCCGCCGAGAACCCCGCCCCGTTCCTGCTGTGGATCCACGGTGGCCCTGTCTCCTCGTGGAACGACTGGTCGTGGCGCTGGAACCCGTGGATCATGGCCGAGCACGGCTATGCCGTCCTGCTGCCCGACCCCGCCCTTTCCACCGGGTACGGCCAGCACATGATCGACCGGGGCTGGGGCGAGTGGGGTCCGCGCACGCTCGCCGACCTCGACTCCATCGTCGACGAGGCGCTCAAGCTGCCCGAGATCGACGAGACGCGCCTGGGCGCGATGGGCGGCTCGTTCGGCGGCTACATGGCCAACTGGGTCGCCGGGCACTCCGACCGCTACAAGGCGATCGTCACCCACGCCTCGCTGTGGAACCTCGACCAGTTCGCCGGCACCACCGACGCCTCCATGTACTGGCAGCGCGAGTTCGGCGCGCCGGGCACCGAGCGGTACGCCAAGCTCTCCCCGCACGGCGCCCTCGACCAGATCCGCACGCCGATGCTGGTCGTCCACGGCGACAGGGACTACCGCGTGCCGATCGGCGAGGCCCTGCGCCTGTGGTGGGACCTGCAGCGCAGCAACGTCGAGTCGAAGTTCCTCTACTTCCCCGACGAGAACCACTGGATCCTCAAGCCGGGCAACGCCGTCGCCTGGTACGAGACCGTGCTCGCCTTCCTCGCCCAGCACGTGCTCGGCCAGGAGTGGAAGCGCCCGGACTCGGTGGCGTAGATGACGGACTTCGCGGCACTGGCCACGGACATCGCCCGCGAGGCGGGCGACATGCTGCTGGCCAAGCGGCCGAGCAACCCCGAGGTCGTGCAGACCAAGTCGAGCCCGACCGACGTCGTCACCGCGCTCGACCGCGCCTCGGAGGAGCTCATCAGGGCCAGGATCAGGGAGGCCAGGCCGGACGACATGATCCTCGGGGAGGAGGGCGGCGACACGCCGGGCTCCAGCGGGGTCAGGTGGGTCGTCGACCCGATCGACGGCACCGTCAACTTCCTGTACGGCCTGCCCGAGTGGGCGGTCTCCATCGCCGTCGAGGTGGACGGCAGGATCGTCGCGGGTGTCGTCAACGTGGTGCCGCGCGGCGAGCTGTTCAGCGCCTCGCTCGGCGGCGGGGCCGTCCTGCACAAGGACGGTCTCGCGGTCTCGCGGCTGCGCTGCAACAGCGGCGTGCCGCTCGGACAGGCCCTGGTGGCGACCGGTTTCGGCTACGACGCCTCCCGCCGCAGGGTGCAGGGGCAGGTCGCGGCGGCCGTCCTGCCCTCGGTGCGGGACATCAGGCGCGGCGGTTCCTGCGCGATCGACCTGTGCTCGGTGGCGGCGGGCAGGGTGGACGCCTACTACGAGCGAGGGATCAACTACTGGGACTACGCCGCGGCAGGGCTGATCGCCGCCGAGTCCGGCGCCAGGATCGGCGGGCTGAACGGCAGGCCGCCGAACGGCGAGCTCACGCTGTGCGCCGCTCCAGGGCTGTTCGAGGAACTGCACGACCTGCTCGTGCCGCTCGACCCCGAACGCGACGCCTGACACTGCCCGCCCGTGGACGTGACGACGGCCGGAGCCCCGCGGGGCTCCGGCCGTCGTCACATGCGGTGCGGTTCAGCGCGGCAACGGGACACCGTGGTCGTCGGCCAGGCGTCGCAGATCCTCGATCTCCGCGGTGAGGGTGTCGGCGAGGTAGTCGTCGCCGACGGACCTCGCCTCGTCGAGACCCTTGTAGGCCTGGCAGAGGCGGCGTTCGATCGTGGTCGTGAACTCGCCCATCTCACCTTCTCTCTCACATGCATCTCGGGGGCGGCGCGTGCGGTCATGGGGGTTCAACGGCACGCGGCGATGGGTGTCCCGCGTGTCTACCCACCCTCACCGCGGTCCGAAACCTCCGATCGCATGTGCCCTGCGTCACGATGGCCCCGCACATGCCTTACCGTGCGTTTATCGGAGATGTGGTGAAAATGAGAGCCACATCCAGGAGCGGGGAAGAGGTGCCGGCAGCCGTGCGGGTGCTTGTGGTTGAGGACGAGCGGGTGCTCGCCGACGCGATCGCGACGGGGCTCCGTCGCGAGGCCATGGCCGTGGACGTGGCCTACGACGGCGGCGCGGCGCTGGAGAAGACCTCCTACATCGACTATGACGTGATCGTGCTGGACAGGGACCTGCCGGTGGTCCACGGCGACGAGGTGGCGCGCAGGCTGGTCGCCGAGCGCAGCGCGTCCAGGATCCTGATGCTGACCGCGGCGGGCGACGTCGACGACAAGGTGGAGGGTCTCGGCCTCGGCGCCGACGACTACCTGGCCAAGCCGTTCGTGTTCGTCGAGCTGGTGGCCAGGGTGCGCGCGCTCGGCCGCAGGTCGGCGCCCGCCCTGCCCCCGGTGCTCGAGCGGGCCGGGGTACGGCTGGACCCCGGCAAGCGGCTCGTCGAGCGCGACGGCAAGGAGATCCAGCTGACGAAGAAGGAGTTCGCGGTCCTCGAGGAGTTGCTGCGCGCCGAGGGCGCCGTGGTGAGCCAGGAGGACCTGCTGGACAAGGCATGGGACGAGAACATCGACCCGTTCACCAACGTCGTGCGCGTCACCATGATGACGCTGCGCAAGAAGCTCGGTGAGCCGCAGGTGATCGAGACCGTCCCGGGAGTGGGATACAAGTTGTGAGCGACGAGCAGGACCGTCCGGCGGTTCCCACCCATCCGATGATCAGTCCGCACTCGGAGCGGGCCAGCATGACGCGGACGAGGGTGGAGCAGCTGGGCCAGGGGGACGAGCAGGCCCCGCGGCAGGGCGGCGGCGAGTGGGACGGACCGCCGCCCCTCCAGCCCGAGGGCGAGGAGACGATGGCCGAGCGCATCAGGGTGATGCGCGACAGGGTGAGCATCCGGTGGCGGCTCACGCTGACCTACAGCGCGTTGTTCTTCGTGGCGGGGGCGTTCCTGCTCTCGGTGATGTATCTCATCGTCAGCTCGGTGCTCCACCAGGGCTTCCAGTTCACCCTGAAGCTGCCGCAGTGGGCGCCGTCCGGGCTGGCCGAGTCGCTGAACGACCAGTCCGAGCTCCTGATGAACAACAACATCAACGCCATCCTGGAGAACCTGATCAGGCAGTCCGTCATGGTGCTGATCGGGGTGGGCATCCTGGCGCTGATCCTCGGCTACTTCGTGGCCGACAGGGCGCTGCGGCCCGTCGCGCAGATGACGGCGACGGCCAAGAAGTTGTCCGAGAGCAACCTCGCCCACCAGCGCATCGACCTCAAGGGCCCCCAGGACGAGCTGAAGGAGCTCGCCGACACCTTCGACGCGATGCTGACCAGGCTCAACGTCGCCTTCGACACCCAGCGGAGGTTCGTCGCCAACGCCTCGCACGAGCTGCGCACGCCCCTCACCATCAACAGGACGGTTCTGGAGATCGCGCTGTCTGACCCCGAGGCGTCCCAGGACCTGAAGGCGCTCGGCCGTACCCTCCTCGAGGTCAACGCCCGCAACGAGAAGCTGATCGAGGGCCTGCTCCTGCTCGCCCGTAGCGAACGCGAGCTGCGCGTGCGCAAGCCGGTGGACGTCAAGGAGGTCGCCATGACGGCCGTGGAGCAGCTCGTGCCCTTCGCGGCCGAGCAGGGCGTCACCGTCACCACCGAGCTGTCGCCTGCGCCCACGCTGGGCGATCCCGTGCTGCTAGAACGCTCCATCAGCAACCTGCTGGAGAACGCCGTCAAATACAACATCCCGGAAAGCGAGCCAGGAAACGGAAAAGTCTGGATCCGCACGGGAATGGTGGACGGGGCACTGGTTGTTCAGGTGGCCAACACGGGACAGCATGTCCCGGCGTACGAGGTGAACAGCCTGTTCGAGCCCTTCAGAAGGCTCCACGCGGACCGTGTGGACTCGGCGAAGGGATCGGGACTCGGCCTGTCCATCGTCCGCGCGGTCGTGCAGGCGCACGGCGGAAACGTGGCCGCGGTGCCGCGCGACGGCGGAGGACTTGTCGTGACCATTCGACTCCCCGGGCGCTAGTCCGGCGTGTTGATCTGACGGGGGAGTCTCGTTCGCGCCGTACATGTGGTTGGATGTGCCGTCGAACACGGTGGTGCATGCCGCCAATGCTGTGTGTTTCGCCATATTTGGCTAACCACAGGCCGTTGGCGGCAGGCCCCTTCGTGTCGGGAGGTTCAGCAGCCGTTCCTCCGGGGTACCGATGCACAAATCTCCCTGAAGGATCGGGCACAAGATGGGCCTCTCGGACGTTAGACACGCGCGACGAGCGCGACACCATAGATGAGGGGGATGGAGCAAGCACAATGGCTACCGACTACGACAGCCCGCGCAAGACCGATGACGACCTGGGGGAGGACAGCCTCCAGGAACTCCAGGCGCGGCGGACCGACAAGTCCTCCGGCAGCATCGACATCGACGAGACGGACCTCGCCGAGTCGCTCGAGCTGCCCGGTGCGGACCTGTCGAATGAGGAGCTGTCCCTGCGGGTGATCCCTCGCCAGGCCGACGAGTTCACCTGCTCGCGGTGCTTCCTTGTGCACCACCGCAGCCAGCTGGCCTCCGAGAGGAACGGGCAGCAGGTCTGCAGGGAGTGCGCCGCCTGACCGAGAGGGCACCGCATCGTGTCATCCAAGAAAGAGGAGCGGGACGACCCTGTGAACGACGCAGAGGTCGCAGAGTCGTCCGCTGCCTCCGCCGTGGACAAGGACCCGAAACCCGAGGTCGAGGATCCCGATCGCGAGGTCGGCGAGCTCGTCGGCCGTCTGGTGCGGCCTGGTGAGCTGGAGAGCGCCGAGCGGCGCAGGCTGCTCGGCCGCCTCACCAGGTCGCTGAGCGAAGGCGCCAGGAGGGCGAACGCCTCGGGCGTCGGCAGAGGCCGGTGGCTGGCCGACGTGTTCCTGAACATCGCGCCCCGCATCCCCATCAGGGATCTGGCGACCCTTTCCGAACATCACCACGGCCTCACCGGCGAGCAGCTGGCCGACGATCTCGTCCGCACCGCGCAGAAGGCGACGATGACGGTCGGCGCGATCGGCGGCGCCCTGGCCGCGGCCGAGTTCGCCGCCCCGCCGCTGCTGCTGTCGGCGCCGGCCCAGCTGGTCGCCGAGACCATCGTGGTTGCGGCCATCGAAGTGAAGCTGCTGGCCGAGCTCCATCAGGTCTACGGCATCGAGGTGCCAGGCACGGGCACCCAGCGTGCCGTCGCGTTCACCGCGGCCTGGTCGAGGCAGCGGGGCATCGACCCGCTGGCACCGGCCTCCGTCACGCTCGCGCTGGGTGCGGCGACGAAGACGGCGCTGCGCAACAGACTGATGAGGACCCTCGGACGGCACCTGACGACGCTCGGTCCCTTCCTCACCGGAGCCGTGGCCGGCGGCATGCTCAACCGGGCGGCCACCAAGAAACTCGGTGAGGCGATCCGCGCTGATCTGCGGGTCAAACGCCCCACGCTGCCGCCGACCCCCGGTTCGGCCGAGCTCGAAACCTGACACCTCGTCTGAGATGCCGGCGCCCAGGGCGGCGGGCCCTCCCCCGCCTCGCCCCCTGGGCCGCCCGCGTCAGCGGGTGCGCAGCCCGTCGAAGGCGATCGTGAGGATGGCGTCGGCGAGCTCGTCGGCCGAGCCCCCGCGTGACGGCTGGTACCACTCGGTGATCGAGTTGACCGTCCCGAACAGCAGCCGCGTCACCAGTGCGGGATCCACGTCGGGCCTGATGTGCCCCTCCGCCGCGGCCTCCTTCACCAGGTGGCTGACGAATCTGTCGAACTCCCGCCGCCGCTCCAGCGCGTCCTGCTCGGTGGCGCTGTTGCCGCGCACCCTCAGCAACAGTGTGACGTACGGCAGGCGCTCCACGAGGATCGACACGCTGCGCCGCACCACCCATTCCAGCCGCGTGATCGCCGGGCCCGACACCGCCATCGGGTCGGCGATCATCGTGAACAGGCCGTCCAGCGCCCTGTCGAGGGCCCGCGCGAGCAGTTGCTCCTTGCCCGGCACGTGGTAGTAGATCGCCGACTTGGTCACCCCGAGGGCGCGGGCGAGGTCCTCCATGCTGGTGCCGTCGTAGCCGCGCTCGTTGAACACCGTCACGGCCATGTGCAGGACGGACTCGGGGTCGTGCCCGCGCCCGCGCTGACGGGTCGGAGGGGTGGTCATGTGGCTAATTATCCCGAAAGTCCACTACGCGTTGGAGCTTGCCCGCCGATCTGGCCAGCGTCCCCTGCTCCACGAGCTCGACCGCGATCGTGACCCCGACGGTGTCCTTCACCGTCCTGGCCAGCGCCTCGGCCGAGGCACCCGGTGAGGCCTCCACCCGGACCGTCATCACGTCGAGGCGGCCCGGTCTGCTCAGCTCGATCATGAAGTGCGGCGAAAGGCCGGGGGTGCGCAGCACGATCTCCTCGATCTGCGTGGGGAAGACGTTGACGCCGCGCAGAATGATCATGTCGTCGGTGCGTCCCCTCACCTTCTCCATCCGCCGGAAGGCCGGCATCGCCGTACCGGGGAGCAGGCGGGTCAGGTCGTGGGTGCGGTAGCGGATGACGGGCATCGCCTCCTTGGTGAGGGAGGTGAAGACCAGCTCGCCCCTGCCGTCGGCGTCCGCGTCGACGATCTCGGGGTAGAAGTGGTCCTCCCAGACGTGCAGCCCGTCCTTGGTCTCCACGCACTCCTGCGCCACGCCGGGGCCGATGACCTCCGACAGGCCGTAGATGTCCACGGCGTCCAGGCCGAAGGCGCTCTCGATCTCCGCGCGCATCTCCTCCGTCCACGGCTCCGCGCCGAAGACGCCGATCCGCAGAGAGGTCGCGCGCGGGTCCAGGCCCTGCGCCTCGAACTCCTCCAGCAGCGCCAGCATGTACGAGGGGGTCACCATGATGACGTCGGGACGGAAGTCGGTGATGAGCTGTACCTGACGGGGCGTCATGCCGCCGGAGACCGGCACCACCGTGCAGCCGAGCCGCTCGGCGCCGTAGTGCGCGCCCAGCCCGCCGGTGAACAGTCCGTATCCGTAGGCGACGTGCACGATGTCGCCGGGCCTGCCGCCCGCCGCCCTCAGCGACCTGGCCATGACCTCGGCCCAGGTGTCGATGTCGCGCCTGGTGTAGCCCACCACGGTCGGCTTGCCCGTCGTGCCGCTGGAGGCGTGCACGCGCACCACCTGCTCGCGCGGCACCGCGAACATGCCGAACGGGTAGCACGAGCGCAGGTCGTCCTTGGTGGTGAAGGGGAACCTCGCCAGGTCGGCCAGCTCCTTGCAGTCGGCCGGGTGCACCCCTGCCGCGTCGAACTTCTCCCTGTACAGCGCGACGTTGCGATAGGCGTGGTCGAGGGTCCACCGGAGCCGCTCCAGCTGCAGCGCGGCGAGCTCGTCCGACGAGATCATCTGCTCTCCTCCTCCAAGGCGCGGCTGCGCCCGCGGAACTCCGCGACCACCCTTCCGTCGCCGCCTCGCACCGTGACGTCGTAGATCCCGTTCCGTCCGAAACGCGTCCGCTCCAGCGCCGTGGCGGTCAGCGTCTCACCGGCCCGCGCGGGGGAGACGAAGGAGATCTCCGCGCCCGCCGCCACCGTGACGGGCCCATGGGAGTTGCAGGCGCACGCGAAGGCCGTGTCGGCCAGCAGGAAGACGTAGCCGCCATGGCAGATGGCGTGCCCGTTGACCATCCGCTCGGTCACGGCCATCGTGCAGACCGCCTGTCCGGGAGCCAGTTCCGCCAGCTCGATCCCCAGTGCGGCCGAGGCCACGTCGGCCGCCATCATGCGACGCGCGGACTCCACGGATGTCTCCCTTGTCAGCTGACCGAATGTTCGGTAAACACATCATCGTCCGCAGGTCCTGTCAAGGGAGGCGCTGACCATGTTCGACCAGCACGGGGACACGCTCACAAGGGCCATGAAGGCCATCGCCGAGCGGGGTTACTGGAGCGCCTACCCCGAGTCGCCGAGCCCCCGGGTGTACGGCGAGGGCGCGGCCGAACGGGGCAAGGAGGCCTTCGAGTCCTACCTCGGCAAGCCGTTCCCGATCGAGCAGCAGGGCACCGGGCTGTGGATCGGCGCCGAGCGCTCGCCGTACGGGATGGAGCTCGGCGTGACCTACCCCGAGCCCTCGCCCGAGCAGCTCGTCGACCTGGCGGGGGCGGCGATGCCGCCGTGGCGCGACGCGGGACCGCAGGAGAGGGCGCAGGTCTGCGCCGAGATCCTGCACCGCATCAACCAGCGCAGCTTCGAGATCGCCAACGCCGTCCAGCACACCACGGGCCAGGCGTTCGTCATGGCCTTCCAGGCGGGCGGACCCCACGCGCAGGACCGCGGCCTCGAGGCCGTCGCCTACGGCCTGGCCGCCATGACCGCCGCGCGGTCCCACGCGCGCTGGGAGAAGCCCGCCAAGGGCGACCCGCTGGTGATGGAGAAGACGTTCACGGTCGTGCCGCGCGGTGTCGCCCTCGTCATCGGCTGCAACACCTTCCCCACGTGGAACGCCTACCCCGGCCTGTTCGCCTCGCTGGTCACCGGCAACCCCGTCATCGTCAAGCCGCACCCTGGCGCGATCCTGCCGCTGGCGATCACCGTGGCCATCGCCCGCGAGGTGCTGGAGGAGGCGGGCTTCGACCCCGACCTGGTCACGCTCGCCGCCGAGGAGGGGCAGGGCCTGGCCAGTCAG
This sequence comes from Nonomuraea sp. bgisy101, assembly GCF_057708945.1. Classification (NCBI taxonomy): domain Bacteria; kingdom Bacillati; phylum Actinomycetota; class Actinomycetes; order Streptosporangiales; family Streptosporangiaceae; genus Nonomuraea; species Nonomuraea sp. bgisy101. The sequence goes on from NZ_JBYITD010000007.1 coordinate 370,976, forward strand.
CTCGCCACCCACCCCGACGTGCGGATCGTCGACTTCACCGGCTCCACCGAGTACGGCGACTGGCTGGAGCGCAACGCCACCCAGGCGCTCGTGCACACCGAGAAGGCAGGGGTCAACACGGTCGTCGTCGACTCCACCGACTCCTACAAGGGCATGCTGGGCAACATCGCCTTCTCCCTGTCGCTCTACAGCGGCCAGATGTGCACGGCGCCGCAGAACATCCTCATCCCCTCCGACGGCATCCAGACCGACGCGGGGCCCAAGAGCCTCGCCGAGGTCGCCGCCGACCTGGCGGCCGCCGTGTCGCGGCTGCTCGGCGACGACGCCAGAGCGGTCGAGCTCACCGGCGCGATCGTCAACGCGGGCGTGCTGGGCAGGGTCGAGGCCGCGCGCTCGCTGGGCGAGGTCGTGCTGGAGTCCAGGGCGGTGACCCACCCGGCCTTCCCAGGAGCCACGGTGCGCACACCGGTGATCGTCAAGCTCTCCCAGGCCGACGAGGAGACCTACGGGCGCGAGCACTTCGGCCCCGTCGCGTTCGTCATCGCCACGGGCTCGACGGAGGAGTCGCTGGCGGTGCTGCGGAGGACGATCTCCTCTCGCGGCGCGCTGACCGCCTCGGTCTACTCCACCTCCCCGCAGGTGCTGGAGGCGGCCGAGAGGGCGGCGCTCGACGCGGGGGTCAACCTGTCGTGCAACCTGACGGGCGGCGTGTTCGTCAACCAGTCCGCGGCCTTCAGCGACTACCACGGCACGGGTGCCAACCCGGCCGCGACCGCCTCGCTCACCGATCCAGGGTTCGTGGCGGGCAGGTTCTTCGTCGTCCAGTCGCGCCGCCACGCCTGACATGGCGGTGCGGGTCGCGGTGATCGGCGGCGGGCGCATGGGCGCCGGCATCGCCCAGGTCTTCCTCGCCGCAGGGGCGCGGGTGACCGTACAGGAGGCGGACGACGCCGCGGCCGCCGCCGCGCAGGAGCGGATCGCCAGGGGGCTGCGGACGGCCGAGTCCAGGCAGCAGGACGTGCGCGCCGACGAGGCGCTGCGGCGGCTGACGCTCGGGCCCGTGCCCGAGGCGGCCGACCTGGTGATCGAGGCGGTGCCCGAGGACCCGAAGCTCAAGGTCGAGGTGCTGGCGGCGGCCGAGGCGCGGATCCGGCCCAGGGCGCTGCTGGCCACCAACACCAGCTCGCTGTCCATCAGCGAACTGTCGGCAGGGCTGGACGTCCCGCACCGGCTGATCGGCCTGCACTTCTTCAACCCGGTGCCCGTGCAGCGCCTCGTCGAGATCGTCGTCACCCCGCAGACCCCGCCGGGCGTGCTCGCCGCGGCCAGGCGGCACGTCGAGGCGCTGGGCAAGACGGGCGTGGTGGTCAACGACTCGCCCGGGTTCGCCACCAGCCGCCTCGGCGTGCTCCTCGGCCTCGAGGCCATCCGCATGGTCGAGGAGGGCGTCGCCGGCGCCGAGGACATCGACACCGCCATGACCCTCGGCTACAGCCACCCCATGGGCCCGCTCAGGCTCGGCGATCTCGTCGGACTCGACGTGCGGCTGGCCGTCGCCGAGTACCTGCACGCCAGGCTCGGCCCCCGCTTCGAGCCGCCCGCCCTGCTGCGCGAGATGGTGGCGAGGGGAGAGCTGGGCCGCAAGACGGGGAGGGGATTCTACACCTGGGACAGTTGACCGGTTTGTGTTTTTTTGTGTAAATCCGGGGTAGATGTCCACGGAATTGTCGACAGCCCAGGAGGACATGCGTGGCCGGCCGTAGCTCGTTCCTGATCGTCGCCAACCGGCTTCCGGTGGACAGAACGATCGAACCCGACGGCACGGCCGCGTGGCGGAGGAGCCCCGGGGGGCTCGTCACCGCGATCGCACCGGTCATGCAGCGCCGCCAGGGCGCCTGGCTCGGCTGGCCCGGCGCGCCGGACGAGAAGCTGGAGCCGTTCGAGCAGGACGGCATGAGCCTCATCCCGATCCCGCTGTCGGCCGAGGAGGTCGAGCTCTACTACGAGGGCTTCTCCAACGCCACCCTCTGGCCCCTGTACCACGACGTGGTCGCCCCGCCCGTCTTCGAGCGCCGCATGTGGGAGACCTACCGCAGGGTCAACGAACGCTTCGCCGAGGCCGCCGCCGAGGCCGCCGAAGAGGGCGCGGTCGTCTGGGTGCAGGACTACCAGCTCCAGCTCGTCCCCGCCATGCTCCGCCGGCGCCGCCCCGACCTGCGCATCGGCTTCTTCCTGCACATCCCCTTCCCGCCCGTCGAGCTGTACTGGCGGCTGCCGTGGCGCACCGAACTCCTCGAAGGACTGCTCGGCGCCGACCTGGTCGGCTTCCAGCTGCCGGGCGGCGCCTCCAACTTCATCCGGCTCTGCCGCCGCCTGCTCGGGCTGTCCTACAAGGGCAACGAGGTCTACTACGGCGACCGCGTCGTCACCGCGCAGGCCTTCCCCATCTCGGTCGACTTCTCCGAGCTCGACGTCCTGGTCCGAGAACCGCACATCGTGCAGCGCGCCAAGGAGATCCGCGCCGAGCTCGGCGACCCCGAGCACGTCCTGCTCGGCGTCGACAGGCTCGACTACACCAAGGGGATCGGCCAGCGCCTCGAGGCCTTCGGCGAGCTGCTGACGGAGGCGACGCTGGGCCCTGGCGAGGCGGTCTTCGTGCAGATCGCGACGCCGAGCAGGGAGCGGGTCGACGAGTACCGCAGGCTGCGCGACGACATCGAGCTGCAGGTGGGAAGGATCAACGGCGAGCACTCCGCGCTGGGCGCCCAGCCGATCCAGTACTTCCACCAGTCGCACAGCCGTGACGAGCTGGCCGCGCTCTACCTGGCGGCCGACGTGATGGTCGTGACCCCGCTGCGCGACGGGATGAACCTGGTCGCCAAGGAGTACGTCTCCTGCCACCACGACCTGCGGGGGGCGCTCGTGCTGAGCGAGTTCGCCGGGGCCGCCGACGAGCTCAGGCAGGCCTACCTCGTCAACCCGTACGACGTCGAGGGACTCAAACGGACGATGATGACCGCCATGCGGGCCACGCCGCACGAGGTGGCCCGGCGGATGCGTGCTCTGCGCCGCCGGGTGTCGACCTACGACGTGGACCGCTGGGCGAGCGAGTTCCTCACTGCGTTGGAGTCTTGAGCGCCTTCCACGCGAGGTAGCGCTTCTTCGCGGTCTTGTTGACCACGATCTGGGCCACCTGCATGCCCACGCCCATCACCACCGCGTAGCCGATCGCCTCGGCCATGCCGACCTCGTCGGACTCGGTGTCGATGGGCGCCTCCTTGCCGGTGGCCTTCACCCACACGTAACCGAGCACCTTCTTGGCCGCCCAGGCGGTGGCCAGACCCACCAGGCCGCCGATCACCCGCCAGGCGATGTCGGGCTTCTCCTCTGTCTTCATGTGGCAACCCTATTCGTCTTCGACGCGTACCATTTGGAGGCATGACTCAGCGATCACGCCATCCGCTCATGCCCGAGAAACCTACTCTCGACGGCCTGGAGCAGGTATGGGTAGAGCGCTGGGAGTCCGAGGGCGTCTACCGCTTCGACAGGTCCAGGACGCGGGAGCAGATCTACTCGATCGACACCCCGCCGCCGACCGTCTCCGGCTCGCTGCACGTCGGCCACGTCTTCTCCTACACCCACACCGACACCATCGCCCGCTACCAGCGGATGCGCGGGCGCGAGGTCTTCTACCCGATGGGCTGGGACGATAACGGCCTGCCGACCGAGCGCAGGGTGCAGAACCACTTCGGCGTGCGGGGCGACGCCTCCGTGCCGTACGACCCGTCGTTCCAGCCGCCCGACAAGCCGGGCAAGCAGCAGGTCAGCATCTCCAGGCGCAACTTCATCGAGCTGTGCGAGCGGCTCACGATCGAGGACGAGAAGGCCTTCGAGGAGCTGTGGCGGCGGCTCGGCCTGTCGGTCGACTGGAGCCTGACCTACGCCACCATCGACGGCGCCTCGCGTGCCGCCTCCCAGCGCGCCTTCCTGCGCAATCTGGCGCGCGGTGAGGCCTACCAGGCCGAGGCGCCGACGCTGTGGGACGTCACCTTCCGCACCGCCGTCGCCCAGGCCGAGCTGGAGGACAGGGAGTGGCCGGGGGCCTTCCACCGGATCTCCTTCTACGGTGACCAGGGCCCCGTCTGGATCGAGACGACCAGGCCCGAGCTGATCCCCGCCTGCGTCGCGCTCGTGGCCCACCCCGACGACGAGCGGTACAAACCGCTGTTCGGCACCGTCGTCCTGTCGCCGCTGTTCGGCGCCGAGGTGCCGATCCTGGCCCACCACCTGGCCGAGCCTGACAAGGGCTCGGGCATCGCGATGATCTGCACGTTCGGCGACATCACCGACGTCACCTGGTGGCGCGAGCTCGACCTGGCGACCAGGCCCGTCATCGGATGGGACGGCAGGCTGCTGCCCGAGCCGCCCGAGGGCGTCGACGCCGAGCCGTACAAGGAGCTGGCGGGCAAGACCGTCCACAGCGCCCGCGAGCGGATCGTGGAGATGCTGAGCGAGTCCGGCGACCTCGACGGCGAGCCGCGCCCGGTCAGGCGCCCGGTGAAGTTCTACGAGAAGGGCGACAAGCCTCTCGAGATCGTGACCACCCGCCAGTGGTACATCCGCAACGGCGGGCGCGACGCCGAGCTGCGCGAGCGCCTGCTGGCCAGGGGCGCCGAGCTGGTCTGGCACCCGCCGCACATGCGGGTCCGCTACGACAACTGGGTCAAGGGCCTGGCGGGCGACTGGCTGATCTCCCGCCAGCGCTTCTTCGGCGTGCCGTTCCCCGTCTGGTACGACGTCGACACCGGCGCGCTGATCCTCCCCACGGAGGACATGCTGCCCGTCGACCCCTCCTCCGACGTGCCGCCCGGCTACACCGAGGAGCAGCGCGGCGTGCCCGGCGGCTTCGTGGGCGACACCGACGTCATGGACACCTGGGCCACCTCGTCGCTGTCACCCGAGATCGTCGGCGGCTGGGAACGCGATCCCGACCTGCTCGCACGGGTGTTCCCGATGGACCTGCGGCCGCAGGCGCACGAGATCATCCGCACCTGGCTGTTCTCCGCGGTGGTCCGCGCCCACCAGGAGTTCGACTCGCTGCCGTTCAAGAACGTCGCGATCTCCGGGTGGATCCTCGATCCCGACCGCAAGAAGATGTCGAAGTCCAAGGGCAACGCCACCACGCCCATGTCCATGCTGGAGGAGTACGGCTCCGACGCCGTGCGCTACTGGGCGGCCGGCGGCCGGCCCGGCACCGACACCGCCTTCGACACCGGCCAGATGAAGATCGGCCGCCGTCTGGCCATCAAGATCCTCAACGCGTCGAAGTTCGTGCTCGGCTTCCCCGAGGGCGAGCGGGTCACCGAGCCGCTCGACCTGTCGATGCTGGCCGCGCTGTCGCAGACGGTGCGGGAGGCCACCGACGCCTTCGAGGGCTACGACTACGCGCGGGCTCTCGAGGTGGCCGAGCGCTTCTTCTGGTCCTTCTGCGACGACTACCTCGAGCTGGTCAAGGCCCGCGCCTACGACAGCGACGCGGCCGCCTCCTCCGCCCACGCCGCGCTCAGGCAGGCGCTCGAGGTGCAGTTGCGGCTGTTCGCGCCGTTCCTGCCGTTCGTCACCGAAGAGGTGTGGTCGTGGTGGCGCGACGGGTCGGTCCACCGCGCCGCCTGGCCCGAGGCCGAGGCGGGCGAGGGCGACCCCGCGCTGCTGGCGCTGGTGTCGGAGGTGCTGCGGCAGGTCCGCAAGGCCAAGTCCGAGGCGAAGGTGTCGATGCGCGCCGAGATCGCCAGGCTCACCGTCCACGCCCCGCAGCCCGGCCTGGTCCGGCAGGGCGCCGACGACCTGTGCGGCTCGGGCAACGTCGACGAGTTCGTGCTGGAGGCGGGCGAGGAACTGGCGGTGGCCGTCGAGCTGGCCTGACCTTCTGGGGGTGTTTCTGGGGGTACGGCCCGCCGCCGTGCCCCCAGATGTTTCGTCCACGGCGATAACCGCGCGCGTTCGGGTCAGGGACATGCCAGTCTTGAACATGTGTTCTCCGACCGCCCAACCCAGCTGGTACCACCCCTCGTGGCCAAGATGGCCGCATGGAGCGCGTGCCTGATCGTCGTCGGCGTGGTCGTCTACGTCTTCGCCTCGATCGTCGCCAGGCTCAGCTTCGTGGCGCTGCCGGTGGCGATCGCGCTGTTGCTGACCGCGCTGCTCTACCCGCTCAGCAGCAGGCTGACCAACGCGGGCCTGCGGCCCATCTACGCCACCTGGATCACCCTGCTGATCGCGCTCGCCGTCCTGGCCGGCGCGGGCTGGCTCATCGGGGCCAGGGCCAGCGACGAGTTCCCGACCGTGGTCGACCAGGTGCAGAAGTCGATCAACGAGTTGCGTGACTGGCTGGTGACGGGGCCCATCCACCTCGACACCAAGCAGCTCGACGACTGGGTCAAGACCATCACCAACCAGCTGCAGACCTCGCAGGCCGCCATCACCAACACGGTGCTGACCGCCGGGCAGGTCGCCATCGAGGTGCTCGCCTCGATGGTGCTCATGCTCTTCGTGACGTTCTTCCTGCTCAAGGACGGCGACAGGATCTGGGCCTGGTTCCTCAAGGGTTTCGGCGGAATGTCCTCCCGCGTCGACAGGGCGGGCAGGGTGGCCTGGGCGACGGTCTCCCACTACGTTCAGGGCACGGTCGCCGTCGCGGCCGTCCACGGCCTGGTCATGGGCATCGTGCTGGCGGGGCTCGGCGTGCCGCTCTGGGCACCGCTGGCCATCCTCATCTTCCTCGCCAGCTTCATCCCCATCGTCGGCATCTTCATCGCCGGCACGGTCGCCACCCTGGTCACGCTCGGCACGACCAGCCCACTCAAGGCGCTCATCTTCCTCGCTGTGCTCATCGTCGAGCAGCAGCTGGAGAACCACGTGCTGCAGCCGCTCATCGTCGGCAGGGCGCTCAACTTCCACCCTCTCGCGATCATCATCGTGCTGGCCGTCGGCGGCATCCTCGGCGGCATCGCGGGGGCGGCCGTGGCCGTACCTGTCGCCGCGGTCATCTACCGGGCGCTGCCCGAGCTTCGCCACGTACCCCCGGCCCTGCCGCCGGCGGACACGCCACCACCGCCCGAGGTTCCCGCGAAGAGCAAATCCGAGCAGCCCAAGGGGTAGTCTCATCCCTCATGACGCGTACGTTGGGGTGTAGCGAGGAGACCGCATGACCGTAGAGGTGCTCATCCATCGCCTCGACCCCGACCTGCCGGTGCCGAGCTACGCGCATCCCGGCGACGCGGGGGCCGATCTGGTGGCCGCGGCGGACGTCGAGCTGCTGCCGGGCGAGCGCGCGCTGGTCGGCACCGGCGTGGCGATCGCGCTGCCCGACGGGTTCGCCGCCTTCGTGCACCCGCGCTCGGGGCTGGCCGCCAAGCACGGCGTCACGCTCGTCAACGCCCCCGGCACCGTCGACGCGGGTTACCGGGGCGAGATCAAGGTGACGCTGCTCAACACCGACACCAAGGAGGCGGTCCGGCTGCGACGCGGCGACCGCATCGCCCAGCTGGTCGTCCAGCGGGTCGAGCGGGCCACCTTCTACGAGGTGGACCGGCTGCCCGGCTCCATGCGCGGGGCCGACGGCTTCGGTTCCACAGGTAGATGAGGGAGTGATCGACAGTGTTCCGACGTCGCAGGCATGAGCAGCCCGAGCAGCAGGCCGCAGAGGCGGCCGTCGAGCGGCAGGCGCGCGAGTCGGGCCCGTGGGACGCCGACGAGCCGCACCCCGAGGGCGACCGCGTCGACCTCGGCGGCATGCGCGTCAGCGTCAGCGAAGGACTCGACGTGCAGATCGCCGTCGCGGGCGACCAGCCCATCGGCGTGGTCGTCCTCCACGGCGACAGCGCCCTGCAGCTGCACGCCTTCGCCGCACCCAAGCGGGGCGGCCTGTGGGACGAGGTCAGGACCAAGCTGATCGCCAGCGTGAAGGAGGCGGGCGGCACGGTCGAGGTGACCGAGGGCTCGTTCGGCCCCGAGCTGGTGGGCACCATTCCCGGCGAGGCCGGCACCCAGGCGGTCCGCTACGTGGGCGTCGACGGCCCGCGCTGGTTCCTGCGCGCGGTCTTCAGCGGCAAGGCCGCCGTCGACTCCGCCGCGGCCGAGCCGCTCGAAGCCGTCATCCGCGATGTGGTCGTGGTGCGCGGCGAGGAGCCGATGGCCCCGGAGGAGCCCATCCTGCTGCGGATCCCGGGAGAGCGGCACACCGGACCCGCTCCTTCTTCGGCGGCTCAGAACCCCTTCAAAAGAGGGCCGGAAATGACCGAGACCCGCTGACCGCGTCATCGCATAAGCTGAGTCATCATGACTAGTACGGCAGAGCCCCCCAAACGCGGGGGATTGCGCGGGTTCTTCAGCAGACTGGCCTCCTCGCAGGCCGAGCTGGAGGCCGAGGAACTGCGTGAGGACGCCGACCAGGCGGGCGCCACGCCGATCGTGTCCTGCGGTGGCAGGCGACGTTTCTGTGTGGCGGGTACGCTACGTACGGTGACGCTGCGACCGCGGGGCGGCGCCCCCGCGTTGGAGGCCGAGCTCTACGACGGCTCAGACGTGATCGACCTGGTGTGGCTCGGCCGACGCAAGATCGCGGGCATCGAGCCGGGCCGCATCGTCAAAGCCGAGGGCCTGGTCAGCATGCAAGACGGGCGCAAGGTGATGTTCAACCCGCGCTACGAACTGCGCCCAGGCGCCTGACAGGGAGCGATCGATCACGTGACAGAGCAGGCTACGGCCCACGACACCGTTGAGTCCGCCATCAGGGCGCAGCTGTCCAAGGCGCTCGGCGGCTTCCGCGGCATCGTCGAGGCCGCGGTGCCGACCATCGCCTTCACGGTGTCGTGGCTGGCGACCGAGCAGCTCAACCTGTCGCTCATCATCAGCGCCTCCCTGGCGGCCGTGCTGCTGCTGGTCCGCCTCGCGCAGCGCTCCACCCCGCAGTTCGTGATCAACAGCTTGATCGGCATCGGCATCGGCTGGTTCTTCGCCTCCCGTACCGGCGACGCGCGCGATGTGTACCTGCCCGGCATCCTCTACAACGCCGGATACGCCGCCGCCATGCTGATCTCCATCGCCGCCAGGTGGCCGGTCGTCGGTTTCCTCATCGGGTCGGTCACGGGCGATCCCACCGCGTGGCACAAGGACCCGGGGATCGTGAAACTGTGCACCAAGCTCACGTGGCTGCTCATGCTGCCGTGTGTCGTGCGGGTGGCGGTGCAGCTGCCGATCTACCTGTTCGGCGGGGGCGACGAGGCGATCGCCGCGCTCGGCATCGCCAAGGTGCTGATGGGCTGGCCGCTACAGGTCGCGGGGCTGGCAGCGATGGCCTGGCTCCTCAGCCGCGGCCGCACCCCGATCCAGGCGGCCACCGCCTGACCTTTCCTCCTCGGCGCGGGAGCCGCGCGTTCGTTTCCGTCAGGCAAGCAACGGCAGAAGGCCACCGGGGTCACCGGTGGCCTTCTGCCTTTCATGCTGCCTTTCCACGCCACTTCAGCGCCGCCGCTGACCCGCCGTCACGCCGGGATCGTCGGGCGGGCTCTCCGGTGGACCCCCTCCGCGCCGGGCTGCTCGCGGCCGTTCGTCGCCTGGCCAGGTCATGACGTGGGAAGAGGCCGTTCGGGAACGCGACATCTCGTGCGAGTGTTGACATGAAGGATGTGAGGTGACCTGTGAGGGTAGGGGGCGAACGTGGGTGAGCCCTCCGAGCAGAGGCTGGTCGGCGGCAGGTACCTGCTGTCGGACGAACTGGGACGTGGCGGGATGGGCGCCGTGTGGCGGGCCCACGATCAGGTGCTCGACAGGCCCGTCGCGCTCAAGCAGGTGCTGGTGCCCGGCTGGATGGGCGAGAAGGACAGGGAGCGCGCCTTCGAACGGGTGTTGCGCGAGGCGAGGGCGGCGGCCCGGCTGCGCAACCCGTACGTGATCACCATCCACGACGTGGTCATGGACGAGGGGCACCCGTGGATCGTCATGGAGTTGCTGCCGGCCTCCTCCCTTGCGCAGGTGCTGGAGCGGACGGGCCCGCTGCCCGAGCAGGTCGCGGCCGACATCGGGGTCAAGGTGCTGGAGGCCCTCAGGACCGCCCACGCCGCGGGCATCACGCACAGGGACGTGAAACCGGCCAACGTCCTCCTCCTCGACGACGGGGGAGTGGTGCTGACCGACTTCGGCATCGCGCACGTCGCCGACTCGCCGACCCTCACCGCGACCGGGATGCTGATGGGCTCGCCCGCCTACATGGCGCCCGAACGGCTGGAAGGGGCGCCGGCGAGCGAGGCCAGCGACCTGTGGGCGCTGGGGGCGACGCTGTACACGGCGGTCGAGGGCGTCCCGCCGTACCCGATGGACAGCCCCGTCGCGGTGCTGGCGGCCATCCTCATGCGGGAGCCGCGGCCGATGCGGCTGGCCGTGCGGCTGGAGGGGGTCGTGCAGGGGCTCCTGCGCAAGGATCCCCAGGAGCGGCTGTCGCACGAGTCTGCGGCCGCGGTGCTGAGCAGGGTGGCGACGCGGTCTCAGGAGGAGACGCGCAGGAGGGCTGGGTCGCGGGCGCTGGCGGCGCTGGTCCGCGATCACCGGGCCGACGCCTCCTCAGGACCCGATCCGGATGCCCCCACCGCGCCGGCCCCCGCCGCCGCACCCGGGGAACCCGCCACACCCGGGGAACCCGACGCGCCGGCCGGGCCCGCCGTGCCGGCCGGGTCTGACCGGTCCGCCTGGCCCGCCGCACCCCCAGACCCCGGTCTGTCCGCCGCGTCCGGTCAGGATGTCGGTACGCCGGAGGGGCCTGGTGCGTTCCGCGGGCCCGGCCTGGGCGTCGGTACGCCGGAGGGGCCGGGTGCGTCCCGTGGGCCCGGCCAGGGTGTCGGGACCTCCGAGGGGGCTGGTGCGTCCCGTGGGTCCGGTCAGGGTGTCGGTACGCCGGAGGGGCCGGGTGCGTCCCGTGGGCCCGGTCAGGGTGTCGGGACTCCCGAGGGGCCTGGTGCGTCCGCCGGGTCGGGTCGAGGCGTCGGGCCCGCGGTACCCGTAGGATCCTCTTCCGGTCTGCTTGCCTCCGCTCCGCCTGGGGCGTTCGAAACGCGCTCGTCCGGTGGGGCAGGGGAAGCGGCTGGCGCTCCCGCGGAGCCAGGGCCGCGTGGTGCAGTGGGGAGCGGCCCGCCGGACCGGCCCGTACCGGCGGGCGGGCGGGTGGCGCGGCTGCTCAGGCTCTTGGCCGTCGCGGCGGCCGGCGCGGGCGTGGTCGCCTACGTGCTGCCCAGGGCGGCCACGCGGGTGGGCGTCGCGCTTCCCTCCATCGGGACGGGCACCGACCTGCTGATCCTGTTCGCCGCCTTCGCGCTGCTGGCCGTCGTCGTGCCCCGGCCGCTGCTGCCCGAGGGCGGCACGGCGGCGACCGTCACCAGGGCGCTGCCGTTCGTCGCGTTCGCCGGCTACCTGGGCGGATACCAGACGGGCAGCGGCTCCCAGATGACCACGGCCATGGCCTACGGGCTCCTGTGCGCGTGGACGGCCGTCACCGCCGTGCGCACGTGGCGGCGGTCGCGAACCGCGGCCGCCGTCGCGGGGGCCGCGACCGCCGGGTTCGCGGCGCTGGCCGTGGTGCACCTCTGGCTCGACCTCGCCGGTGCGAGCGGCCTCACGGCACTGATCCTGCCGGTGCTGAGCGCCGCGACGGCCGCGGCCTGGACACTGGCCACCGTATGGGGGTGGTGGGCGGCCCGCCGTACCGGCTAGTGGGGGGACAGGAGCTGGGCCAGCTCCTCCTCCACCTCCTGGCTGGCGACGAACATCAGCTCGTCGCCCGCTTCCAGCGGGTCGTCGGCCGACGGCACCAGCACCCGCCCCTCGCGCAGGATCGCCACCAGCGCGGAGTCGACGGGCCACGGCACCGAACCCGCCCGCTGCCCGACGACGGGCGCGTCCTCGGGCAGCGTGAGCTCGACCAGGTTGGCCTGGCCTTGGCGGAAGGTCATCAGGCGGACCAGGTCGCCGACGCTGACCGCCTCCTCGACCAGCGCCGACAGCAGGCGCGGAGTGGAGACCGCGACGTCGACACCCCACGACTCGTTGAACAGCCACTCGTTGTTGGGGTGGTTGATGCGGGCGACCACGCGCGGCACGCCGTACTCGGTCTTGGCCAGCAGGGAGACCACCAGGTTGACCTTGTCGTCGCCGCTGGAGGCGACCACGACGTGGCAGTTGTTGAGCCCGGCCTCGTCCAGGGAGGAGATCTCGCAGGCGTCGGCCAGCAGCCACTCGGCCCGCGGCACCGCGTCGATCTTGATGGCCTTCGGGTCGCTGTCGATCAGCAGGACCTCGTGGCCGTTCTCCAGGAGTTCGGCGGCGATGGAACGGCCGACCGCGCCGGCGCCGGCGATGGCGATGCGCATCAGTGACCCTCTTCCGGTGCGGCGGCCAGCACCTTGTTGATCCTGTCCATGTCGTTCTCGGCGGCGATGACGTGGAGCACGTCACCCTCCTGCACCACGGTGTCCGGCTTCGTGACCAGTGCCTCGCCCATACGGTTGACGAAGGCGACCCTGGCGCCGACGACCTCCTCCAGCGCGGTGACCTTGGTGCCGATCCACGCGGGATTGGTGGCGACCTCGGCCAGCACGACCGTGCCTGTGGGGTCGCGCCACAGCGGTTCCGCGCCCTCGGGCAGGATGCGGCGCAGGATCTGGTCGGCCGTCCACCGTACGGTGGCCACCGTGGGGATGCCGAGCCGCTGATAGACCTCGGCCCGCCGGGAGTCGTAGATGCGCGCCACGACGTTGTCGACGCCGAAGGTCTCGCGCGCGACCCGGGCGGAGATGATGTTGGAGTTGTCGCCGCTGCTGACGGCCACGTAAGCGGCCGCGGACTCGATGCCCGCCTCCTGCAGCACGTCGCGATCGAAGCCGACCCCGGTGACCCTCCGGCCCCTGAACCCGGCCCTCAGCCGCCTGAACGCCTGCGGGTCGCGATCGATGATCGCGACCGAATGGCCGTTGTCCTCCAGGATGTGGGCGATGGTCGACCCGACTCGTCCGCATCCCATTATCACGATATGCATGTGCTCCCCACGGGTTGCCTTCACCTCAGTATGGCGCGGACAGGGAGCGGCGTGTCGGTGGGGCGGGCAAGGAGGACTAGCATCTTCAGACGTGGCGAAGGTGACAGATCTTGTCAAGCGTCTCCTGGTGGGACGCGCGCTCCGCAGTGGGCAGCTTCATGAACAGTTGCTCCCCAAACGGATTGCGCTGCCCGTCTTCGCCAGCGACGCGCTCTCCTCCGTGGCATACGCGCCGCAGGAGATCCTCGTCATCCTCTCCCTCGCCGGCGTCTCGTTCTACCACTACAGCCCATGGGTCGCCATGGCCGTCGTCGTGGTCATGATGACCGTGGTCGCCTCCTACCGCCAGAACGTCCACGCCTATCCCAGCGGCGGCGGCGACTACGAGGTGGCCACCGTCAACCTCGGCAGGAACGCGGGACTGACGGTCGCCAGCGCGCTCATGGTCGACTACGTGCTGACCGTGGCCGTCTCGGTGGCCAACGGCGTCGACTACGTGGGCGCCACCGTCCCGTTCGTGGCCGAGCACAAGCCGACCGTCGCCATCGCCATCGTCGTGCTGCTCACGATCGTGAACCTGCGCGGCATCCGCGAGTCCGGCGTCGCCTTCGCCATCCCGACCTACGCCTTCATGGTCGCGGTGCTCGGCCTGGTCACCTGGGGCGGCGTCCGGCTGCTGATCCTCGGCGACGAGCTCAGGGCGCCCACCGCGGGATTCCAGGTCGTAGCCGAGCAGACCAACCTGACCAGCTTCGCGGCGGCCTTCCTCGTGCTGCGCGCCTTCTCCTCCGGCTGCGCCGCGCTGACGGGTGTCGAGGCGATCAGCAACGGCGTGCCCGCCTTCCGGAAGCCCAAGAGCAAGAACGCGGCCACCACGCTGCTCATGATGGGCCTGGTCGCCGTCACGATGTTCTCCGGCATCATCGCCATCGGCCTGGCCTCGGGCGTCACCGTCGCCGAACCCCAGCACGTCGCCGTGGACCTGCTGCGCCCCGACGGCACCCCTGTCGGGCCCGGCTACTACCAGCAGCCGATCATCTCCCAGGTCGCCGACGCGGTCTTCGGCAGCGGCTCGCTGATGTTCGTCATCATCTCCGCGGTCACCGCGCTCATCCTGTTCCTGGCCGCCAACACCGCCTTCAACGGCTTCCCCGTACTCGGCTCGATCCTGGCCCAGGACCGCTACCTGCCACGCCAGCTCCACACCCGCGGCGACCGCCTGGCCTTCTCCAACGGCATCGTCATCCTGGCACTCGGCGCCTGCCTGCTGCTGTGGGGATTCCAGGCCGACGTCAGCCGCCTGCTGAACCTCTACATCGTCGGCGTCTTCGTCTCCTTCACCCTCAGCCAGACCGGCATGGTCATCCACTGGACCCGCCACCTGAAGACCGAGACCGACCAGCGCGTCCGCTTCCAGATGCAGCGCTCCAGGGTCATCAACTTCTTCGGCGCCGTCATGACCGCCCTCGTGCTGGTGGTCGTCCTGCTGACCAAGTTCGCGGTCGGCGCGTGGATCGTCTGCATCGCGATGCCGATCCTGTTCCTGATGATGAAGGGCATCCGGCACCACTACGACAACGTCGCAGCCGAGCTCGCCGTCACCGAGGACCTCGACGAGACCATGCTGCCCGCCCGCAACCACGCGATCGTGCTCGTGTCCAAGATTCACAAGCCGACGCTGCGGGCCCTGGCCTACGCCCGCGCCACCAGGCCCTCCACCATCGAGGCGGTCACCGTCGGCGTCGAAGGCGAGGAGGCCGCCACCCTCCAGGAGGAGTGGGAGCGCAGGGGCATCCCCGTGCCGCTCAAGATGCTGGACTCGCCGTACAGGGAGATCACCCAGCCCATCCTCGACTACGTCAAGACGCTGCGCCGCCGCTCACCGCGCGACGTGGTGACCGTGTTCATCCCCGAATACGTCGTCGGCCACTGGTGGGAGCACCTGCTCCACAACCAGAGCGCGCTGCGGCTCAAGGCGCGGCTGCTGTTCAAGCCCGGCGTGATGGTGACCAGCGTGCCCTGGCAGCTCCACTCCTCCGACCGGCTCAGGGCCCGCCGCGAGCCGTTCGCCCCCGGCGCGGTCCGGCGGCCGTGGCACGAGGTCGAGGTCGAGGGCGACGACGACACGGCGAAGGCATGAGTAGTCTGTGCAGGTGGAACTCGAAGTAGGGCCTGTGGCCCACGGTGGCTGGTGTGTGGCGCGGCACGAAGGACGCGTCGTCTTCGTACGGCACGCGCTCCCAGGCGAGCGCGTCATCGCCGAGGTCACCGAGGAGACGACCCGCTTCCTGCGCGCCGACGCCGTCCAGATCCTCGAACCGTCGCCCGACAGGGTGACGCCGCCCTGCCCCTACGCGGGCCCCGGCAGGTGCGGCGGCTGCGACTGGCAGCACGCCAGCATGGGGGCGCAGCGAGCGCTCAAGGCGGACGTCGTCGCCGAGCAGCTGCGCAGGCTGGCGGGCATCACCCGGGACGTGGTGGTCGAAGAGGTGCCCGGCGCCAAGGACGGGCTCGGCTGGCGCACCCGCGTCCAGTTCGCCGCCAACCGCGAAGGCGTCCTGGGCTTCCGCCGACACCGCTCGCACGACATCGAACCCGTCGACGCCTGCCTCATCGCCCACCCCGAGGTCGAGGCCGTCGGCGTGGAAGCCCGCACCTGGCAGGGCTCGTCGGGCGTCGAGGTCATCGCCTCCTCCGCCGGTGACCACGCCGTCGTCATCGCCCCCAAACCACGCCGCTCGGTCGCCGTCCCCTCCCTCGACGCGCCCGTGTCCATCCTGGTCAACCAGGGCAAGGGCCGTACCGAGCCCCGCCACGGCTCCGGCATGCTGCACGAGCGGGTCGGCGACCGCGAGTTCCAGGTGACCGGCAGCGGCTTCTGGCAGGTTCATCCCGGTGCCGCCGAAACCCTCCTCGACGCCGTCCTCAGCTACGCCGCCCCCGAGCCGGGCGAATGGGCGCTCGACCTCTACTGCGGTGTCGGCCTGTTCGCGGCGGGGCTGGCCGAGGCGGTCGGGCCGTCCGGCGCGGTGTTCGGCGTGGAGAGCGAGGCGGCGGCCGTCCGTGACGCCCGACTCAACCTGCGCGACCTGCCGTGGGCCCAGGTGGAGCGCGGACGCGTGGAGGACGCGCTGGACCGATTCGAGATCGAACGCGCCGACCTGGTCGTCGTCGACCCGCCGCGCTCGGGGCTCGGTCGCGAGGTGGTGGAGCGGATCGCGTCGCTGGAGGCGTCGCGGGTGGTGTACGTATCGTGCGACCCTGCCACGCTGGCGCGTGACCTGCAGTGGTTCGGGGAACGGGGGTACGGCCTGGCGGACCTGCGCGCCTTCGACGCCTTCCCCATGACCCATCACGTGGAGTGCGTCGCGCTGCTGGTCAGCTGATTCCGTATCGCTCTGACCAGCGACAACTCCTCTGCGCATGAGGTGCGCACGATCTTGGAGCGCCCCGCGACCCTTCCACGGTCGCGGGGGGTGATCAACCCGTCTGCCCTCGCGCCGAAGCCGGCGGAGCCGTGGCCGGGCGGCTAGTCGAAGGGGATGCCGTCGAAGGTGCCCGACAGGGACGGGCGGGTGGAGAATGCCGCCCAGGTCAACGTCACCTCGTGGGCGCGTCCGCCGGTCTCGGCCGTGAGGGTGGCGGTGGCGTGGCCGTCCGGGGTAAGGGTGATCGGTCCGCTGACCCGCAGGTCGCGTACGAACCGCACTTTGTCGAGTGTGATGCCCTGGCCGAAGGTGACCTGGCCGCCGCGCAGCCCCGGCTCGTTCGGCAGCCCGAAGTGGTAGAAGGCGTGCGGGTTGCGACGGGCGGTGGCGTCGGCGGCGGTGGCGAAGGTGGCCGCAAGGATCCGCCGCGGGCCGGGGCCGAGCTTGCGGGCCGGGTGCGGCGCCACGTCCCTGAGCTTTTGCGGGAATGCGCCGACGGCACGGTAGTTCTCGCCGGTGCATTTCTGGTCGACCACCCGCTTGCTGGTCAGGAAGGTACGCAGCATGCCGCGCACGCACTCACCCGCCGGCGATGGGAAAAGGACTGCGCGTGAATCCCGAACGGAATCCGGATGACGGTCGCGTTCGGGAAGACCCGAAGCGACCGCGCCACCTCTGCGGGGCGGTTGACGTCGAACTCCCCTGCCGTCACCAGGATGGGCACGCTGGGCAGTGCCTGATCGCCAGCAGCGGCGGCAGGGGCAGGCGCGTGGCCTTGTCCGTCTGGAAGACGGGTCCGTCGATCAGTTCGTCCTTGACGACGTGGAAATGCGGCCCCTTCTTGCTCGTGGACTCGGGCTCGACGGGCTCCAGCGACCACGCCGTCCGGCACCACTGCCGCCTCGTGGCGGCCCTGTGACGCCCACGCCTGTCATCGGCCGCCGGCGAGGCGTCGGTGCTCACCCAGCCGCTCCCGTCCTTCTCGCATCCCCAGCCGGACAGCAGGCTGTCGTGGCCCGCCAAGGAGCAGGAATCAGCCGGCGAGATCGGCGCGGGCCTCGGCGACCTGACGGGTGATGCCGTGGGCGCCGCTGGACTGTGCGATGGAGTCCGCCTCGTCGAGGAGCTGGATCACGTCGTCGTGGCGGCCTTCGCCGGAGGCGATGTAGGCCAGCCCGACCAGGTTCGCGGCGACGCCGGGCAGGAAGCCGATCTCCCTGCGCAGGCGCACCGATTCCTCCAGCCGCTCTCGTGCCGCCGCGAGACGGCCCGCGACGTGTTCGGCGAAGCCCAGGTGGCGAAGCGCGTAGGACATGGTCAGCTTGTCGCCGGCCTGGGTCGCGAGCTCGTGGGAGCGTTCGAGGGAGGGAAGCGCGGTGGCGCCGTCGTGCCGTACCACCTGGTGGAAGATACCGACCCAGAACAGCGACTCGCCATGGCCGCGCACGTCGCCGAGCTTCTCGTACAGCTCGGCGGCCCGCTCGAACAGGGCGAGCTCGTCCGGATCCTCGGTCCCGCCGTCGAGGAAGCGGGCGTGGGCGATCCGGCCGCGGGCCAGGCAGAGGTCGGCCTCGACCGCGTTGAGCTCGTGGTCGGCCGCGGCTAGGGCGGCGGGGTCGCCGCCGAAGACGGCCCGCTCGTAGAGCAGCCCGGCCTGTTCGATCCGTTCGTCCGCGCTCATGCTGACCCCGTTCACAAGGTCCACCGGTTGGTCGCACCCTACGGGGTTCTGCACCGGACGCCCAAGCGGATGCGCGGCGCGCACCCCGGTTCGTCGTGCCGGCGGCGAGGTCGCATGTCGCCTCTTGTGGCCTAAGTGTGCCGCCGGGCGCCGTTCACCGAGGTCGGCGTCACCGCCCGCGCCTAGCGTGGGGATGAGTACGCCGCCAACTCGTGGCGACGCCCGAGTGAGGAACCAAGAGTCATGAGACACATCGCGCTGGGTGGACAACTCGACGTCTCGCGCATCGGCCTCGGTGCCATGACGATGTCCGCCTACTACACCGGTGCCAACAGCGACGAAGCCGAAGCTATCCGCACCATCCACCGGGCGCTCGACCTCGGTGTGACGTTCCTGGACACGGCCGAGATCTACGGGCCCTACCTCAACGAGGAACTCGTCGGCAAGGCGCTCAAGGACCGCCGCGACGAGGTCGTCCTGGCCACGAAGTTCGGCATGGTCTCGCACGAGGGCGGCGGGCCCGGCGTCCTGGACAGCAGCCCGGCGAACATCAGGATCGCGGTCGAGGGCTCGCTGAGGCGGCTCGGCACCGACCGCATCGATCTGTACTACCAGCACAGGGTCGACCCGGACACCCCCATCGAGGACACCGTCGGAACCCTCTCCGAGCTGGTCGCCGACGGCAAGATCGGCCATGTCGGCCTGTCGGAGGCGGGCGTGGAGACGATCCGGCGCGCTCACGCCGTGCATCCGATCACCGCGCTGCAGACGGAGTACTCGCTGTGGACGCGCGACCCCGAGGCGGCGCTGCTGCCGGTGCTGCGCGAGCTCGGCATCGGCTTCGTGCCGTACTCGCCGCTGGGCCGCGGGTTCCTGACCGGCTCGATCCGGTCGACGGACCAGTTCGCCGCCGACGACTTCCGGAGGAACAACCCGCGGTTCGCCGAGGGCAACTTCGAGCAGAACCTGCGCATCGTCGACGAGGTGGAGGCCGTCGCGCGGGAGGCCGGGGCCACGCCCGCGCAGGTGGCACTGGCCTGGCTGCTGTGCAAGGGCGACGACATCGCCCCCATCCCCGGCACGAAGAGGGTGTCGCGGGTGGAGGAGAACGCGGCGGCGGACGCCGTCCGGCTGACGCCTGAGCAGGTCGAGCGGCTCGACGCCATCACCCCGCCCGCGGGCGCACGCTACGCGGAGGAGCACATGCGGACGGTCGAGGGCTGAACCGGGACCGCCGACGCCGAAGGAGCGCAGGCGGACGGTCGAGGGCTGGACCGGGACCGCCGACGCCGAAGGAGCGCAGGCCGACGGTCGAGGGCTGGGCCGGGCCGACGGGCAGGCGAGGTGGGAGGCGTGCCGGATCGGCCGCGCCGTCGAGGGTATGCGCGGCGGGCATGGGAGCTGTGCGAGACGGTCGCTTGTCGGCCGTCGCCCCGCACGCCTACCGTTCCTGGCATGAGCAAGATCGCATTGGTGACGGGCGCGAACCAGGGGCTGGGCTTCGCCCTGGCCGAGGGACTGGCCCGGCGGCTCGGCCCCGGCGACGTCGTCTACCTCACAGGACGTGACGCGGCCAGGGTCGCTCGGGCGAGGGAACGGGTGTCGGGCGCGAAGGCCGACGTGCGGGCCCACCTGCTGGACGTCGGCGACGCGGACGCGGTGGAGGAGTTCGCGCGCGAGCTGCGCAACCGCCACGGGGGCGTGGACGTCGTCTTCTCCAACCACTACCTGCGCACGGTGCCGCAGGACGTCCCGGCCGAGGTGATCGACGCCTACGTGGACGTCAACAACCTCGGCACGACGCGGATGACGCGCGCCTTCCTGCCCGTCCTTCGGCAGGGCGGACGCTTCGTCGTCGTCTCCAGCAGCCTCGGCCGCCTGCGGGAACTTCCCGAGGGGCTGCGGGGGCGCTTCGACGGGGCGCGGACGCCAGAGGAGGTCGACGCGATCATGCTGGCGTGGCGCGACGCCGTACGGGAGGGGCGGGCGGCGGCGGAGGGCTGGCCCGGGTTCATCAACATCCCGTCGAAGGTGGGGCAGGTGGCGGCCGTGCGGGCCCTCGCGCGGCAGCGGCGGGCCGACGACCTGGCGCACGACCGGCTGCTGGTCGCTGTCTGTCCCGGCATGATCGACACTGCCTCGTCGCGGCCGTGGTTCGACATGACAGGCGCGCAGACACCGGAGCAGGCGGCTGTCGCGCTCCTCGACCTGGCGCTGGAGCCGGGTTTCGATCCACGTCTCTACGGCGAGCTGGTGCGGTTCGGCAGGGTGCTCTCCTGGTCGTGAGGCGAGCACGCATGCCATCCTCAGGAGCGCCGTCAGGCGCGCTCGCCCCTCAGCGCCCTGAGGACGGCGGCGGGCGGGGTGGCGCCACGTGTCGACAGCCATGCCAGGTGGTTGCGCGTGGAGTACCACGACAGCTTGCGCGCGTCGAGCAGGCTGAGATCGTCAGGGCCGGCCAGGACGGCGGTGAGCGCGGTCCGCCGCCACGTCGTGGCCGCGTCGATCCCCAGGGCCCCTGCCAGCTGTCCCTGCGCGGCGCGGACGGCGGCGGCCAGCCGCCGCATGCGGCCCTCGCCCCCGGCGCGCGGCTCGATCGCGGCCAGCAGGTTGACCGTGTCGGGCGCCGCTCCCGCGGCCCTGCTCTGGCGGAGCATCTCGACGTCGGAGGGCGCCAGGCCGGAGGGTCCCAGCGGGACGCTGAAGACGACCGTGAACTTCTTGTCCCGCCGCAGGTCGGCCAGCGCGACGGCCCTGCGGCGTACGGCGGACACGTCGCCGCCGTCGCGGATCTCGAACTCCGCGAAGGAGGCGCCGAAGGCGGCGATCACCTTGCGGTAGGCGGAGGTGAGCGCGCGCTGGTCGGCGCAGGCGGCGGCCAGTTCCCTGCCCACGGGCCCGCCGAAGGCGAGGCCCGCGTCGCCGCCGGCCGCGCGCAGCCCCGGCAGCCGGTTGGCGACGGAACTGCGGCCGAGGTCGATCGTGCCGCCCCACTTGGGCGCGCAGCCGCTCGGGCCGGCCATCACCCGGCCGAGGGAGAACCACCGCACGCCGGTACGGCGGGCCGCCGCGGGCAGGTCGAACCCGGGGTCGGCCACGGTGTCGACGAAGGCCACGTAGCCGGAGGGCTCCGTCACCGAGAGCGCCGAAGGCGCGGACGCGGGTGAAGGGGAGGCGGCCGCCCGGGCGGGCGGGCTCGCGGCGGCGAGGGAAGCCGACCATTCGGGCGTGGCCTGGGCGGGCAGGAACCAGACCGCCACACCCGTCACGCCCGCCAGGCCGAGCCCTGCCAGCACCACGAGGGTGCGCGGCGGGGTGCCTGGCTCTCTGTGACGCGCCATGCTCACCTACCGTGTCAGGGTGATGACCGATGGTGAACGCTAGCAGGGCGCGGCTGAGGGCGACCCGATAATGGCCATATGAGGCTAAGGATCTTCACCGAACCCCAGCAGGGCGCCACCTACGACGATCTGCTGGCGGTGGCGAAGGCCACCGAGCGGCTCGGGTTCGACGCGTTCTTCCGCTCCGACCACTACCAGCGCATCGGCCCGGGCGACCCGGGGCCCGGCTCGACCGACGCGTGGATCACCCTGGCGGCACTGGCGAGGGAGACCTCGACGATCAGGCTGGGCACCCTGGTCACGCCCGCGACCTTTCGCCTGCCGGGACCGCTGGCCATCAGCGTCGCCCAGGTGGACCAGATGAGCGGCGGCCGGGTGGAGCTGGGCTTCGGCACCGGCTGGTTCGACGGCGAGCACAACGCCTACGGCATCCCCTTCCCGCCGCTCGGCGAGCGGTTCGCCAGGTGGGAGGAGCAGCTGGAGATCATCACAGGGCTGTGGTCGGCCGACAAGGACTACTCCTTCGAGGGCGCCTACTACCGCGTGGTCGACTCGCCCGCGCTGCCCAAGCCCGCCCAGCGTCCCGGTCCTCCGATCATCATCGGCGGTATCGGCGCCAAGCGCACGCCGCGCGTGGCCGCCAGGTTCGCCGACGAGTACAACGTGCCCTTCCACTCGGTGGAGGAGACCGGCGCGGCGTTCGACAGGGTACGGCGGCTCGCCGAGCGTCCGATGGTCTACTCCGTCGCGCAGACCGTCTGCGTCGGCGCCGACGAGGCCGAGGTGGAGCGGAGGGCGGCCGCCATCGGCGGCACCGCCGCCCAGCTGCGCGAGGGTGGCCTTGCCGGTACGCCCTCGGAGGTGCTCGACAAGATCGGCCGATTCGCCGAGCTCGGTGCCGAGCGGATCTACCTGCAGGTCATGGACCTGTCCGATCTGGAGCATCTCGAGCTGATCGCGGCGCAGATCCTGCCGTCCGTCTGACGTCCGCCCCCGAGGCGCCCTGGCCCACGTCGGCAGGGTGCCTCGGGCTCGGCTTCCCGCCGGACGGCGGCGCGTGAGCGTCGCCATGCGCATGTCGGCTGAAATTATGAGATGGCGACAGAAATATGGCTGCGGCACACTTGACGGGTGCTGCTGACGATCTCGACCACCGCCACACCGGCCACCGACCTGGGCTTCCTGCTCCACAAGCATCCCGACAGGGTGCAGGGGTTCGCCCAGTCCTTCGGCACGGCCACGGTGTTCTACCCGGAGGCGGGCGAGGAGCGGTGCACGGCGGCGCTCCTGCTCGACGTCGACCCCGTCGCGCTGGTGCGCACCAGAGGCCGCACGTCGCCCGACTTCAGCCTGTCGCAGTACGTCAACGACCGGCCCTACGCCGCCTCCTCGCTGATGGCGGTCGCGATCGGCGACGTCTTCCGCACCGCGCGCGGCGGGCGCTGCAACGCCAGGCCCGAGCTGGCGGCGGGCACGCTGCCACTGGAGATCACGCTGCCCGCGCTGCCCTGCAGAGGCGGTCCCGACCTGGCTCGCAGGCTGTTCGAGCCGCTCGGGTGGGAGACGGAGGCGCAGGCCGTACCGCTGGACGAGGCCTTTCCCGAGTGGGGTGACTCGCGGTACGTGCGGCTGCGGCTGCGCGGGCGGCTGCGGCTGGCCGACGCGCTCAACCACCTGTACGTGCTGCTGCCCGTGCTCGACGACGGCAAGCACTACTGGATCGCCCCCGACGAGGTCGACAAGCTGATCCGCGCGGGGGAGGGCTGGCTGGCCCAGCACCCCGAGCGGATGCTGATCACCCGCCGTTACCTGGGGCGGCGCCGGGCCCTGGAACGTACGGCCTTCGCCAGGCTCGCCGAGGTCGGCGACGAGACCGAGGAGGCGCTCGAGCCGCGCATCGAGGAGGACAAGGGCGGCCCGCTGGAGGAGAAGGCCGTCCCGCTGAACACCCGCCGCCGCGAAGAGGTCGTGAAGACGCTGGAGGAGCTGGGCGCCTCCTCGGTCATCGACCTTGGCTGCGGCTCGGGCCAGCTGGTCGGCGCGCTGCTGGCCGAGCCGAGGTTCGCCAGGATCGCCGGCGTGGACGTCTCGACGCTCGCGCTCGGCATCGCCGCCCGCAAGCTCAAGCTGGAGCGGATGCCGGACGCCAAACGGGCCAGGCTCACC
Source organism: Nonomuraea sp. bgisy101 (assembly GCF_057708945.1). Lineage (NCBI taxonomy): Bacteria > Bacillati > Actinomycetota > Actinomycetes > Streptosporangiales > Streptosporangiaceae > Nonomuraea > Nonomuraea sp. bgisy101. The sequence continues at coordinate 394,673 of NZ_JBYITD010000007.1, forward strand.
CTGTTCCAGGGCGCGCTCACCTACACCGACCCGCGCTTCGCCGGGTACGACGCCGCCGTGCTCATGGAGGTCATCGAGCACGTCGACCCGCCCAGGCTGGCCGCGCTGGAGCGGGTGGTCTTCGGGCACGCCGCCCCGCAGCACGTGATCGTGACCACGCCCAACTCCGAGTACAACGTGAACTACGCGTTCCTGACCGGGATGCGCCATCCCGACCACCGCTTCGAGTGGACGCGCGCCGAGTTCGCCGCGTGGGCCGAGCGGGTGGCGCGGGAGTACCGCTACACCGTCACCTTCAAGCCGGTCGGCGACGAGGACCCCGGCAGGGGCTCGCCGACGCAGATGGGAGTCTTCACCCGTGAGCACTGAGATCCGCGTTCCCGAGCTGTCCCTCGTGGTGCTCGTCGGCGTCTCGGGCAGCGGGAAGTCGACGTTCGCCGCCAGGCACTTCAAGCCGACCCAGGTCATCTCCTCCGACTTCTGCCGCGGCCTGGTCTCCGACGACGAGAACGACCAGTCGGCCACGCACGCCGCCTTCGAGCTGCTCGACCACATCGTCTCGACCAGGCTCTCGCGCGGCCTGCTGACCGTCGTCGACGCCACCAGCGTGCAGTACGGCCCGCGGCAGAATCTCATCGCGCTGGCCAAGAAGCACGACGTGCTGTGTGACGCGATCGTCCTCGACGTGCCGGAGGAGGTGGCGATCGAGCGCAACGCCGCCCGCCCCGACCGCGACTTCGGCGCCGGCGTGGTGATCAGGCAGCGCAAGGACCTGCGCCGTTCCCTCGGCAAGATCAACAAGGACGGCTTCCGCAGGGTCCACGTGCTGCGCGGCGTGGAGGAGATCGACACCGCCACCGTCGCCTACGAGAGGGCGTGGACCGACAAGAAGGATCTCACGGGACCCTTCGACATCATCGGCGACGTCCACGGCTGCCGCGCCGAGCTGGAGTCGCTGCTCGGCGAGCTCGGCTGGGAGCTGACCCGCGTCGACGGCAAGGCGGTGACCGCCACGCATCCCGAGGGCCGCACCGCCGTGTTCGTCGGCGACCTCGTCGACCGCGGCCCCGACTCGCCCGGCGTGGTCCGCCTGGTCATGGGCATGGTCGCGGCCGGCACCGCCGTCTGCGTGCGGGGCAACCACGAGGAGAAGCTGGTCAAGGCGCTCAAGGGCCGCAAGGTGCGCGTCGCCCACGGCCTGGAGCAGTCGCTCGAGCAGTTCGCCGCCGAGAGCGAGGAGTTCACCCGCGAGGCGACCGCGTTCCTCGACGGGCTCATCAGCCACTACCAGCTCGACGAGGGCCGCCTGGTCGTCGCGCACGCCGGGCTGAAGGAGGCCTACCACGGCCGCGCCTCCGGCAGGGTCCGCTCCTTCGCGCTGTACGGCGACACCACGGGCGAGACCGACGAGTACGGCCTGCCCGTCCGCTACCCGTGGGCCCAGGAGTACCGGGGCCGCTCCATGGTCGTCTACGGCCACACCCCGACGACCAAGCCGGAGTGGATCAACAACACGATCTGCCTCGACACCGGTTGCGTGTTCGGCGGCAGGCTGACCGCGCTGCGCTACCCGTCGCGCGAGCTCGTCTCGGTGCCGGCCGAGAAGGTCTGGTACGAGCCGGTCAAGCCGCTCACCGCCCCCGGCTACCGCGACCCGGTCAGCCTCGACATCGGCGACGTGCAGGGCACCAGGTACGTCGAGACGCGCTTCGGCGCCAGGGTCAAGGTCATGGAGGAGAACGCCGCCGCGGCGCTGGAGGTGATGAGCCGCTTCGCCGTCGACCCGCGCTGGCTGGTCTACCTGCCGCCGACCATGGCACCGCCGGAGACCTCCCGGCTGGACGGCTACCTGGAGCACCCGCACGAGGCGTTCGAGGAGTTCGCCGCCCACGGCGTGCGCGAGGTCGTGTGCGAGGAGAAGCACATGGGGTCGAGGGCGGTCGCCGTTCTGGCCAGGACTCCTGAGGTCGCGGCCGAGCGGTTCGGCGTCACTGACGGCGGCGCGGGCGCCGTCTACACCCGCACGGGCCGGCCGTTCTTCGACGACCTGACGCCGCTGGTCGACCGGCTGCGGCAGGCGTGCGAGCCGCTGTGGGCCGAGCTCGGCTCCGACTGGGTGGCGCTCGACTGCGAGCTGCTGCCGTGGTCGGCGAAGGCGGGCGAGCTGATCCGGTCGCAGTACGCGTCCGTGGGCGCCGCGGCGCGCGCCGCGGTGCCCGAGGCGGTCGGCGTGCTGGAAGCGGCGGCCGGGCGCGGGCTGGATGTGGGCGAGTTGCTGTCCCGCACCCGGCGTCGCGAAGACAACGCTGCCCGTTTTCGCGACGCGTATGCGCGCTACTGCTGGCCGGTCGACGGACTCGACGGGGTACGGCTCGCGCCGTTCCAGATCCTGGCCGTCGAGGGACGCAATACCGCGCTCGAACCGCACGCGTGGCATCTGCAGCGGCTCGCCCTGCTCGACGACCCGATCATCACGCCCACCAGGCATCTGTTCGTCGACCTCGACTCGGCCGAGTCGAGGCGGAACGCGGTCGAGTGGTGGCAGGCGCTGACAGAGGAGGGCGGTGAGGGCATGGTCGTCAAGCCCGCCGCCCACCCCGAGGGCCGCGTCCAGCCCGGTGTGAAGGTGCGCGGGCGCGAGTACCTGCGCATCATCTACGGGCCCGACTACACAGAGTCGCTCGACACGCTGCGCCGCCGCTTCCTCGGCAAGAAGCGGTCGATGGCGCTGCGTGAGCACGCGCTCGGCCTGGAGGCGCTGGCCCGTCTCGCCGACGGCGACCCGCTGTGGCGCGTGCACGAGCCCGTCTTCGCCGTGCTGGCCATGGAATCGGAGCCGGTCGACCCCCGCCTGTGATCGTCAAAGTTTGGCCAGGCAAAGCCGTACAAGGGTGACATCTGGGTAGAGCTCGGGCATGGCGAGCTCCAGGGGAGTACGGCAGGAGAACATCGGCCACGTCGTGTTCATCACGGCGGCGGCCGCCATCGGCGGCTTCCTGTTCGGTTACGACAGCTCGGTGATCAACGGCGCGGTCACAGGCATCAGGAAGTACTTCCAGGTGGGCCCGGTCCAGACGGGCATCGTCGTGGCCATCGCGCTGCTGGGCTCGGCGATGGGGGCGTGGCTGGCCGGAGGGGTGGCCGACCGGTGGGGACGCATCAGGACGATGCAGGTGGCCGCGCTGCTGTTCGCGGTCAGCTCGATCGGTCAGATGCTGCCCTTCTCCATCTGGGACCTGGCCTTCTGGCGGGTGCTGGCGGGCGTGGCGATCGGCATGGCCTCGGTGATCGGGCCCGCCTACATCGCCGAGGTCGCCCCGCCCGCCTACCGCGGCAGGCTCGGCTCGTTCCAGCAGCTGGCCATCGTGCTCGGCATCGCCGTGTCGCAGCTGGTCAACTACGTCATCGCGCGCATCGCGGGCGGCAACGTCAACAACCCCCTCTTGGGGCTGCAGGCCTGGCAGTGGATGCTCGGCGCGTGCGTCGTGCCCGCCCTGCTCTACCTGCTGTTCGCCTCGGTGATCCCCGAATCGCCGCGCTTCCTCGTCGCGGTCGGCAGGACGGCGACGGCCAGGAAGGTGCTGGCCGAGGTCGAGGGCGAGCACGCCGACCTGGACGCCAGGATCGCCGAGATCCACGACGTGCTGAAGACGGAGGAGCGCTCGACGATGCGCGAACTGCGCGGCCCGGCGCTCGGCCTGCTGCCGATCGTGTGGATCGGCATCGGGCTGTCGGTCTTCCAGCAGTTCGTCGGCATCAACGTGATCTTCTACTACTCCTCCGAGCTGTGGCAGTCGGTCGGCATCAACCAGAGCGAGTCGCTGCTGTGGAGCTTCTCCACCTCGGTGATCAACATCATCGGCACGTTCATCGCCATCGCCCTGGTCGACAAGATCGGCCGCAAGCCGCTGCTGCTGATCGGCTCGGCCGGGATGACGGTCTCGCTGGCCACGGCCGCGTGGGCCTTCAGCGCCGCCAGGACGGTGGAAGGGAAGGTCACGCTGCCCGACCTCCAGGGCGCCGTCGCACTGATCGCGGCCCACACGTACGTGCTGTTCTTCGCCCTGTCGTGGGGTGTCGTGGTGTGGGTCCTGCTGGGAGAGATGTTCCCCAACCGCATCCGGGCTCTGGCCCTGTCGGTCGCGGCGTCCGCGCAGTGGCTGGCCAACTGGGCGATCACCGTGACGTTCCCCAGCCTGTCGGCCTGGAACCTGCCGCTCACCTACGTGATGTACACGATCTTCGCCGCGCTGTCCTTCCTCTTCGTCACCAAGTGGGTCAAGGAGACGAAGGGCCGCAAACTCGAGGAGATGGGGTAGTACTCCGCCGGTCGTACCGGAGCGGACGGCGTGACCGCCGTCGGTTGCGCGGCGAGAGCGCGCGGTGCCGCCCTGGGGCCGATGCGAGGGGACGGCTCCGCGCGTGAAGCTGGGCGGCATGCGAGCACGAACGATCACCGTCCTGGCCCTTGCCCTCACCTTCACCGCCTCCACCGCCGCGGCCCACGCCGATCCCGAGGCCGGTGCGACCACCGTCGACGTCGTCGTCGAGACCTCCGGCGTCACGGCGCCTGCCTCCGTGCCCGCCGGAGCGGCCACGTTCAGGATCCGGTCGGCCGACCCCGAAGGCGCCTACCTGGGCGTGCTGCGGGTCAGGCCGGGTCTGCCGCTGCGGCGGGTCCTCGCCGACCTGGAACGCGCCTACGACCGTGCGAACCCCCAGGACGCGCTGACCGCGGCGCGGACGCTGTCCAGGGAGGTGGTGATGCACGGCGGCGCCGCCGTCCTGCCGGGCACGCCCGTCTCCTACACCGCGCAGCTGGCCGCGGGCACCTACCACCTGATCGACTTCAAGGAGGTCGGCAGGCCAGGCCTGGAGGAGAAGGTCCGCACGCTGCGCGTGAGGCCCGCCCCCTGGCGCCCGTCCCTTCCGCCGGCCGCCGCGCAGATCACCCAGTACCGGGCGCAGGACGGCACCAGCCGGTTCGAGGCGCCTGCCGCCATCGGGTCGGGCCTGCCGGTGCGCGTGGTCAACCGGTCGGGCCAGTTCAACGAGGCCATCCTCATGCCGGTACGGCCCGGCACCACCCGCGAGCAGGTGGGCGCCTTCTTCACGGCGATGGACGAGGGGCGGCAGGCGCCGAACCCGTTCACCGGCGGACCTGTCGGCCTGGTCCCCATGTCCCCAGGACGGTCGGCGATCGTGCGGGCGGACCTGCCGCCCGGCCCGTACGCGCTGGTCACCTGGTTGCCCGACTACCGCACGGGACGCGGGCACGCGGCCCAGGGCATGCACGAGCTGCTCACCGTGGAGTGACGGGACGGCGGTGGTCGAGGTACCACCTGCCCCACGCGTCGAGGAGCCTGGTGATCTCCTCCAGGCTCCTGCCCGTCTCGGTCAGGGAGTACTCCACCTTGGGCGGCACCTCGCGGTAGACGGTCCTGGTGACCAGCCCGTCCTCCTCCATCTCGCGCAGCTGGCGGGTGAGCATGCGCTGGGTGATGCCGCCCATCGCGCGCTTCAGCTCGCCGAACCTGTGGGTCCCGTCGAGCAGCTTGCGCAGGATCGCCAGCTTCCACCGGCCGCCCAGAACCTCCATGGCCACCTCGACCGTGCAGGGCTCCGCCACCGTGTCGAGATCGCCACGCATCGCTCTGACCTCCATAGGTATACAGAACGGCACTATGCCACAGAAAAGACCGTACTTGTCGATGAGGAACCGGCTTCCGCAGGCTGTCCCGCATGGATGTGGACAGGAGCCGGACCCGGTGGGCCGTGCTGGCGGTGATGTGCGCCAGCCTGCTGCTGGTGGGAATCGACCTGACCGTGCTGCACGTGGCATTGCCGAGCATGAGCAGGAGCCTGATGCCCGGAGCGAGCGGGCTGCTGTGGATCGTCGACGTGTACTCGCTCACCGTGGCGGCGCTGCTGGTGACCTGCGGCACCCTGGGCGACAGGCTCGGGCGCAGGCGGCTGGTACTGGCGGGGTTCGCCGTGTTCGGCCTGGCGTCGGCCGCCGCCGCCTTCTCCGCCACGACCGCGCAGCTCATCGGCGCCCGCATGGCGCTGGGAGCGGGCGCGGCGATGATCATGGCGTCCACTGTCGCGATCATCAGGTCGGTCTTCCCCGTCGACCGCGAGCGCGCCCTCGCCCTGGGGCTGTGGACCGCGGCCCACAGCGCGGGGGCCGCGATCGGGCCGGTCGTCGGAGGGGCGCTGGTGGAGCGGTTCTGGTGGGGCGCGGTCTTCCTGGTCAACGTGCCCGTCGTGGTGATCGCGCTGGTGGCGGGTCTCCGGCTGATCCCCGAGTCGAAGGACCCCGCGCCGCGCCGCTGGGACCTGGCAGGGGTGGCGCTGTCGGTGGCGGGCCTCGCGCTGACCGTCTACGCGCTGAAGCGGGCGGCCGAGCAGCCCGGCACCGGCGCCCTGGTCGCGGGTGCCGCAGGGATGGCGTTGCTCGGCCTGTTCGCGGCCCGCCAGCGGCGCGCCGCCCAGCCGCTGCTGGACCTCGCGCTGTTCGCCGACCGCCGCTTCACCGCCGCGACGGTGTGCGTGCTGAGCTGCTTCGGCTGCTACACGGCGCTGCTGTTCTTCGCCACCCAGTGGCTTCAGCTCGAGGCGGGCCACGGCCCGCTCACGGCGGGCCTCGCGCTCGCGCCGCCGGCCGTCGCGAACGCCGTGGGCGCCGCGACCGCGCCGTGGCTGGCGGCCAGGATGGGACATCGCCGGGCGCTGACCTGGAGCCTGACGCTGTTCGCCGCGGCGCTGGCCACGCTCACCGCCGGGGGCGGTGCGGCCCTGCCCGGGGCGCTGGTCGCGGCCGGCGCCGGCGCGGGCGTGGTGATGACCCTGGGCGCCGACCTCATCATGTCCGCGGCCAGGCCGGAGCGGGCGGGGGAGGCCGCAGCGATCCAGGAGACCTCCTTCGAGCTGGGCGCTGGACTGGGGATCGCGGTGCTCGGTACGGCGCTGGCCGCCGCCTACCGCGGCGCGCTGCCCGCCGTACCGGGAGTGGACGGCGGGGCGGCCGAGACGGCGGGGGAGTCGCTCGCCGCGGCGCTGCAGGTCGCGGCGACACTGCCGCCGGCGGCGGCCGAGCCCCTGCGGGCCGCCGCGCGTGAGGCGTTCGGCCAGGGTTTCGCTGCTGTGACGGGAACGGCCGCGGCGCTGCTCGCCTTCACGGCGGTGCTCGCGACGGTCCTGCTGCGCGAGCGCCGGACCTCCTCGCCCGTCGAATAAAATTCGGAGAAGGAGCCGGAACGCTGACGGGACGCGCAGGACGTTCGCCTCGTCGGCACGGATGCGAAGGGGCTTTCACGTGGACGCCGTCGACCAGGCGATCCTCCGTCGGCTGCAGCGCGACGGCAGGCAGACCAACCGCGAGCTGGCCGAGGCCGTGGGGGTGGCGCCGTCCACCGCGCTGGAACGCACCCGCGCCCTGCGCGCCCGCGGCGTGATCACCGGCTTCCACGCCGCTGTGGATCCCGAGGCCCTCGGCCGCGGAGTGCAGGCCCTGATCTCGATCAGGATCAGGCCGCAGTCGCGCGAGGCCATCGAGTCGACGCGCGACACCATGGCCGCGCTGCCGGAGACCCTCGGCGTGTTCGTCGTGACCGGCAACGAGGACATCCTGGTGCACGTGGCCGTCCCCAGCACGCAGTACCTGCGGGACTTCGTCCTCGACCGGCTGGCGCGGCGCAAGGAGTTCGTGGACGTGCGCACGACCGTGGTCTTCGACTACGTGCAGCCGGTGGAGCAGTCCGAACTTCCTGTGGCCGAGCGCAGGGAACGCCGAACTCCGTACGTCTGATCCGCTTCCGTGCAGCCGAAACCCGAAGGACCGGCGACTCTCCGCCCCTCAGCCGAATGAGCTTCGGCTGAACCGTTGGCGATCCGCACGAACGCCTAGCGTCCGAAGAGTGAACCAACGAAACGACGTCTCCGGCAGCCTGCTGGTGCTCGGTGCCGGGATCCTGTGGGGAACGGTCGGCCCCGCCCAGGTCATGGCCGGGTCGGCGGCGTGCCCGGTGACCGTCGGCTGCGCCCGCATCCTGTTCGGCGGCCTGCTCCTGCTGGCCTTCGTGCTGCTCACCGACCGCGCCGCCTTCCGGACCCTCACCAGGCCCGCCTGGCCGCCGCTGCTGTCGGCCGCGGCCGCCACGGGAATCTTCCAGGCGGCGTTCCTGACCTCGGTCTCCCGCACCGGCGCCGCCGTGGCCACCGCGCTGGCGTTCGGCTTCGCGCCCGTCTTCACCGGGCTGTGCCAGCGGCTGTTCCTGCGCACCCCGCTCACCAGGACCTGGCTGGCCGGTACGGCGGCCGCGGTCGTCGGCGTCACGCTCATGTCGACGCCGGCGGGCTCGGCACGCGTCGATCCGCTCGGCCTGGTCCTGGGCGTGGTGGCCGGAGGCTGCTTCGGCGTCTACACCGTCTCGGCCAAGCGGCTCGTCGACGACAGGGTGGCGATGCCCGCCGCGGTGTCGCTGACCCTGCTGGTGGGCTCCATGGTCACGCTCCCATGGTTCGTGGCAGGGCTTCCCCTGCTCGCCGACGCCCGCTCGCTCGGACTGGTGGCCTGGCTCGCCGGGGCCACCACGGCCCTGGCGTACATGTTCTTCGTGAGCGGGCTGCGCAGGGTCAGCGCGGCGAGCGCCGCCACGCTCAGCCTCGCCGAGCCGCTGGTGGCCAGTGTGCTCGGCGTCCTCGTGCTGGGCGAGCGGATGCCCGCGCCGGTCACGGCGGGCGCGCTGATCCTGCTGGGCGGCCTCGCCGTGGTCAGCCTCTCCGGCCGCCGCGAGCCTGTCGTGGAGACGACACGGCCGGTGCGGGTCCACGAGCGCGATCCCGGCGTCATCGGACGGCGGCGGTCAGGCTGACGAGCACCTTCGGGGTCATCCCTCCAGGAGCCCGGCAGGGACGCCGGCCTCGTGCCGATGCCGCCGGGCGTGCATGTCCCAGAGGATGTCGGCCAGCTCGGCGGGGCGGCCCCCCCGCACGTACGGCGACGGTCTGTCCGGCGCCACCGTCATGCTCCGTGGCGTGTACGAGCTGCACGGCGACGTGGCCTCCCGCCTGCTGGACCCGCCCGCCTCACTCAGGCCGATCACCGCTGATCGCGAACGCGCACCGGCCCCGCTGCCACCGGGTGAGCGGTGCGGGTCCGTTCCGGGGTAGGTCTGTTGCAATAGTGTGTGCCACACACTATTGTGGGTCGCATGCTGAACGATGAGCTGCTCTCCACGCATCTGCAGGAGCTCAGGCGGGGCACCGTCGTGCTCGCGTGCCTGCTCATCCTTCGGCAGCCGAACTACGGGTACGCACTGCTCGACCTGCTCGGCGAGCGCGGCTTCACCGTCGACGCCAACACCCTGTACCCGCTCCTGCGCCGACTCGAGAAGCAGGGCCTGCTGACCAGCGACTGGAACACCGAGGAGTCCCGGCCGCGCAAGTTCTACCGAACCAGTGGCGACGGCGTCGCACTCGCCGACACCCTGAGTCGCGACTGGGACGAGCTCCACACGGCATTCCGCACCTTGAAGGGCGAGTCATGATCCCCGCGAGCACCCTCACCGACCGCTACGTCGACGCGACCCTGCGCCGCCTGCCCGAGCGGCAGCGGCCCGACATCGAGAAGGAACTCCGCGCCTCGATCGCGGACGCCGTCGACGACCGCCTCGACGCCGGAAGCGACCCGGTGGAAGCCGAGATCGCGGTGCTCACCGAGCTGGGCGACCCGGCGCGGCTGGCCGCGGGCTACGCGGATCGTCCGCTCCAGCTCATCGGGCCCGCGCTCTACCTCGACTACACCCGGCTGCTGACGGCGCTGATGGTGACGATCGTGCCTGTCGTGGCCGCGGTCGTCGGGCTCGCGCGGGCCCTGCAGGACGGCACCGCCCTGCTCGTGATCGGCGACACCCTCGGCGCGGCGTTCACGACCACCGTCCACATCGCCTTCTGGACGACGCTCGTCTTCGCGATCATCGAGCGCGTCTTCGCCGGCCGCAGGGCGACGGCACGGCCCTGGACCCCCGACTCGCTGCCCGAGCCGCCCAGCCGTCGCGCCCGGTACGGCGAGCTGGTCACCGGGACCGTGCTGTTCGTCCTCATGACGACCTTCATCCTGCTCTCGCCGGTGGTGAGCACCGAGACGGACGCGAACGGCGACCCCGTCGGCCTGCTCTCGCCCTGGCTGTGGGAGAGCGGCGCCGTCTACCTGTTCATCGCCTTCGTGATCGCGACCCTCGGCTTCGCCTTCGTGAAGTACTACGTGCGATGGAGCGTTCCCGTCGCCGTCGCGGGGTCGATCGCCGACCTCGCCTCCGCGGTCATGCTGATCTGGCTCGCCGCGACCCACCGGGTGCTCAACCCGGCCTTCGTCGAGGCGGCCGGTTGGTCGCCGAACGTACCGCAGTGGATCGACACGGGGCTTGTCGTGCTCTCCGCCGGCACGCTCGTCCACACCGTCCTCGAGGGGATCGGCCGGGCGCTTCGCCGCTGAGCGGCCGTCGACCCCGCTCCCACCAGTCCCCCTTCCCAACAGCCGATCCGAGTCCCCGACCCAAGCCGGTCTCCTGACCGGCCCCGATCCCGCGGGCACGCCGGACGTCGCCGGCACGATGCCCCCTGCCCTGGGACGCCCGTCCACCATCGAAGTGAGGAGCACCCATGAAAGCGATCGTCTACGAGGAGTACGGCTCCGCCGAAGTCCTGAGGTACAGCGACGTCGACAAGCCCGCAGTCGGCCCCGACGAGGTGCTCGTGCGGGTTCGGGCGGCTTCGGTCAACCAGGGCGACAGGTTCGCCATGCACGGCGTCCCGCGCATCGGGCGTCTCGCGTTCGGGATCCGGCGGCCGAAGGCGACCATCCTCGGGCGCGACATCGCCGGGACGGTGGAAGTGGCAGGGGCGAACGTCACCGGCCTCCAGGTCGGCGACGCGGTGTTCGGCGAGACGAGTCAGCGAGGCTTCGCCGAGTACGCGGCGGCGCCGGAGAAGCACCTGGCCCCGATACCCGCGGGGGTGACGTTCGAGCAGGCGGCCACCCTTCCCGTGGCGGCGACGACCGCGCTGCAGACGCTGCGTGCCGGCCAGGTCGGGCCCGGCCGTACAGTGCTCGTCAACGGGGCTTCCGGCGGAGTCGGCACCTTCGCCGTGCAGCTCGCGAAGACACTCGGCGCGGAGGTGACCGGCGTCTGCAGCACCCGGAACGCGGACCTGGTGCGCTCGATCGGCGCCGACCAGGTGATCGACTACACCCGCGAGGACGTCACCCGAGGCGCGGCCCGATTCGACGCCATCCTCGACTTCGCGGGCAACCACCGGCTCTCGGAGTTCCGCCGGGTGCTCGCGCCGAAGGGCGTCTACGTCTCGTCGAGCGGTGCGGGAGGAGAGGTGCTCGGCCCGCTGCCGCGGCTGTTCGTCCTCACCGTGACCTCGCCGTTCGTGAGCCAGCGGCTCCGCGGACTGACCGCGAGGCGGAGCGTCGAGGATCTGACCTTTCTCGCCGGGCTCGTCGCGGCAGGAAAGGTCACCCCGGTGATCGAGCGGGAGTATCCCCTGAGCGAGACCGCCGACGCCATCCGCTACGTGGAGGCGGAGCACGCGCGCGGAAAAATCGTGCTGACGGTGTGAATGCGAATACCCTTGACAAGGGGCCCGCTTTCAGGTCGTTCGGACGGTGACCGGCGTACACGCTGCCTTTTATGAGCGGCATCGACAGCCGGGGGCGGCATTTCCGTAGGCGAGTCGGCCTCGATGCCTTCTCGCTCGATATCGGTGAGTTCTTCCGGTCCCCTGTTTCCTGCCCACTTCGCCGGGGCGACCGCAGCGGGCGTGCATGTCAAAGCTCTTCACCCGGTTATTCCGGCTGGATACTGGAAACGCAAAGGGACCATGTGCTGAGGTGTCCGGCCCGGCGTGAATGATGAGCCTTGTCCGGCCGTCCTTCATGGATCGCGTGCCCGGGATATCCGGCGTCGAAATCGTGCGCGAGCCGCGCCCATTCCCGAGCGCTTTCGCGCTGGATCGTCGCCAGGGACAGCGTGACGACCGAGGTGCGCGGGGGGCGTCCATGATGCCGATCCGCGTCGGCCGTCAGCGTGACGATCGAGAAGCGCGGCGGGCGTCCACGGTGCCGATCCGCCCCGGCCGTCAGCGTGACGATCAAGGAGCGCGGGGGCGTCTCCAGTACCGATTCGCCCCGGCCGTCCTGATCGGGAAGGCGAGCTCTCCTCCAGGTCGGACGTCTGGTGGAGCCTCGGACGGAGAACGGCTTGAGCGCCGCGTGACCTCGGCGGTCGCACGGCGCGGGAAGCAGGATGGAAGCGCGGGGGAGCGGGACCACGGTCCCCGCGTGTCGTCGTGCTGGTGGTCTCGGCGGGAACCTCGAACCCCGAAACCACCAACACGACACGCGACCGGCATGTGGCCCAGGCTCACCGTATTCGGCGAACCACTGCATTCCGCCCGCGATTATTCATCGACTCAGAGGCGAATTCCGCAATGCGCTAAGTTTCTCCCCAGGCTTCGGGCAGAGGGGGGGGGGGGGGGGGGGGG